>JBDGPY010000083.1:0-54516 GCA_042219425.1 Haloarcula sp. | reverse complement strand
TGATCTCGTTGCTCACGCCCGCGCGGTGACTTTATCAACTCGAAACGCGACAGGGTGTGTGATAGTTATGAAAATATTTGCCGCCGGCGCGCTCTCGGCCGCTGGTTGACAGCCTGCACCTAAACTGTTTTCACGTGCGGCCAGAACAGAGAACTATGTTCGAGAAAACCACCTGGATTCGCCTGCCGCGCAACGTCGTGGTCGGCCATGGCGTCCTCGACCGGACCATCGAGGCCGTCAGTGAACTCCATCTAACCGGTCGGCCGCTTATTGTCTCCAGTCCGACCCCTCACGAGGTCGCCGGCAAACAGGTCGCCGCGCAGTTCGAGGACGAGGGATT
Source organism: Haloarcula sp. (assembly GCA_042219425.1). Taxonomy (GTDB): domain Archaea; phylum Halobacteriota; class Halobacteria; order Halobacteriales; family Haloarculaceae; genus Haloarcula. The sequence goes on along the minus strand of JBDGPY010000083.1, from coordinate 54,176 downwards.
CGATCCCTCCGAAACCGTCATTGAGGAGGCCAGTTTCGACGCCGTCCAGCGGGTTATCGAGCACGCGGAGGATATCGACGCGGGCTTTCTGCTGGGGGTCGGCGGCGGGAAGGCCATCGACATCACGAAGATGGCGGCCGACGACCTGGGGCTTGGGTTCGTTTCGGTCCCGACAGCCGCGAGCCACGACGGTATCGTCTCGGGCCGGGGCTCGGTCCCCGAGGGCGATACGCGCCACAGCGTGGCCGCCGAACCACCACTGGCGGTCATCGCAGACACCGAAGTGCTGATGGAAGCCCCCTGGCGGCTGACGACTGCTGGCTGTGCCGATATCATCTCCAATTACACTGCCGTCCGCGACTGGGAGCTCGCACATCGACTCAAGAACGTCTACTACTCCGAGTACGCCGGCGCGCTTTCGCAGATGACTGCCGAGATGCTCGTCGAGAACGCTGACTCGATCAAAAAAGGGCTCGAAGAGTCGTCCTGGATTGTCGTCAAAGCGCTAGTCTCCTCCGGCGTCGCGATGTCCATCGCCGGCTCTTCGCGGCCTGCGAGCGGCGCTGAACACCTGTTCTCCCACCAGCTAGACCGGATTGTGCCCGACGGGGCCCTTCACGGCCATCAGGTCGGTGTGGGAGCGATTATGACGGAGTACCTCCACACAGGCCCGAGCGGCCAGTGGCAGGACGTCAGGGACGCGCTGGCCGCAATCGGCGCACCGACGACGGCGGCGGGGCTCGACATCGACGACGAGACAGTTGTCGAAGCGCTGACTACGGCTCACCAGATACGCGACCGTTACACGGTTCTCGGGGACGGAATGAGCGAGGAAGCCGCCATCGAGGCGGCGACGGTCACCGGCGTTATCTAAACGAACTCGGCGACCGCCGCCTCGTCCCACCGGATGGGTGTGTCAGTGTCTCCGGCGGCCACGGCATCTGCGACAGCCCCGTCACCGAGCGCTGTGCTGTCGATTTCACCGTCAAAAACGGCACTGAGACGGTACACCGTCTCGTCGTCGGCGTCCGCGCTATTCCGAACACCGCGGATCGTCGCCCGTACCACGTCCTGAATCGTACAGTCGACTCCCGCGGCGTCGCTGACGACCCGCTTGGCGGCACTGGCCGGCCGCTCGCCTCCCCGGGTCTGTCCATGTGGTATCGACCAAGACCCGTTATCCTCGCTGAGTAGCACGTCGCCCGCTTCGTTGCGAACGAACGCGCGCACGTCGACTTGCCCCTCCCGTGACCGCTCGACCGCCTCTTGGTAGGCATCTGGCCCGACCGAAAAGGTCGTCTGGTCCACTGCGGTCGAGCCGAACTCCTGTTCGAGGCGAGCGAGTTGTTCCTGTACCCGCGCCCGCGAGCGCTCGGCAACCTCCATACGAAACGCTGCTCTGGGACAGGGATAAACCTGTATGAACGTTCTCGCGCGTTGAAAACGGTATATAAAACCGAACGGCGTCGCAGACACGCAACGACTTGCTGGCGACGGACAGTTATACGTGTTCGTCGAGGAAATCGACGACCGCGGTGTAGGCTTCGATGCGGTTCTCCCGCTTGCTGATGCCGTGGCCCTCGTCGTCGAAGACGAGTTTCTCCACCGGTACCCCCTGCTCAGCCGCTTTCTCGGCGATCTGTTCGGCCTCGTCAACCGGGACGCGCGGGTCGTTGGCTCCGTGGAGGACAAACAGCGGTGCGTCGATGCGCTGAACGTTGTTGATCGGCGAAATAGATTCGAGAAATTCGCGGTCCGATTCGAGGGAGCCGTATTCGGCCTCACGGAGTTCGCGCCGCCAGTCACCGGTGTTCTCAAGGAACGTCACGAAGTTCGCGATGCCGACCACGTCAACGCCGGCCGCCCAGAGGTCTGGGTACTCCGTGAGCGCCGCGAGCACCATGAACCCGCCGTAGGACCCGCCCATTGCCACAATCCGGTTGGGATCGACCGCCGGATGGTCGTGGAGCCACTCGACGCCGGCCCGGAGATCCTTCACCGAGTCCATCCGCTTCTCCACGTCATCGAGGTGCGTGTAGGCCTTTCCGTAGCCCGTCGACCCGCGGACGTTCGGTTCGAAAACGGCGTAGCCACGCGAGAGGAAGTACTGGGTCAGTCCCGAGAACGACGGACGTCGCTGGCTCTCCGGGCCACCGTGGATGTCGACGATGACTGGCGCTTTGCCGTCAGCACTGGTCGAAGAGACGTCTGGCAGCGAGAACAGCGCCGGAATCTCTCGCCCGTCGAACGAATCAACCCTGACTACCTCGGGCTGTATGAACGTTTCGCGGGGAATACCGGCCGTCGATGCGGTCGTCCACTGCTCGGCCTCGCCGGTTTCGGTCTCGACGACGAACACGTTGGTGTTGACCGTCCGGCCGGTGACGCTGACGGCGAAGCGCTCAGCCTCGGGGCCCCACGAGACGCCGCCGGCGAGGCCGCCCGGCAGGTCCGGCGTTGGGAACGTCTCGATAGTCGTCGGTCCTGTCAGCTCGCCGACGGTGAGTTCGTTGTAGCCGTCGACGTTGCGCGAGTACACGATCCGGCTACTGTCCTGGTCCAGCTCGATCCCGTCGATGTTCCACTGATCATCCGAGCGCACGACCTCGAGGTCGCCGTCAAGCGAGAGACGAGCCAGATCGAGCGTGTCGCTCTGGGCGTCGGTGACCAGATAGATCCCCTCGCCGTCGGGACCCCACGACGCGCTCGTGTAGCGGACATTTCCGTCGTGCGGCGTGAGATGAGTCAGATCCTCTGTGCTGAGATCCAGTACGTACAGATCCTGGTCGAAGCTGGAATGCGCTTCGCTGATCAGCAGGCGCTCGTCGTCCGGCGAGAAGCCACCGACCGAGAGCCAGCCGTCCCCCTCCCAGACAAGATCGGCTTCGTCACCAGCCACGTCGCGGTCCTGCACATAAATGTCGAAGACGGCCTCGTCGCGGCGGTTCGACGCGAAGGCGAACCGCTCGCCGTCCGAGCTCCAGCCGCCCCAGCGGTGTTTGGCGTCTGGCATGCCGGTGAGTTCGTGGATGCGACCGTCCATATCAAGGCGGTACAGTTGCGCTCGCTCGTTGCCGCCCTCGTCCATGCCGAAGGCGAGTTCGTTGCGTTCGGGCGAGTAATCCACGAAGCTCACGGTGTCCTCGTAGAAGGTCCGCTGTTCTGGCCAACCCTGCGGTTCGTCCAGCGTCCAGATCTGGCCGACGCCGGTTGTGTTCATCAGGAAGGCAAGCGTCCCATCCGGGCCGAACGAACTGCCGTAGGCGCTCCGGACGTTCAGATAGCGAGAGAGGTCGTACGCGGTCACGACCGGACGGAGGGCGGCAATCGGCAAAACACTTTGTGGCGACTGCCGTACGCGAGGGGCGTTGCTCTAGAAACTGCTGTCACTCGGTAAGTCGCTGGAGCGGTTTTTCGCCCTGCCAGCGGGCGTATGCGTAGGAGGCGACCAGCAGGATGCCGCCGAGGACGAGAAAAGAAAGGGTCCGCGCGAGGGTATCCAGACCCTGCGTGTCAAAGAGGAACACCTTGGTCGTTACCAGTCCGAGGATAATCACGCCCTGCAACCGCCACTCACGGGTAGCCATCGCGAGACCTGCCCCGACGAACGCGAGCCCGAGTATTGCCCATCCGGCGGACAGGGTGGCACCGGAAAGCTCCAGTCCCAGCAGGATCACCGCAAGCCCGGTCCCTGTCCAGGCGTACGGCGTCGCGAGGTGGAACGTTCGGTCAGTGGGTGCGACCGATGCAGTGGTACCCCGGAACCACCACGCAAGGGCGTAGAGGACGACAATACTCAGGAGATAGGCGACTGGTCGCCCCGTCGCGGTCGCCAGCGGGTCCGAAAGCGAGAACGCCGGCAGTTCCGAGGCATCCACGACGAGGAGCTTGGCGACAGTACCGACAGCGACGAGATGGCCGCCGACACGGAACCCACTGGCAGGCCGACGCGTCCCGGTGACAGCCGCCACACAGACCACGAGGAGCAGACCGACGGTTGCGGAGAACGGCCCGGCCGCAAGCGTGATAGCAATTGCGATCAGCGCAACTGCAAACGCTCCGGCTGCTTCGTCCGGCCTCGCTAGCCGGCGTTCGGTGACAGCATAAACCCCGAGAAGCGCGATTCCGACCGCACCGACAGCGAGTCCGTCGGGAGCCACCGGGATCAGCTCGCGGACAGTCACTTCCAGCAACATCGCAACGAACCCGGCGTTGAGGACGGTTATCGCTACTGTCTGAAGCTGCTGCCATCGGCTGTCTCGGCCGCTTGCTCGGAGGACGTACCCGCCGGTGGCGTATATCGCGAACGTTGTCGCGAGGACGCCGGTGACAACCGTGTCGGGTGGCGAGAGCCCATCGATCCAGGCCACGTAGAGGACGTAGGACGGGAGGACGCTTCCGAGAATGAGCCGGCTCCACGGGCGAACGCTAGCGATGGTTACCAGCCCGGCTGCGAGCAGGACGACGTAGGCGGGTGAGACGACAAACGAGCCGGCATCCAGACCCAGATAGGCGGTCACGTACCCAAGCAGGAACGCTTCGCCGGCGACGGCCGGAGCGCGGTCACGCACCGACAGGGCAACAGTACCAGCAACGAGGACGGTCAGCGCGAGCAAGACAGCCCACAGCTGGGTGCCGATAGCGGCGCGGTACGAATCAAAGCCGTAGGCTGCGTAGACGCTGAAATACGTTATCGCAAGTCCGGTTCCCGCGACGAGCCGTCCCCATCGGCTGTATCCCTGCTGCTCGGCAGCATACCGGCCGCCCACGAGCAGTGCGAGGCCACCCGCCGTCCCGGTCACCACGCGACCGAGCGGGCCGAGATATCCCGCCTCAATAGCCAACCGGATGAAGAAGACGACGCCAACGACAAGCGCGAGGCCGCCGACACCGCCGAGCCACTTCATCCCGATATCGCGCTCCCAGTTCCGGTCGGTGGATTCCGCCGCAGCGTCGTCGGCTGTCTCGGTTGGTTCAGCGGATACCGCTTGCGGGGACTCCGTGTCGGCTGGTGTTGCTGCCCCCAACCCAGCTGAAGAGTCGACCGTCTCGTCCTCGGTCGATGGGGGCGGGTCGGTATCTATTGCTGACTCCAGAGCGGCGAGGCGGTCGTGGAGGGCATCGACCTCGGCGCGGAGGTCCCGTACCTCAGCCTCGAGGTCGTCATCGTCTCTCATACACTGACATGTTTCGGAGTCAGTGTAATAAATATCCAACCGAACGGGTGGATTTTTGAGGAACCACATCGTCGCCCCTGTATGCGTGTCGCGGTTGTCGCCATGGAGACGAGTCAGTACCGGGACACCGAGGGCCGGAGCCGACTGGAGCGGGTCGCGACCGAACTCGCCGACGCCGGCCACGACGTGACCGTGTTCTGTTCGCAGTGGTGGACGGGATTCGACAATCAGCGCGAGCGCAACGGTGTCACCTACCGTGCCGTCACCGTCTCGCCGACCATCCCCTCCTTCTGTGTCCGCCTGCCGTTTCTGCTGGCGCGGTTCCGCCCGGATGTCGTCCACGTTCACCCGACGCCGGCATCGGTCGCACTCGCGGCCAACACCGGCGCAACGCTGTCGCGCGCGCCGCTGCTCACGGAGTGGTTCGGCGAGGAGGACGTGCCCGAGAGTCGCCAGGCAGCTCTCGCGCTCCAGGCGTCGGACTGTCTCATCACCCCCTCCGAACTCGTCCGCACGCGGGTCCGCGAACGAGGGGCGACGGCGGACCAGACTGCGATACTCCCCCAGAGTATCGACATGGACCTCATTCGGGAAGCCGAGGCCGACGAGGAAATCGACGTGGTCTACGCCCGCACGCTCGATGGCAGCGCGAACGTCGAGTCCCTGCTGCTCGGCCTCGCGGAACTCCGACACAAGGACTGGTCAGCGACTATCGTCGGCGACGGTCCGGAGCGGGGGTACTACGAGCAGGAGGCTGCCAATCTCCGTATCGGCGACCGCGTCACGTTCGCGGGGCAGTGCGACATCGAAGAGCGCGTTTCGATATACAAGGGGGCACACGTGTTCGTCCAGACGGCATTTCAGGAGTGTTTCGCCACTGACCTCCTCTGGGCGATGGCGTGTGGCTGTATCGGCATCGTCGAGTACCAGGCCGAGTCGAGCGCACATGAGCTCATCGAGCAGCGCGACCGCGCATTCCGGGTGACGAACCCGCAGGAAATCGCCGACAAAATTGCTGAGTCAGCCGACTTCGAGTGCCGGACCGTCGACGAATCCTGTTCCGAGTTCGACCACGCTCGGGTTCGCTCTGAATACGAGGAGGTATACGAAGAGCGTATCGAGGACTACGGCTTCTTTTGAGGCGAACAGCACGTCTGAGTTCCAAGAGCAGTGAGGAAAACAGCGTCGCCAGTCAGTACGGAATAATACGGAATCCCTCTGGGAGCACCAGCCCGAACACGAGGAACAGCACAGCCGCGATACCCGCCGCGATGATGGCATAGGGCGCTTGACTTCTGACGTGAACCATGTGATCGCTTCCGCTCGTCGACGACGCCAGGACGGTCGTGTCGCTGATCGGAGAGGTGTGGTCGCCGAAGATGCCGCCGCTGAACACCGCACCGAGGACGAGCGGAAGGTTCGCGCCCGTCGAGAACGCGAGTGGGATGGCGATAGGGAACATGATGCCGTAGGTCGACCACGACGAGCCGTCGGAGAAACTGACGAACGAAGTGACAAGGAAGATGCCGACAGGGATAACGAACGCGGGCACGCCGCCGAAGACGTTTGTCACGAACGACGAAATGCCCAGTATCGACACCGCGTTCTGGATGGAACTGGCGAACATCAGGATGACGGCCGCCAAGAGGATGCCTTTGAACCCGACCATCATCGCTTCGGTGGCGTCGTCGTTCGACGGGATGTCGCCCTTCCAGCGGTACAGCAAGAAGGCGACGATCAGCGCCGAGAACGATGCGAGGCCGAGCTGGACCCCACCAATGTTGAAGGCCCACGGACCGCTCGGCGGCGTGATAAGCTGCCAACTGCCGAGTTGGAGGAGCGTGGTCCCCATTCCCTGCTTCCCCTCGACATAGACGACGGGGCTGGCCCGCCAGAACATCGCGCCGAGGCCGACAGCAATCATGGTCAGGATGGGCCAGGCGAAATTCCGCCAGTCCGGCGTAGCGGTCTCGGACACTTCGTACTCGTCCATCTCCGCCGAGATCATCGGGTCATCGTCGTCACCGACGACCTTCCCCTCGTTCCTCGCGCGGGACTCCTCAGTTCCCATCCCGTAGAGATTGGGCACGACTTGCCACGCGACGAGCCCTGCGAGACTGAGTGCAACCCAGGAGTAAAAGCCCGTAAACAGCGTGTTGAAAAACAGCGGCCAGACGGCCGCCGTCGCAGCGGTGACCTGATCGCCGCCGGTGTTCACGAAGTTGGCCATGCTGGACGGCAGCGACCCCTGCTGCTGTGCCTCGACGAGGCCGCTTCCGATGAATCCGACCATCGCGGCACCCCACGTCGAGTAAAATGCAAGCCGGGATGCTGGCGACCCCGCGGAATCGACGTAGTAGGCGAGTTTGGCCCGCGAGACGTCGAACTTGTCCGTCAGCGGGCGCATCATCGAGCCGACCACGAGGCAGTTGAAGTAGTCGTCAATATGGATCGCGATACCTGCCAGGAAGGCGGCTTTCTCGGCGTCTTCGGCGGAGTCAGCCCGCGCCACCAGCGCCTCCAGTACGCCCTGGATTGCACCGGCCCGAATCATCAGCCCGATCAAGCCACCGATTGCGAAGATGGCAAGCAAGACGTTCTTGACGTACCACTCCCCGAACAGCGGGGCTGTGGCGATTATTTCGGGGACGAGTTTCAGTCCGAAGATTGCCCCGAGCGCGATCCCACCGACGCCGACCGTCCAGGGACTCCCGTCCTCGGCCTGTGGCTGGACGGTCGCTACCTCGCCGCCGGCGGTAACCAGGTCCGACGGGACCCCAACTGCCTGGGGGTGTAACGCACCAACCAAGATGCCCGTAACGACGATTCCAACGAACAGGCCGATAAGGGCGTCCCGGGTGTACCAGGCGAGACCGATGGCGACGAGCGCAGGAACGATAGACCACGGGCCGGCCGCGATTCCCTCAACCATGCCAGCGTGTCCGGGCGGCGCTATATTAATGTACATATTCGAACCAACGGCGGGGGACGCTCAGACGAAACCCGTTTGAGCGTCGACCACCACCTATCGGTAGTGACAGCCGAGGAGCCAGCCGACCGAGACGACGACTCGGACCTAACCACAGCACTCGAACTTGACACCGTCTACGACGCTATCGACGCTGTTGGCCGCCCGCATCTGACGGCAACTGAACTCTCCCGGAAGACAGACCTGACACCCGACGAGGCGCGTGCAGCGCTTACGCAACTCGGCGACGACGGCGACATCGAGCGCCAGGACGTGACCGAGGTCGAGTCTGTGTGGTACCCGGCCGACATCGCCGAGGTGACCGACCGGGAGCGGGTCATCCTGTTCCCAGACCGCCGTGAGGTTGTCGTCGAGCACCCTGAGCAGTTCACGCGAGCGCAGCTCTCGCAGTTTGCGCGCCTGCAGGACACGAACCGCTCGGGCGGCTACGTGTACGAACTCCGTGAGGAGGACATCTGGGCCGCACCACACGAATCCCTAGACGATCTCCTTGCGACGATGCGGGACGTGCTGGGCGAGCGCTCGACCCACCTCGAAGAGTGGGTGACAAGCCAGTGGGAACGGGCCCGGAAGTTCCGCCTGAAAACCCACGAGGACGGCTACGTGGTTCTGGAAGCTGAGAGTGATGACCTGATGGGCAACGTCGCGCGCCAGAAACTCGATGACGTCCACCTCCGGGCCCCGATTTCGGATTCGGAATCGTGGGTCAACGAAGACGCGACGGCCGAAATCAAGCGCACGCTCTACGAGGCGGGCTATCCAGTTCGGGACGACCGCACTCTGGAAACGGGTGACGCCATCGAGATGGACCTCCTGCTCCGGTTGCGCGACTACCAACAGGACTGGGTCGAACGCTTCACCGAGCAAGGCTCGGGCGTGTTCGTTGGCCCACCGGGGTCGGGAAAGACTGTCGCCGCAATGGGTACGATGGCCGCTGTCGGGGGCGAGACGCTGATCCTCGTCCCGTCACGGGAACTCGCAACGCAGTGGCACGACGAACTGGTCCGCCACACCTCGCTGACTGACGACGACATCGGTGAGTACCACGGCGGCGAGAAACAGATACGCCCAGTCACCATTGCTACCTACCGCACGGCTGGGATGGACCGCCACCGGAAACTGTTCGACCAGCGCAAGTGGGGCCTCATTGTCTTCGATGAGGTGCATCACGTCCCGTCGCCGATCCACCGCCGGAGCGCGGACCTCCAGACGAAACACCGGCTGGGCCTTACCGCCACGCCGACGCGGGAGAGCGACGACGAGGAGGAGATATTCACGCTCATCGGTCCCCCAATCGGTACGGACTGGGGGAAACTATTCGACGAGGGCTACGTGGCCGAACCGGAGGTCGAAATTCGCCTCGTCCCGTGGGGCAATGAGACCGAGCAGTCAGAGTACAGTTCCACGTCGGGACACGACAGACGGCAGGCCGCCGCCAGCAACACCGGCAAGATCGACGAGATACGGTACGCGCTGAGCGAGAATCCGGCCGCGAAGGCGCTAGTGTTCATCGAGTATCTCGACCAGGGCAAAGCCATTAGCGAGGCAATCGACTCGCCGTTCATCAGTGGCGAGACACCACATGCCCGCCGGGAGAAGCTGTTCGACGAGTTCCGCCGGGGTGAGCTTGATACCCTGGTGGTCTCACGGGTCGGCGACGAGGGAATCGACCTGCCGGACGCCGAACTCGCCATTGTTGCCTCGGGGCTAGGGGGGTCCCGCCGGCAGGGCGCACAGCGGGCCGGCCGGACGATGCGCCCGGCCGGGGACGCCCGGATGGTAATTCTCGCAACGCGGGGCACGACAGAGGAGGACTTCGTCCGCCGGCAGATGCGCCACCTCGCGTCAAAGGGGATTCGTGTGACAGAGACAGTGGCCGAAGCAGTCGATCCGCCCGAGCCAGAGGGCTGATTATCGGTGACGGTGTCGGGGCCCTACTCGCTGTCGAGACGGCGCGCGGTCTCGGCCACATCCTGAATCTTGGCCGTCTGTTCCTGATTTGTCGCTGCCAGGTCATCGAGTTGCGTGGACATGTCCTCGATACCGTTCGACAGCTCATCGATCATGCTGGCGACTTCCTCTGTCGAGGCCGCCTGGTCGTCGGTCGCAGCTGACACTTCCTGGATACCTTGCGCTGTCTCGTTGATCGCATCCACAATTTCCTTGAGTCTGTCGGTCGCCGTCTTGACCTGATCGATACCGTTTGTCACCTGGTCGGTCACGGTTTCGAGGCTCTCGACGGTCTCAACGGTTTCGTCCTGGATCTCCGTGACGGTCTCCTCGATGCGGTTCGCGTGTTCCTGTGAATCACCCGCAAGCGTCTTTATTTCGTCAGCGACGACGGCGAACCCATCACCGGCTTCTCCAGCCCGTGCGGCCTCGATAGACGCGTTCAGCGCGAGCATATTTGTCTGATCGGCGATGTCGTTGATCACCTCGACGATTTCGTCGATCTCGTTGGCCTGCTCCCGGAGCCCGGCGATATCTGAGGAAACCGTATCGACGGCGTCGTCGACGTCGTTCATGACGGAGACCGCTTGCTGTGCGGCCTCACTACCCCGCTGTGCCTTCTGTTCGGCCGTCGTGCTGGTGCTTGCGACCTCCTCAGCGGTCGAGGCGATTTCCTCGATAGTGGCACTCATATCCGCAACTTCGGCTGCCACTTCGTCCATTGATTCGGACTGCGTTTCGGCAGTCTGACTGATGCTCTGATTGGTTTTGGCGACCTGTTCCGCGGACGTACTCAGTTCGTCGATGGGCTGTTGCAGCCCCTGTTCGACTTCTCGCATCAGGGCCTGCTGGTCGTCGATTGCCGTCTCAAGCCGTTGGCTGTACGAATCGATGTAGGTGTCCATCGCCACCTGCTGGTCGAGGTTGAGGAGTTTGAACACGGAGAGCGCCCGCGATTGCATCTGTTCGAGCGCCTCGTCTCTCTCTGCGTTGCCCGACTGCAGATCCTCGACGATTGTCTGCAAGAAATGTTCGAAGTAGATGCTGTAGGCACCGAGATAGATCTTCGGTCCGAGGTCGAGCATGTCATGAATCTTTCCGATTCGAGCCCTGCCCTCGAAATACTGTCTGTCATAGTCTCCACTGACGAGGTCGCGGAGGTACTGCTCCTGGGTGTTTTTAAGCTGGTCAATTGACTTTGTGGACCGTCCGAAGATTTCGACAGTTTCGTCGAACGACTGGAGGTTGTCGTAGAAATCGTCAACGATGACATCGGCCCGGTCGTCGATCTCCGACTCCATCGCTGTGAGAGTGTCGACATCCGACTCATCAAAACCAGTAAACTCCTTCCGCCAGCGCATTTCGTCGTTGTCCAGCCCGATACGCTCCGTAAGCGTGGCCCCATTCACGCTTTTGCGGTTCGCTCCAGTAACTCGTTTGTCTGAGCGATCTCTCGTGTTCTGGGATGTCATTGTAGAGTGGTAACTGAAATTACTTTTATATGTTCGCACCCGGGTATCAAATGTGATAGCGAAACCAATCATGTCCCGCAGTATGCGGGGCATCTTTTGATTAGAGCATTGCGAAACCTGGCTTTTCTCAAATATAAAACCATGCGAAAACCCATTCCTGCAGCCCTTTTATCCGATATTTTAGGTTCATCGACACCGGGTTTCGGCCAGTAGTGTGAATCTGACCATCTGTCGAACGAGACGCAACGTAATGGCTGGTATTGTCGAATATTTGATGTATTCGAACGACCTAGCAACAGCAAGCAAAATCCCTAGCGTCCCCCCACCCGAGAGAATAGTATCCACACACCCGCTGCGTTTGCAGGCGCTACTCACTTTTCAAGAACTGCTACAGGGTGGGGTAGTTCACTCCTCGAACTTCTTGGGGTCATGGGCGGCTTCGGCGACCCGGACAGCGGCGACGTTCTCTGGCACATCGTGGACTCGAACGATATCCGCCCCACGTTCAGCCGCGAGAGTCGTTCCAGCGATGGTCGCCTCCAGACAGTCACCAGCCTCCTGCCCGACTAAACTGAACAGCGACTTGTGTGAGTGGCCGACCAGCACCGGGCAACCAAGCGCCTGAAATTCCGAGAGGCGATCAAGCAGTTCGAAGCTCTCTGTGGCTGACTTCCCGAAGCCGATGCCGGGGTCGACGATAATCTGCTCGCGGTCCAGCCCGGCTTTCTCTGCAAGCAGGACGCGCTCAGTTAACTGGTCGATGCAATCCTCGACCACGTCATCATAGTGAATGTCGCTGTCGGGATCAACCGGTGTCTCGATTGAGTGCATCACCACCACCGGCACATCGTACTCAGCGGCGACGAGGCGCATCTCAGGGTCTTCGAGGCCGGAGACGTCGTTGAGGATGTCAGCACCGGCATCAAGCGCCGCCCGGGCGACGGGCGCTTTCCGCGTGTCCACGGAGAGGGCAGCATCGAGGTCAGACAGCGCCTCGATGACCGGGACGACCCGGTCGATCTCTTCTTGAACTGGGACTGGCTCGGCCCCGGGACGGGTCGACTCCCCACCGATATCAAGGATGTCCGCGCCCGCTTCGATCATCTGCTCGGCACGGGCAACGGCGTCATCAACGGCGTTGTACTCGCCGCCATCGTGGAAGGAGTCCGGCGTGATATTACAGATTCCCATGACAGCCGTGCCGACGTCCCATGGATACGCTGTCGACGTGTCGGAGGGTGGCTGCTGGATGGACAGCGCGTCCCGCAGTTCGTCGGCAAACGTCGCAAGCCCGTCGGGCTTCCCGTCCAGTTTCTCTGTGAGGAGCCTGTACTGGGCCATCGTCGCCATCAGCACGACGTCGAGGTACTCCTCGTCCTGATCGGCCAGACCGGAAATAGCACACTCACCGCCCAGAGACAGCAGTTCCTCTTTGAGGGACTGTGCATGCCGCGGCTGGACGCGGGTCCGCAGGACGCGATGGACGCCCTTGCCCCGCATCCGCCAATCCCCAGTGTCGGTGACGTGGGCGTCCTCGATGGTCTCACTGGCTTCGTCAAGCGAGTCGACCCGCTTGGGGACAAGCGAGCGCGACCACCGGGTCCGGGCCTCCCGCACAGCGTACAGCGACCCGATGACGAGAACCGCGTCGCTGGTGTCGGCAGCGTCGAGCGCGATGCCAAGCGCGCCAGTGACATCGTGGCACGTCTCGACCGCCGCGTCGGTTTCCTCCTCCACTGCGGCCGCCACGACGTGATGGGACTCCGCCCGGCCGACGTCTGGCTGACAGGCGACGACGTGGTCCGGGTCCGGCAATGCCGCCGCGATACGCTCGTGGTCCTTGTCGACCATCGCGCCGAGAACCACGTGCAGGTCGTCGTAGTCGAAGGAGCCTATCGTCGCTGCTGTTCGCTCAACGCTCCCGGGATTGTGCGCGCCGTCGAGAACGACGAGTGGAGCCTCGTTCATCACTTCAAACCGGCCGGGCCAGTGGGCGTTCCGCAGACCGCGTTCGAGGTCGTCCTGCGAGACGTCCGCGACCTGCCGGCACAGCGCAGCCGCGATACCCGCGTTCTGTGCCTGATGAGATCCAAGCAGTGGGAGATACGTGTCGACAGTCCAGTCGGGGCCAGCAACCGATACCGCTCCCTCCAGCCCGTCGCGGCCGCCGTAGTCCACGCTCACGTCGGCCTCGTCCGCGCTACCGACGGTCACGACATCACCAGCGACGTCGCGGACGGCGGCGAGCGCGTCCCCACTTGTTCCGGTCACCAGCGGCCGGTCGTCTGGAGCGACGTGGGCCTTGTCGCGAGCGATTTCCGCGACAGTGTCACCGAGAATGTGTGTGTGTTCAAGCGTCACCGACGTAACGGCGCTGGCGACCGGGTCGACCACGCTCGTGGCGTCGTACCGGCCGCCGATACCGACTTCGAGGATGGCTACGTCCACGTCCTGCCGGTCGAATTCCCAGAGCGCCAGCGCCGTCAGCGTCTCGAAGAACGTAGGCGAGTCGTTGGCCGCCCCCTGTTCGGTCACGTACGTCTGGACTGCTTCGACGAACTCAACGAGAGCGGCTTCGGAGAGCTTCCGGCCGTTGATACGGATGCGCTCACGCACATCGTCGAGATGGGGCGACGTGTACAGCCCGACATCGAGGCCTGCTTCCCGAAGCGTTCGTTCGGCCATCCGCGCGGTGGACCCCTTTCCGTTTGACCCCGCAATCTGCACGCAGCGAAGTCCTTCCTGTGGGTCCCCGAGCGACGATAGCAGGTCCTGCGTGGCATCAGTACCGGGTCGCGAGGCGAACCGGCGCAACTCGAAGAGGAAGTTCGCGGCCTCGTGGAACTCCATGATCAGGGTACCGGAGCCGCTCGCTTTAGCCTGTCGAACTGCTACCTGTCGTCGTTCCGGTCACTGGTGGCCCACCGGCCCAGTGCGCCCGTCAGAATGAGGAACGCAACGCCAAGAATCGGTGCTGGGTCGATTGTCGTTTCGGGCCGTTCCGTCGCTGTCTCTGCCTCTCTGGCGTCCGGCTCGGTCGTGGGAAACTCGTCAGTCACAGCGTGTCGCTGCGATTCGTCGGACTGGGAGTGAGTCGCGTCTGTCGCCAGTTCCGTCCGCCGCGTCTCCGGGCGGTGGGTATCGCCGCGCGAGTCGTCCGGTGTCGGCGAGGAGGTCTCAGCTACCGAATCCGCTGGCGATGTCTCGGCCGTGCTATCAGTGTCCCAGTCTCCACCATGCGTAGCGACACTCTCACCCGCTGGTTCGTCGGTACTTCGACGCCGGTACCACCAGAGGCCAATCGTTGCCGCGCCGAGTGCGACGAGGGTCAGTCCGGTTCCGAGCAGGCCCCACTGTCGCCAGAGCGAGGCGAGGCGGTCGGCCAGACCGGAGCCGTCGTCTCCGGTCTCCTCGGCTGGAGATTCCGCCCGTGTCGGTACGGAGCTGTCACGGGCGGCGTCATCGACGACGGCAACGCCGGGGACGGCGTCGAGGACCGAGGCGACGGCGTCCCGCTCCACCTCGATCTCTCGCAATGTGGGTACGTTCATATCTGACCTGTCGTCGGGGATTCATGTAAAACCCGCTCAGTGCTACTCGCGGGCCGACTCACGTTCGGCGTCAGGCTCGGAAAACCGCGTTGTCTCACCCTCAGTTTTGAGGTCGTCTAGCGGGTCGGCGTTCGAGTCGTCGGCCTCGTTGAGAAGCGCCTGCAACTCCCGTTCGTAGGTCGACTCGGAGATCTCGCCATCGACGTATCGGCGTGTCAGCTTCTCGTGACGTTCTTCGACCGTCGGATCAGGCGGGGTGAGCCTGTCTGAGAGATCAAGTGTCGCAAGCGGCGGGACTATGGTTTCAGCCAGCGCGAGTCCGTCAGCAACGCGCTGGCTCTTCGGTATCGACGTCTGCTGGGCGAGTTCGCGGACCAGCGCGACCGAGAAGACGATATCGAGGCCTGCGAGCAGTAACGTCCCGAGCAAGAACACGCCGAAGGTCTGAACGACCGCGCCCCCGCTCAGCAGCGCCCCGACCGTCGCGACAACACCGACGATTCCCAGACCGATGGTTCCCAGCGTCGTCAAAACGACGGCAGCAAACAGTAATAGCAGCCGGTTGTTCGTCAGCCAGTTCACACCATCGATAGCTGGAGGGCGTTGAAATGGTTTGTGTCAGGCCTCTTTGTCTCGCGATTCTGCATCACTTCTCGGAATCTCGTCAGTCGCCGGAACGTACGAGCGGCCGGAAGCGGACATCCCACCCAAGGCCCACTCCCGAAGTCCGACACGCGATCAGTCGTGTCGGAACGACCGCTGCCCGGTGAACACCATCGCCATGTCGTGCTCGTTCGCAGCTTCGATGACGCTCTCGTCGTTCTTCGAGCCGCCGGGCTGAATGACAGCCTCGATGCCGGCGTCGGCGGCCTCCTCGATACCGTCCGGGAACGGGAAGAAGGCGTCCGAGGCCATCACGGCCCCCTCGGCGTCCTTGCCCTCAGCGTGCTCGTCGGCCTTCATCGCGGCCAGTCGGACGGCATCGACCCGGGAAACCTGCCCCATGCCGATGCCGACCGTCTCCGTCCCGTTGGCAAAGAGGATGCCGTTGGACTTGACGTGCTTGAGCGTATGCCAGGCGAACAGCATCGATTCGAGCTGTTCGTCGGTCGGCTCACGCTCGGTGACGACCTCCAGGTCGTCGGCAGCGAGGCGCTGGGTGTCCCGTTCCTGCACGAGTCGCCCGCCAACGAGAGGCTTCTCGGTGAGGTTGTCAGTGACCTCGAAGTTGTCGTTCACATCCAGCACGCGGAGGTTCTCCTTCTCGAAAAGGACATCGAGCGCAGCGTCGGTGTAGCCGGGCGCGACGACGACCTCTTTGAAGGAGTCGATGATCTGCTCGGCGGTAGCGGCATCACACTCGCGGTTCAGGGCGACGATTCCACCGAACGCGCTCATCGGATCCGTCGACAGCGCTTTTTCGTAGGCGTCTGCAACGGAGTCAGCAGTCGCACAGCCGGCCGGGTTGGTGTGCTTGATGACCGCAGCGGCGGGCTCCTCGAACTCCTTGATGAGATTCAGCGCGCCGTCGGCGTCGTTGTAGTTGTTGTACGACAGCGCCTTCGCACCCTCGTTGAGCTGCTCGGCGTGGACGACGCTAGCCTCGGAGACAGTCGTATCCGTGTACAGTGCTGCGTTCTGGTGAGGGTTCTCCCCGTAGCGCAGGCTGGTTTCGAGGTCATCTGAGACGATGCGACGAGCGGGGAAGTCGCCGCCGTTGTCATCCGCGACTGCGACGGTTCCTTCGTCCCAGTCGATAGTGACGTGATCATTGGCGAACCACTCGATGACGCGTGGATACGCAGTAAACTCACCTTCGTACAGCACCCGCTCTTTGAGGCTGGCCTCGTCGTCGTCCTCAAAGACGGGAACGGGCTCCTGCGTGACGATGGGGCCACCGTCAACGCTCTCGTCGACAACGTGGACGGTACAGCCCGTGACCTTCACGCCGGCGTCAAGCACCTGCTCGTGGGTATCCTTTCCGGCGAAGTTCGGCAGCAGGCTCGGGTGGACGTTCAGCGTCGTCGTCGTGTTGTCGAGGAACGTCTCGCTGAGAATCCGCATGTAGCCGTCCAGCGTGACGAGGTCGAAGTCGTACTCCGAGAGCGCGTCGAGAACGCGCTCCTCGTGAGCCTCACGTGGTTCGTCGTCGTCGCGCTCGACGACTTCGGTCGGGATACCGCGCTCGGCCGCTGCTTCGAGCACCGGCGCGTCGGCGTCATTGGTCAGGACCACAGCGAAGGACGCGTCGCCTGGGGCGCGGTCTGCGATGTTCATCAGGTTTCGGCCGCGGTTGCTGGCCATACCGGCGAGTTTCATGTGCGACCGACAGTCCGGCCCGTGCAAAGTTGTTGCGAAACCACCGCCTTCCCTGTCGAATGCGATCAGCCCACACTGAGGGCAGGACGACAGCGCCGACACGTTCGGGTCCGGAGCGCATTTGTAGCCCGCCACCAACTCGCCGGTATGGCGAAGCTACGGTGTCAGCGTGCAGGTGCGGTCGCCGCAATCGGTGGTGTCATCTGGGTTAGCTGGGCCGTGGCAGTGACAGTAACCGGCCGAAGCGCCACGAGTCAGTCCATCCTGGCAGGAGTCGTTGTCTCGACTCTCGGGATCATAGCCGGCCACTACGCCGTTGAGGACTTCTACGGCGCACGCATGAAACGGCCCGGGACTATCGGTGCGTGGGTCGGCGCAATCGGCGGTCTTGTCTTCGGGACCGGGCAACTGATTCGCCTGCTTGCGGGCGGCGGCGAGGCGGTTATCGGTATCGGCGTTCTCGTGCTGGTCAGTGGGTCGCTCCTCACCGCGGCCGGTATTGTCAGGACCCGCATCCAGCCGCCGTGGCTGGGCGTGGTGCTTGGTCTCGGGACTGTGGCCTTTCTCGGGTTCGAAGTCCAGCCCGCGGCTGCGACTCTCTACGGTCTCGCATGGGTCGCGCTCGGACAGGACCTTTACCGCTTCGACCCGCCGGACGGCCGCTTCGGCGACGCCGATGGCGACTACGGCTGGCTGAGGTGACAGCCGTCGTGGACCACGGAACGACACGCTTTTTCACGCCTCCCGCGGACAGTCGGGTATGACCGAGCGAGGGCCACTCGCTGCCGTCTCGCCACTTGACGGCCGATACGCCCGCTACACCGAACCGCTTGTCCCGTACGCCAGCGAGCGGGCGCTGATGCGCGCCCGCGTAGAAGTCGAAGTCGAGTATCTCATCGCGCTTGCGGACCTCGACGCTACGCCGCTGTCCATCGACGCTGACCAGCGCACCACGCTCCGGGCGCTGTACGAGGAGTTCGACGACGAGGACGCAAGCGTCGTCAAACAGCTCGAAACAGAGGGGTACGGCGAGTATTCGGCCACGAACCACGACGTGAAAGCTATCGAGTACTTCATCCGACTGGGACTTCCCGAGGACCTCGATGCCGCCAACTGGATTCACTTCGGGCTGACCAGCGAGGACGTGAACAACCTCGCCCAGCGACTGCTCGTCAAGCCGGCCGCCGAGGAAGTGCTGGTGCCCGAACTCCGCGAGATCCGGGATACGCTGGTCGAGATGGCCCAGACCTACGCCGACGTGCCGATGCTTGCCCGCACCCACGGCCAGCCCGCGACGCCGACGACCTTTGGCAAGGAGATGGGCGTCTACGCCTCGCGGCTGGGTCAGGCAATCGGACAGGTCGAGCGCGCTGCTGACGATCTCTCCGGAAAGCTTGCCGGCGCGTCGGGGACCTACGCGGCTCACGTGGCTGCCTACCCCGACGTGGACTGGCCAGCCTTCGCCGAGTCGTTTGTCGACGACCTCGGGCTGGACCACGAACCGCTGACGACACAGGTCAACCCCTGTGACGACCTTGCGGTCCTGTTCGACGCACTACGGGGCGCGAACAACATCCTGCTTGACCTCGATCTGGACATGTGGCTGTACGTCTCGGACCGCTACCTCGGACAGGAGGCTGTCGAGGGCGAGACAGGGTCCTCAACGATGCCACATAAGGTCAACCCCATCGACTTCGAGAACAGCGAGGGGAACATTTCGAAGGCGAACTCGGACCTCGTGTTCCTCGGTGACTACGTCACAAACTCCCGGCTCCAGCGCGACCTCTCGGACTCGACGGTCAAGCGAAATATCGGGGCTGCGTTCGCGCACTGTCTCATCGGCTACAGCAAGTGCCAGAACGGGCTGGCGAAGGTCGTCCCCAACGAGCAGGTGATGCACGACGACCTGGCCGACACACCGGAAATTATCGGCGAGGCCGTCCAGACGGTACTCCGCCGCGAGGGATATGCCGACGCCTACGAACAGGTCAAGAAAGCCACGCGGGGCCGTGAGGTCACCATCGAGGACTTCCACGAGATGTTTGCCGACCTCGACGTAAGCGATGACGTCCGGGCCGAACTGGAAGCGCTGACGCCGACGGACTATACGGGAATCGCAGAGCAGCAGGCTGACGGTATCTGACGCGGCGACTCCGTGGCCTGCCCAGTGTCAGTCGAGCAATCGCGAGGTCCGTCGTCGCTGACTGCGCCGCTACGGAGCACAACTATCAGGTGAGTGGCAGTCCTTGAACTGCGTAGATGGTCCTCGGAGCCGACAAACGAGTCCTGACCCTGGCGTTCGCGCGGATGGCGGACGCGCTCGGGAACTCGTTTCTCATCATCGTCCTCCCCGTGTACATCGCCAGCGGCCAGGTGTCGCTGGCCGGTATCGCCGGCGAACAGGTGCTGGGGTTGACCCTCCAGACAGAGACGCTCATCGGCGTGGTTCTCTCCCTGTTTGGCCTGCTGAACAGTTTCGGTCAGCCCTTCACTGGTCGTCTCTCGGACCGGACCGGTCGCCGGCGAATCTTCGTTCTCACCGGGCTAGTCCTGTTTGCCATCGGCAGTGCAGCCTACCCGTTCCTCTCGTCGTACTGGACTGTCCTCGCCGCACGGGCGTTCCAGGGACTCGGTGCGGCGTTCACGATTCCGGCGACGGTCGCGCTCGTCAACGATTACGCGGCAAGCGATGCCGAACGCGGCGGGAACTTCGGCGTGTTCAACACTTTCCGGCTCATCGGCTTCGGCTTCGGTCCGATAATCGCCGGCGTCGTCATCACCGGCGGGCTGACGGCTAACGAGGTCGTGACGTACCAGATTGCCGGCACGACAATCTCGGGCTTCACCGCGGCCTTCGCTATCGCAGTGCTGGGCGCTGCCGTGAGCTTCCTGCTGGTCTGGGCGCTGATTCAGGATCCCCCGTTCGAGGCTGAAGCGGGCAAGGATCTCTCGTTAGCTATCCTGAACCCGGACGGACGAGGTCTCGACTCGGTGTTTGTCCTCGGTATCGGAACGTTCCTGATGGCGACTACCATCGCGCTGTTTGCCACGCTCGAAGGTCCGATCCGGATGCGGCTGGACGAGTCGACCCTGTTTTTCAGCGTCCAGTTCGCCGCTGTGGTTATCGCAAACGTCGTCTTTCAGGTGCCCATCGGGCGTGCGAGCGACCGGTTCGGTCGCCGTCCGTTCATCGTTACTGGATTCGTCATCCTCGTTCCGTCGGTGTTCGCCCAGGGTGTTGTGATGGACCCATGGCTCATGCTCGCCGCACGGTTCGTCCAGGGTGTCGCTGTCGCGCTCGTGTTCGCTCCGTCGCTCGCATTGGCTGGTGACCTCGCCGGCAAGCGTGGCTCCGGGACGACGCTGTCGGTTCTGACGATGGCGTTCGGCCTCGGTGTCGCCGTCGGGCCGCTAGCCTCAGGGCTGTTGTACAACCTCGGATCGTTTAGCACGCCCTTTACCGCGGGCGCGCTGCTTTCACTCGTTGCGCTGGTGTTGACGTATTCGCAGGTCAATGAAACCCTGGATATCGAGCGTGAGCCGACGACACCGTCGCCACAGGACTGATACTGCCGGCTGTCCGTTCGGACAGAATTCGGTCGAAATGGGACAGCCGGTAGTATGAGTGACAGACGGTCGTCGTACAGTCAAGCATACCCGTTGCCGGTAATCGGAATCGTTACTATGCGGGACTGTCTATAGTGTGGTATGTTCACAGACCGCTCGGATGCGGCGCAACAGCTCGTGTCCGCGCTGCGCCAGCGGGATCTTGACGGTGACGTGGTCGTCGCACTCGCGCCGGATGGGATTCCGATCGGGAACATTGTGGCCGACGAAACCACGCTGCCACTGGATGTCATTGTCGTACAGCGTATACAGGCACCGGACCATCCGGAGTTGACTATCGGGGCCATCGCTCCGGGCGGGTTCTCGTGGATTAACAGTCCGATGATGCGGTTCCTCGACGTGGACTGGGAGTACGTTCAGGAAGCCAAAAGCCACGCGGGAGACACTGTTGAGACGCGAGCCGTCGCGTACGGGGAGACGTGGGGGCCGCTCAACGTGTCCGAAAAACGAGTCCTACTGATCGACGACGGGATTCCGACCGGCGCGGCGATGCGCGTTGCTACCGAGCGCCTGCGGAAAGCGGGCGCTGACGAGATTATCGCCGCCGCGCCTGTTGCCCCGCCAGACGTGATCGAGGAACTACGGCGGTGGACTGACGACATCGCCGTCCCACTGAAACCGACTGGCTTCCAGTCCACGGCGGACTACTACGAGGAGTTTGACCATGTGACCGACGAAGAAGCGATGACAGCGCTGTCCGCTATCGTCCAGAAGCGGTCGGCATAGCTCAGACCAGCCGTTCGACCGTCTCACGGACCGCTCGTGCGGCCGTCCGCACCTCCGAAAGTCGGACGTACTCACGCGTTGAGTGCGCGATGGCCCCGACCTCGTCGCTCAGGCTGCCGGGCCCAAATACGACAGTTGGACCCTGTTCCGCGAAATACGAGGCTTCGGTCGCAGCCCCAAACTGACGGACTGCGCCGCCACTGGCTTCCTGTAGCGTGCGGACCAGATCTGCGTCGGTAGCAGTCGAAAATGCTTCCGGAAACGGCGTATCCGGGCGGATGAGGTCCACACTGAGTTCCATCGACTCCGGGAGCCACTGTTCGAGGTGGGCCTGCAAGTCGTCGCAGAACGACTCGCTCGTCTCCGGCGGAACGCTCCGGCGGTCGAACGTGATGGTACACTCCGCTGGGACCTGATTCGTCGCTTCGCCACCGTCCACCATCGACGGAGTGAGGATGGGGTAGCCGAGCGTCTCGTGCTCGCCGGGCCCCCGGGCTCGTGGTTCCCCGTCGTCACCGCTCGCCATTCCCGGGGCGCTCCGCGCCTCGCTGTCGTCGTAGCTCTCCATCGCCTGCAGAATCGGCGCGGCGGCCCGAATCGCGTTGTGGCCGCTTCCGGGGTCAGCGGCGTGGGCGCTCTCGCCGTGGATAGTGACCGTGCCTTCGAACTGGCCGCGAGCGGCCGTACAGACATCAAGACCCGTCGGCTCACCGACGATGTAGCCGTCGGCGTCAAGGGTGTCAGCGAGGTGTGCACCACCGGTCTGTGTGGTCTCCTCGTCGATAGATATCGCCAGTGTGACTTTGCCATCGTCGGGCGAGACCGTGAGGAAGGCATCAAGGAGGGCCGCCAGTGGCCCCTTCGCGTCGCAGGCCCCGCGGCCACAGACGATATTCCCTTCGCCCTCATCTCTTGACCCGTCGACAGTTTCGTCTGGGCCCGGCGGCTCTGTCCGGCGCTCGTAGGGAAGGTGCGGCGGGACGGTGTCGATGTGGGTGTTGAGCAGGATGTGCGTCCCGTCGGCGGGACCCCGTGTAGCGATGACATTCCCCAGGTCGTCTATCTCCGGGTATTCGCCAGCGTCTTCGAGCGTGTCGACCAGCAGCGAGCGCATTTCGTCGACGCTCTCGTGTGATGGCGTTTCGACGGCCTGCCGGTGGAACGAGGGGATATCAAACGCCATCGTCAGGACTGTTCCATGCGGGTCACGTCCGCAAGCGTCTCGCGTTCCCGGACAACTCGCGTCTCGCCGTCTTCGAAGGCGACCTCCGCCGGCCGGGGCTGGGAGTGGAACTGATTGGCCAGTTCGTACCCGTACGCGCCGGCGTTGCCGATGGCGAGTAGGTCAGTTCGCTCGGGCTGGGCGATTGGCCGGTCAGTACAGAACACGTCAGCACTCGTACAGCAGGGACCACCGACCGACACCGGTTCACGCTCGCGGTCCGGGGCGGTGACGTTCCGAATTGGATGGTACGAACCGAACATCGCCGGTCGGATGAGCGTCGCCAGCGAGGCGTCGACGCCGACCACGGTTGCCGCGGGAGTCTCCTTGACCGTGTTGACTTCGGTGAGGATGCACTCGGCGTCCGCAACGACGTAGCGGCCGGGTTCGAGCTTGATCTGCGCGTCGAGGTTACCGACCGCCTCGCGGACCTTCTCACCGACGATATCCATATCCAGTGGCTCCACAGTGTCCCGGTAGGGGACGCCGAAGCCGCCGCCGAAATCGACGAAGTCCAGAGTCGCGCCGTCGGCGATGACCTCTCGGCCCATGTCGGCGACTTTGGCGATGGCCCGGCAGTGGTCGTCGAGGTCGTCGTGGAGGACGCCGCTGCCGGCGTGGGCGTGCAGGCCGACAAGGTCGAACCGCTCGCGGACATCTGCCGCTACCGCAGGAACCTGATCGTAGGGAATACCGAACTTGGCATCCTTTCCAGTTGCGACCTTCTCGTGGTGACCTGTTCCGATACCGGGGTTGATCCGGATGGCGATCCGGCCATCGTAGCCCCGTGCTTCCAGTCGGTCGAAGGTGTCCCGTGCACCTGCCGTAATCGTCAGCCCAGGGTGCTCGTCCGCCAGTTCGACGGCGTAGTCGAGATCGTGGTCTGGCGGATTGACGGCTGTGTACTGGAGCGTGTTCGGGTCCGCGCCGACGTCGATGGCCCGCTGGAGTTCTCCCCAGGCCGCACACTCGATGTCGGCTCCGGTTTCCAGCAGTTTCGAGAGGACAGCCTGTCCGGTGTGTGCCTTTGCGGCGTACATGACGTGGGCATCGGGAAACGCCGCGGCGAACCGCTCGTAGTTCTTGGCGACCCGGTCGAGGTCGACGACGTACAGCGGTGTACCGTGCTCGGCGGCCACCGCCTCGAGGCGCTCGTGGTCCCAGTCCGCGAGGCGGCGGACCAGCTGCGAGTCGTGACTCATTGAGGGAAAAACGGTGTTGGCGGCTAACAAGGGTTCCGTTTCGGGCCACTCACCGACGGGCCTCCCCTTCGGCGGTGACCGACTCCGTCACCAGTCGGTCCCGCGTCGCCGCGTAGGTCGCCCCCAGAAGCAGACCGTACACCAGATGCGCGACGCCGACCGAGACGATAACGAGGAAACTACCGAGCATCCCCGGCAGCGGGATCAGCGGCTCGGGGAACGACTGGACGCCGAGCAGGTTCATCGAGACAGGTAACAGGATGCCCGTCGAGACGAGCCCGATTGCGGCTGCATACACGACGCCGGCGGCAACACTCTCTCCGAAGGTAGTCGCCTGCTCCTGGAGTATCGGCCGGGTGATGATGACTGCGAACAGCACTCCGGCGAGTACGCTGTTCATTAGGTGGACAACCCACCCGCCGATGACGGTCGGCCACCCGTACAGCGCGCCGACGAAGGGCATGAGGTTCGCCCCGGCGTGGAAGACGATGCCCATGCCAATACCAGCGATCAACCCGCTCGCCGCTCCGGCGACCCATCCGGACTGTACCACGTCCGCAACGCGAGAGTCAGTGTAGCCCTGTCTCATACGATCAGATATGTCCCTTGCTATCAAATATACAGACGATCGTTCAGGCCGTGGTAATCACTACTTGTCGGTTTGGTTCAAGCAGTCATAGTGGGATTGACACAAGCAGTGACGCCGCCATCACGTGAATCCGACTCGGTTCCTCATGGCGAACCGTGCTACCGGAAATGTGTGCGTATACGTCTCGCCAACACTGCGGTCTCTGTCCGGCCACGCGTCACGGGCCGCCTGCTTGGTGTCGGAGCCACCAGTCGTAAAGAACGCAACGTTCGACGGAATGTCGTCTTCGTAGGCCGTCACAGTGTGATCCCATTCGGAGTCGTTCAGCCAGCCAGCGGTGTCGCCGGCGTTGATAGTCACCGTCTCCGGCACGAAGCCGTTGTCGGGTGTCGTCATGCAAACGACTGCGACGTAGCGCTCCCGGAGGGCTGCCTGCTTGGACCGCGAAGTCCCGAGTTGCAGCCCGCCAAGCCGACGACGGTCCCACCTGCGAACGTCGCCAGGAAGCGCCGTCGGTCCATCATCTCTGGATTCAGACAGGTACTACAAAAACGGTGTTCCTAGCGCCGGTGGAGCGGTTTCGTCCAGTCGAGGCTCTCCGCGCCTCGCTGTGCACGGCTTCCTGCGGTCGCCGTTCACTCTTCGAGGGCCGCTCACTACGTTCGCGCCCCTCGCGGCTCCCGCTCGTGTAATCGAGGGCCGCTCACTACGTTCGCGCCCCTCGCGGCTCCCGCTCGTGTAATCGAGGGCCGCTCACTACGTTCGCGCCCCTCGCTACTCTCGAAGCGCGTCTTCCCGCTCTGTCGCTTCTAGCGTCTCTTCTTCGACATCTGTCGCGACGACAGCAGGCTTGTACGCCCCGCCGGGAATCAGGTCATGGTCGCCGACCGAAGAGTCGACAAATCGCTGGAATGCGCGCCGTTCCGGTGGGAGTTCGCCGTAGAGAACTTCCTCTTCGACGAGGTCGTAGACCGGTATCCGCGGCGTCAGGAGCGTGTTCTCACCGACGATAGAGCCCTCGCCGACGACGAAGCCGCTGGTGACGCGACAGCCTGCGCCGAGTGACACCTCGTCTTCGACGATGACCGGAGCGTTCTCGACCGGTTCGAGGACGCCACCGATGAGCGTGTTCGCACCGAGTTTGACGTTCTCGCCGATCTGGGCACAGGAGCCGACGGTGTCACAGGAGTCGACGAGCGTCCCGTCGTCGACGTAGGCTCCAACGTTGACGAAGGAGGGCGACATCATGATACAGTCCTCGCCGAGATACGCGCCGCGGCGGATCGTCGTCCCATCCGGCGTGTTCCGCGTCCCACGGTCACCCAGATCAGCGGTTTCCCGAAGCGGCAGTACATCGTGGTAGTCGACGCCGCCGTACTCACGGGCGACCGTCTCGCGCAGGCCGAAGTTCAGCAGGATGCCCTGCTTGACCCACGCGTTCGCTTCCCACTCGCCACCGGACTTCTCGGCGGCGCGGACCTCACCGGCTTCGAGCGCCGCGAGGAACTCCTCGAGCACAGCCAGATGGTCGTCGGTCGCATCTGTGGCCGTCAGTCCGTCCTGCTTGCGTTGCCAGAGGTCGTCGATATCGGCTTCGAGACTCATGACCGACCATATTTTCCGGACGCTATTACCTGTCGGGGTTTCGAACCGCCGCGTCCGGACTGTCCTCCCGCTCCAGAAATATCAGCCCCACAACATTGAAATCGATTCGAGTCCGTTGCCAGAAATCCGACTGTCAATTTACAGCAGAAAAGTTTATTATGATTATTGTAAATTTGTTATTCGCATGACTGACGGCCATTGGCACGACCGTTCGGTGCAGCGACGTGACTTCCTCGGTGGCATTTCGGGACTGCTGGCGGCAGCGGCCTATTCGATGGATGTCCCCGAGGGGGTAGCAGCACAGGTAACCGCTGGCGACGACTCCGATGTCCAGAGCGTAACATCGCCAGATGGTTCGATTGAACTGACAGTCGACGTTTCTTCCGGGGTTCCACAGTACGACGTCGCGTTCGACGGGACGACGTACATCGACCCGTCCCCTATCGGCTTCGAGTTCGCGAACCAGGCGGCCTTTGGCACGGCCGTCAGCGGTTCCGGGCCGGATATCACCGTTACGGGGAGCGAGAGCGGCACCAAGACGGAGACGTGGGAGCCGGAATGGGGCGATTTCGCAACGGTCACGGCGGACTACAGCTATCTCCGCCTGGGCCTCGAAGAGACGGCGAGTCCCGGCCGGTCGGCCAACGTCGGGGTGCGCGTATTCAACGACGGCCTTGGCTTTCGCGTGGCCTTCGACGACGACTTCGGCGATTTCACCATCGCTTCCGAGACGACCGAGTTCAACTTCGCCGGGGACTACACCGCGTGGTGGATAGAGAACGAGTACGTCAACCCCCGCTTCGAGCAGGAGTACAGCGAGACGCCGCTCAGCGACATTCCGGCCGGCGACAAGACGATTCGGCCAAACGACAACGTCGTTCGCGCCGGGGCCCACACCCCACTGACGATGCAGGCCGGCGATGGCACGTATCTCAGCGTCCACGAGTCGAACCTCGACGACTACGCCTCGATGGCGCTGTCTGCACAGTCCGACAGCGGGAGCAAGGAGATGGCCGTCGACCTGGCCCCGCTCCCAGACGGCAACAAAGTGTCGGCGTCGGCACCGCACGTCACGCCCTGGCGAACCGTCCAGATCGGGTCCTCGCCGGGCGACCTGGTCGAGTCACAGCTCATTCCGCTCCTTGCCGACCCGCTTGACGAGAGCGCGTTCCCGACGGACTCCGACGGCAACGTCGACACGAGTTGGCTGGAGAGCGGGCGCAAGTACACCGGCATCTGGTGGACGATGATTGCCGGGAGCGCCAACTGGGAGTACAAAAGCGACAGCGAAATCGAGAACAACGGCAACAACCCCGCCGAATACGTCCACGGGGCGCGAACCGAGCGGATGAAGCGGTACATGAAATTCGCCGACGAGCACGGCATCGACAGCGTGCTCGCCGAAGGCTGGAACCAGGGTTGGGACACCTACCCCGGCGACGGGACCGGCCTTGAAATGGCCGTCAGCGAGTCCTACCCGGACTTCGACGTCCGCGAGGTCACCGACTACGGCGCGGCCCTCTCGAACCCAGTCGAAATGACGATGCACAACGAGACGGCCGGCAACATCGTCAACTACGAGGACGAGATCAACAACGACAGTATCTTGTCGGGCTACGAGGACGTCGGAATCCGGTCGATCAAGAACGGCTACGTCTCCGACCCAGGGCTGGGCTTCGAGGGTGACGGCTCTACCGCGTCGCACAACCAACACTGCCAGCGGTCGGTCAATCACCACCGCTTCGTCATCCAGCAGGCGGCCGCGAACCGACAGATGCTGGAGATCCACGAGGGTATCAAGCCGACCGGCGAGATCCGGACCTATCCGAACGTTGCGGCCCGCGAAGTCGTCAAGGCACAGGAGTACGACGGCTTCGACTCGCTCGGCGCGAACGTCGGCCGTGACCATCACGTCCTCCTGCCGTTCACACGGATGCTGGCCGGACCGACGAGCTACCAGCCCGGTATCTTCGACATCACGTTCAACGACAGCGAGGGCGACCAGATTCAGACCACGCGGGCGAAACAGCTCGCAATGTACCCGAACTACCTGGGCGGCATCCAGATGGCCGCCGACCGGATGGAGGCCTACGTCGACGAGTCCTTCGAGGTCGGCGAGTTCGTCCAGGCACCGTCGGGCAACCTCAACGGCATGATTACCGCCGACAGGTGGCGCAACGCCTTCGGCGCTCACTACGTCCCCGTCGATCCGAACCGCGAGCCAGACGGCGCGACGGTCCGGTTCACCGTCAAGAACGTCTCCTCCGCGGGCACCTACGATCTGCATCTGCGCTACGCCGCCGACCAGGAGGAGAACTCGACAGCAGTCCAGGACAACGGGAACCCAGAGGCGACACTCGTCGTCAACGGGACCGAACAGACGCTCGCGCCATCGTTCACCACCTACTGGGACACCTGGGACATCCACACAGTCTCGGTCGACCTCAACGCAGGTACCAACAGGCTCGCACTCAAACTCGGGTCCAGCGACGTCGGCGGGTTCAACGTCAACACCGTCGGCGTCACCGACCAGGGCGCTGGCGCACCGTTCCCGGCGGCCTACACCGACTTCACCGACAGCGACGCCGCCAACGAGAACTACGACACCGAACCGGAGTTCGACTACATCGAGAACGTCCCCGTGAGCTGGGACGAAACGGTCGCTGTCGACGGGCAGATCGGCGACTACATCGTCACGGCGAAACGCAGCGGCAACGAGTGGTATCTCGGCGCAATGACCGACGGGAACGCTCGCGACGTAACAGTATCACTCGACTTCCTGTCGAGTCAGACTGATGGCTGGACGGTCACCGAGTACGCCGACGCCGGCGAAGCCGACGTCGACAACAATCCGACAGCGGTGGTCATCAGCGACTACAACGTCTCGACCGGTGACAGCGTGACCCTCTCGATGGGGGCCAGTGGCGGGGCCGCGATGCGAATCGTCCCGTCCGACGGGAGCGACTCGAACGACATCGTCTCGGGCGAGGCGTACGTCCTCCGGAACGTCAACAGTGGGAAGGCTCTGGACGTGGAGTTCGCCTCGGTGGACAACGGTGCGAACGTCCAGCAGTACGGGTACGCCGGTGGCGACAACCAGCAGTGGGTCGTGACTGACCTCGGCAACGGCTACTACAAGCTGACGGCCGTCCACAGCGGGAAGGCGCTGGATGTCGATTCGGCGTCGACTGCCGACGGCGCGAACATCCAGCAGTACGACTACGTTGGCGGCGAAAACCAGCAATGGGCCATCGAGGAGAACGCCGACGGCAGCTACCGACTGCTCGCTCGTCACAGCGGCAAGGCACTGGACGTCGAAGCGGCCTCGACCTCTGACGGCGCGAACGTGCATCAGTACAGCTACGTCGGCGGCGACAACCAGAAGTGGACGCTCGAACAGCTGTAGGCCTCGAACCGTCGATACCGCTTCGCTGCTCGCTGTTTTGCCTCGATGAAGGTCCGCGAGAAATTCAGCCGACACCAACTCCGTCAGCGGAACCCCGACTCAGTCCGATCCGTGACCGGGGATGTACCCGCACTCCGAGCACATACTGACTCTGAGGGACGTCGTTTCGAATTCTCCGGAACATCGCGGGCAATCGGTCGCTGGCAGTTGTACGTGCTGGCTCGTAGCCATACGAGACAGTCAGCTAGTCTAACATATAAGGCTAATCGTAATATTGGGAGAAGTGTTCGAGTGTCTATTAACACATACTAATTCTCGTTGCGAGTAGTGGACACTGCGCTGTACGCCGCTCGGCCGCACTATCCAGACGAAACCAGTCACTCGGCCGTGCGCGAGTCTCCTGCAGAAAACCGATCCGCTGGCACTGTGGCGCTCTGTCGCTCAGCCGTCGACAACATCACCGAACTCGTACCACCCGGCGTCGCGGCCGACGAGCCACGTCGCGGCATCGAGTGCGCCGGCAGCGAACACACCGCGGTCCTCGGCACGATGGCCCAGCGACAGCACTTCGTCGTTGCCCGCGAGGACGAGTTCGTGCTCGCCCCGGATGTCGCCGGCTCGCCGGGCGAGCACGCCGATTTCGTCGTCCTCACGTGGGGCATGCCCCTCGCGACCGTACACGGGCTCTACATCGCGCTCTTCCTGAACCACATCAAGGATGCTGTTTGCAGTCCCCGACGGCGCGTCGACTTTCCGGTTGTGGTGGGTTTCCATGAGTTCGAGGTCGTAGCCTTCAAGCGTTCCGACGGCTTCCCGGACAAGGCGCTGGAGGACCTGAATCCCCTGTGAAAAGTTGGTCGCCTTCAGGACCGGTACCCGCTCGCTGGCGTCTCGCAGTCGAGCCATCCCGTCCTCGTCGAAGCCAGTCGTGCCGACGACGAGCGGGACACCCGTTTCAGCACAGGCCTCGGCGACCGTCAACGCGCCCTCGGGGACGGCAAAGTCGACCACGACATCCACGTCGTGCTCCCGAAGCGCTCCCGGAGCGTCATCCGGGTGAACAACCGGGACGCCGTCGACTGCCTCCTCCTCGCTCGTGGCGAACCCGACAACAACGTCGCTGTCGGTGGCAGCCTCGATGACGGCCCCACCCATCTGCCCGGTGACGCCGTTGACCGCCACCCGCGTCATTGCTCGGCCTCCGCGTACTCGTCTTCGAGGTCCGTAGTTTCGAGCGCAGCCAGCACATCACGCAGGTGATCACGATGTTCGTCGGAGAGGCGAGTCAGCGGCGACCGGAGGGAGGCCGGGCCGTAGCCACGAATCTGCATTGCCTCCTTGACCGGGATTGGGTTTGTCTCGACAAACAGCGCGCGGAACAGCGGCCCAAGCTCGTGGTGGATCTGCCGGGCGCGCTCGAAGTCGCCGGACAGCGCCGCTCCGACCATCGCGCATGTGCGCTCCGGTTCGATGTTAGCCGAAACCGAAATACAGCCGGTTCCGCCGACCGAGAGCATTGGCAGTGTCATCCCGTCGTCACCCGCCAGCACCGCGAAGTCCTCGTCTCGGGTACGTTCGATAACCTCGGAAATCTGGTTCATATCACCGCTTGCGGCCTTGTAGGCCCGGATGTTGGAGTGTGACGAAAGTTCGGCTGCGGTATCCGGATCGATGTTCTGGCCCGTTCGGGAAGGGACGTTGTAGACGATCTGTGGCAGGTCGATGGCGTCAGCGAGGGTCGTGTAGTGGTCGATGAACCCCTGCTGTTCGGGCTTGTTGTAGTACGGCGAGATGAGCAACAGGGCGTCGGCTCCGGCGTCAGCCGAGCGCTGTGACAGCTCCAGCGCCTCAGTCGTGTTGTTCGAGCCTGAGCCGGCGATGACCGGCACGTCGTCGACAGCGTCGATGACTGCTTCGACGACTTCGATGTGTTCGTCGTGGGAGAGCGTCGCCGATTCGCCGGTCGATCCGACGGGGACGAGTCCGTCCACACCGGCGGATTCGAGCCGCTGGGCGTCTTCTCGGAGTGTTTCGAAGTCAATACTGCCGTCCTGCTGAAACGGCGTGCACATGGCCGGGAACACGCCGCGGAAGTCGATGTCTGTCATTGCTGGTGATGTGGTGTCGCTGTGGGTTCGGTTGTCCGTTCGGAAACAGTACAGGCAACAGCCCCGGCCAGTCGATGCCGAGGGCTGTTGTCAGTCGGTGAGTCCGGCCCGAGACGGAGTCGCCACGTCCGCCACGAGCCGCTAAAACGTTGGTTTGCGTTTCGCGCGGACGACGCGCTCGCCGAACGACCGCAGGCCGGTACGGAGCGGGCGACGTCGTCGCATGGTCCTACAACGGTGGGTGGCTGACTTAGCTTTTGTGTTCTGGGAGAACTTCGAGAGTCCCTATCGTCGCGATTCCGCCGCCAGGACCGGTCATATTATTCACAGATCCCTGTTCTGTTCCCGGAAGTATCCCGAAAGCATATTCGGGCCGACGGACAACACCTGATATGACAGTTTCGCATCCGGGACAGCGCGTGGCCATTCTGGCCGACGCGCAAAACCTCTATCACACTGCCCGGAGTCTCTACTCACGGAATATTGATTACGAGGCGCTGCTTGAAGAGGCGGTCGACGACCGCGAACTGACGCGAGCGATTGCCTACGTTATCCGAGCCGATTCGCCGGAGGAAGAGTCTTTCTTCGAAGCGCTGGTCGATATTGGGTTCGAGACACGCATCAAGGATATCAAGACATTCCAGGATGGGTCAAAGAAGGCCGACTGGGATGTCGGGATGAGCCTTGACGCCGTTTCGCTGGCTAATCATGTCGACACAGTGGTTCTCTGTACTGGCGACGGTGACTTCGCACGGGTCTGTCGATACCTTCGTCATGAAGGCTGTCGCGTCGAAGCCATGGGCTTCGAGGAATCGTCGTCGGAAGACCTCAAAGAGGCCGTTGACGGGTTTATCGACATGAGTGGCGATTCCGACCGGTTCCTGCTGTAAGTGCCTGCGTTCCGGTCGGAGAAGAACCGACGATTATACCGGACGACCTTCTTCCGACGTTCCAACCAGCAGGGAACCAGCGGCCAGACCGAGTGCGGCTACAGCCCCAGCGGCGGCCGGGATACCAATGTTGATTGCACCTGACCCGAGAACAAGCACACTGCTGACAGCCAGCAGCGCGGCACCGAGCATCACTTTCCGCGTGTCCGTTGCCATATCATTTATAGCGATGGATTCATCCAGTATAAATTCACCCAAAACCGCCCGACGTGAGTATGTTAATAGGTGACAAACAACGAGATGCAGTGCCTCATTCTCAAAGATATTATGATTATAACCACTGCTACCTGCATAACTGAAGCAGCATATTCATCCCTTCGCAGGGTCCTCTTTCTGCTGGGTCGTATTGACGGTGTGTCGCCTGCCGATGAGAAGCTCTGTCGGCTCTCGTGACTGCCTGTCGTTTGTGACCGTTACAGGAGTATGAAACCCGCCGCAACTCTGGGTGTCAGGAGGACACTTCCGATACCGGCGACGACCCTACGACCTAACTGGGAGAGCGACGGACGTTGGGTGATACTGGTGAAATCCGATTCACTTCGCCGTGGCTGGTGCGTGTGATACTACGGAACCGGGTTAGGTCCGGGGGAGTCGGGTTGGGCCCGGGGAGCGGGGTTTCAGGAGATACGGCAAGACCACGCCGGCCTGCGTGTGGGCGGCTCCCTCGCCGCTCGTCTTTGTTCTATGATGGCTGCGCCGGGACAGACCGAAAGGCGGTTTATTACCCGGCGTGGAACACGAGCAATGAGTGACGACGAGTTCCGGGGACTCCGCCGCGCAGCCGACTACCAGTTCGGTGGGGGTAGCGGTACGGCGCTGTTCGCGGACCCCGACGCAGTCGAGGTGACCCACACGAGTTCCGGGCGTCCACGACAGATCCACGCTGCCGACGGCCGCGTCGCCACCTACGGCAGTGACGGTCGCTTCAGGCTCGGACTGGCCGGTGGCAGTCGGATACGTGACGCCTTCGAAGCGCCGCGACATCGCGTCGTTGTCGGTGACGAGAGTGAGCCGTTCATCCGTGAAGGGCGCAACGCCTTTGCGAAGTTCGTCCAGTCGGCTGACAGCGCCCTCCGGCCAGGCGACGAGGCCCTGGTTGTCCACGAAGACGGCTATCTACTTGCGGTCGGCCGCGCAGAACTGCCGGGTAGCGGGATGGACGACTTCGAAACGGGGATGGCCGTGAAGGTCCGCCAAGGCGCTGACGACTGACAGAAAACACTTGACGCTGCCCCCGAGACCGAGGGATATGCGCCGCCGAACGCTTCTCGCCGCGCTCGCCCTCTGTCCATTCGCTGGCTGTGTTGCTCCCGGTACGGACTCCGCAACGACGAACGACTCGCCGACGCCGACAGTAACGCCTGATCCCAATGACCCTATTCTGTTCGTCGTCCGCAACGCTACGGACAGCGAATTGACCGTCACCCTCACCATCACACGGGACGAAACGGCGGTGCTCAACGAGACAGTGACGCTGGCTGCCGATGAATCAGCGGAGTACGACCCGAATATCGGCACGACCGGCGACTACACGGTTACCGTCGAGGTCGACGGTGGCCCCGCTCGGACTCTCGACCGCTCTATCGGTCGGTACGCGGTTAGGATGGGGTCGAATCACTTCGTCGACATCACCGCTGATAGTATTGAGATATACTGGGAAGAGTAGTCAGAACACCAGCCCGGACTGCAACAGCCAGACAAGTAGTGTTACCGTCACCGCACTCGTCACCGTCGTCAGGAACACCGTAGCGCTGACCAGTTCGCTGGCCGAGCGGTCGGCAGTCTGGTGGCTGAACGCGCCGACGAGGATGATGGTGGTCACACCCGTGGGTGTCGCGAGCAGCAGGACGACCACCCGAGCGACCGTCTGGTTCTGGAATCCGACCACCAGTACCGCAACGAACGCAAGTACCGGGGCTAACAAGAGTTTCATGGCGCTTGCGATACCAACCGATCCGAAATCGCTACCGCCGTCGACGTTCGACAGTTGGATACCGAGGATGAGCAACATCACCGGGATCGAGGCGTTCCCCAGCAACTCCATGGTCTGCATCACGGTCGAGTCCGC
Organism: Haloarcula sp.; assembly: GCA_042219425.1. Taxonomy (GTDB): domain Archaea; phylum Halobacteriota; class Halobacteria; order Halobacteriales; family Haloarculaceae; genus Haloarcula. The sequence continues at coordinate 19,215 of JBDGPY010000083.1, read as the reverse complement.
GGGCGGGACCGCGCCCAGCCAGCGGAGCGCGAGCGCAACGACGACAGCATACACGAGCGGGACGCCGAACACGCGACGCATATCCGCAAGCGGGCTCCCACCGCTGCCGCGAGCGGCGATATAAATCCCGACGGTGTACAGCAGTACGCCCTGGATGGCGGTCACCAAGACGGCCGTGCTGCGCCCCGTCGCGCCGAATGCGAAGTCCGCCAGTGGGATGCCGTAGTTCCCGGTGTTGGGGAACACCGACACAAGGACGAACGCACCGAGCAGCGGCTCGGCGTGGCCGGTGAAGCGGCCGACGCCTTCCGCGACAACGAACATCGCTACGGTGAACAGGACCACTGCGAGCACCACGCTCAGAATCGTCCCACTGGCCAGTGTCGACGTGGTCAGGCTATGGACCACCAGCGCAGGCGCGAGGACGTACACCGTAATGGTGTTGAGCGCGTCGGGGTCGGTGTCTTTCGCCCGGCCGAGCGCGAAACCGGCCATAGCGATCACGACGACCGGAAGGATGGCCGTTGCAAAGATGGAAAGCAATGACACGGTGGGGATGGACGTGCGAGCCTTAGAACCGTTACGAAGCCGCGAGAGTGTGCTGGTTTCGGCCAAAATCGCTCCAGCCCGTCAGCCGGTCCCGGGTCGCTACGCTTTTCTGCCCTGCCCCGCCAATCACACGTATGTTCGGCGGAGGCGGCGGGGGCATGAACCCTCGCAAGATGAAGCAAATGATGGAACAGATGGGCATCGATATGGACGACATCGATGCGCAGGAAGTAATTATCCGTACACCGGACGAGGAACTCGTCTTCGATGACGCGGAGGTCCAGCTGATGGAAGCCCAGGGCCAGAAAACGTACCAGGTCGTCGGGGAGCCCGAGAGCCGTGAACCCGGTTCGGGCGAAAGCGGCGCGGCCGCAACCGAGGACGACACCGCTGACGAGAGCGACAGCGGGACGGGTGTCGACGAGGACGACGTGGAACTGGTCGCGATGCGTGCCGGCGTCGACGAGGACACTGCACGAGAGGCTCTCGAAGCCAACGACGGCGACCTCGCGGACGCTGTCGACGAGCTGGAGTAACGTGTCGTACCTCTTCGTCCACGAGGACCGTGAGTACCTGCTGGACCCCGGCGAGCGGTTCGAGTCTGATCTCGGCATTTTAGAGATCCCCGAAGACGTTGAACCGGGCGATGTCGTCGAGACACATCTGGGCAACGGCTTCACCGTCCGTCGGCTCCGTGGCCCAGACCTGTTCAACCACCTCGAACGGACCGGCGCGCCGATGATGCCCCGAGACGTTGGGCTGGTCGTCGGCAAGACCGGCGTTGCAGCCGGCGACCGCGTCCTCGATGCTGGAACCGGGACCGGTATCCTCAGCGCGTACATGGGGCGACTCGGAGCTGACGTGGTGACCTACGAGCGCGACGCGGAGTTCGCCGAGGTGGCACGGCAGAATATGGAGATTGCCGGCGTCACCGATACCGTCGAAGTCCGTACGGGTGACATCACCGACGACCTCGACGAACTGTCCGGCTTCGACGTGCTGACGCTCGACACTGAGGATGCTCCGACCGTGGTCGAGCGGACGCCCACGCTGCTCGAACGAGGCGGGTCGCTGGCAGTGTATTCCCCGTTTGTTGAGAACACGCGCGAAGTGGTCTCGGCGGCCAACGACGTCAGCCTCGAAGCGGTCGAGACGCTCGACACCATCCAGCGGGAGATGGACTTCGACGACCGCGGCTCACGGCCGTCGACTGGCGGCGTGGGTCACACCGGCTATTTAACTTTCGCCCGTCGGCCCTGATAGCACCAGTCGAGACGGGCGGCCCCTATCGTTGGGGTCGGCTTTAAACATGCTGTGACTCATATGTCATAGCGTATGAGTGACCGTCACGGCGAAAACGGTCGGTGATCTGTTCGACGCCTTCGAGCGTCGTCCAAACCTCGCTGTCGATGCCGACCTTACCGTGGAGGTGGACGGCCGGGAACTCGCTGTTCGCGGGTACGACGACATCGTCACGGTCGACCTGCCGTCGTTCACGGCGACAGACACCCTGTTGCGACAGCCACAGATCGAAACGATGGATGCCGCCGCGGCCCTCGCCGCTGCCGGCATCACTGTCGAAATACAACTCCGCGGAGCGCCCGTCGCACGGCTCGGGTCGACTGCGGTTCCGAGCGGGCTCGCACAACGACTCGGGCTTGGTCCGATCGAACTGTGTCCTGAGGGAGTACTGCTGGCGCTCACGCCACCGCGCGGATGAGCGTCAGCAGTTCTGACTGGTAGTCCGACGGCGTCCGCTCAAGCGTTCCGTCGGACTCTTCGATATCAAGTAGCGTCGCCAGCGGGCGGTCCGGAAACGCCCCAGCAGCGATGCGGAAGCCATCGCTGTGCCAGACGCCGATCCACCCGGTGACTGACAGTACTGTGTCGAACTCTTCGAGATCGAACGACGCGCTGTACTTCCGGAGCCGGGCACGGTCACCGCTGTCGACGCGGATCCGCTCGCTCCGGCCGCGAACGACCGCCTCGAACCCGCGGTCAGCCAGTTCGTCTGCGAAGGCCGACTGAGCCTCGGATCGGACCGTTGAGAGAATCATTGCTGGCCCGATACCGGGAGCCAGCGGCGGCGTGAACGACAGCGCGGTCGCAAAGAAGAACCGCCACTGGCGGTCGAAACCAGTCGCGGCCCGGACCGCATCGCGGGTGTCGCTGTCGTCGTACACTTTCGTTGCACCTTCGACGCGGGCGGCAGGGAACTCGAAAACGGTGTCAACGCGTTCATCAACGAGGTCCCAGCCACCGTCACGCAACCGGGCGGTGGGAACGCCCGGAAACGAAGGGTCACGGGGCACGCTCTGGCCTCAGTGATCGTCCTCGCGCCACTTGTGTTCGCACTCGGTGCAGGTGAAAAAGCGCGTCTCGGACTCGTCAGCCGCACGAATCTGTTTCATCTCGTAGAAGGCGCGCTCGTTGCCACACTCAGGACAGCGAGCGCCCGTCGTTGGACCCATGTCCTCAGCTTCGACTTCGGAGGTATCGACGATTTCTGACTCCTCCTGTCCCTCCGTCGTGACAGCCATCTCCCGTTCGGCCTTGGCGTTCCGCTGTTTCTCGTACCCGCAACTGCCACAGACCCAGCTATCGTCTTCCGTTTTCATCATCGAACCGCAGTCGTCGCAGAACTCCATTGTGGTTCCAGTGTTCGCCAGCCACCCGTGTTAAACGCCCGGATTCGTCTGCAGGATGTAGCCGCTGCTCATACTGTTGGCTGTAACTTCGTGGAGATATTTGCCACCCCGAGGTGGCAACATTCTTCATAGACTTACAGCCGACAGTATCAGTCGTTTCGGACCCAAGCAGGACAGGCGTCCATATCGTCCATCATCTCGCTGTGGAACGAACAGTACGGTTGTATATCCCCGTCCTCCATCACGTACTGGAAGTGCCGACAGTTGCCGCAGTAGGTGTCGGGTTCGCCCTGATGGGCAGCCGTCTCCGTAATCGTGTCGTAGCTCGCTGTCGCGGTCCCGCCATCGGTCGACGGGGTGGTCTCCGGCCCGGCCTCGGCAACCGTCTGGTCAAGCGCATCCTCGGAGGGGCCGGTTTGGGTCCGCCTGCGAGACGGTGTGTCAGTTCGGCCAGTGTTCGAGCGCAGGGACGTATCCGTCGCGTTCCGGCCACGCTGTGGTTCGGCCTGGTGTCCGTCTGCACCAGTCGTGCGTGTCGCGGCCGAGCCGTCGCTACCGCCGTCACTGACCGCACCGCTTGACGAGGCTGTGCGGTTCGTCTGCGTCTCGACTCCACCGTCTGGGCCCTGTCCGAAGAACCCGATACCGCCCAGACCGGGCAGCGAGCGGGCCTCTTCGACGAGGCGAATGGTCCCCTCTTCCGTTACCTCCATGCGGGCCGTCCCGCCGGGGTCGTTCCGGGTCTTGAACGTTGCCAGAGCCGCGAACAGGCACCAGAACGTCGTGACGATTCCAGCGAAGTAGACGAACCCGGTAAGCAGTGCGAGCAGCGGTGCGTTACTGGTCCAGTTGTAGGGGTATAGCTCCTGAAACAGGCCAACACCAAGCGCGGCGACGCCCGCCCCGACGACGGCGGTCGCCTGAATCCGTCTGCTGGCGGGCAACACTGAGAACAGCCCAAGGATGACCGCCGGGAGTCCGATGCCGGCGACGATACCGGCGACCCGCCGGGCGGCATACGCGTCGAACCCGAACCTGCTACCAACCCCTGTCGTCGCGAGCGCGATCGCCCCCACGAGCCCTGCGACGCCAGCGAGAAACAGCGCGGTCCCGACGAGTTGTTGCCGGCGCGACGCGACGCGCCCGACCTCCCCTTCGTACACGTCGGTGAGACTAGTCATGCCGTATACTAGCGCTACCTCCGATAAAACTACCCGTCAGACAGACGCATGACACGAGCACGCGCGAGTTGGAAATAAAGAATCTGCACCGAATGAGCCACCCGCAAGTCGTTCCGAAAGCACTAATCGGGCCCGCGGGTACAGTCGAGATATGAGCGACGACGAAAGCGAAGAGGAGGAGCCGGCTGTTGCACTCGGTGACGGACCTGACGTTGCCGGTGCACCGCTCGCCCGCGTCTCCGCACGACTCACCTGGGGCATCGAACACAGTACAATCGTGGACCGCGAGGGTGAGACGCGTATCCGGACGCCGGATGGCCCACAGGAGCTTGCCACGGTCCTCGAAGACGTCGACGTGCCGTACTTCGCCGACCGACAGGAGTTCGAGAGTGCAGTCCGCGAGGTCATCGGCACCGGTCCAGTCCCGACCGAGTAAGTCCAGTAGGTGTCTGGTGGTTCGGTATTTCAGCCATCTCCCTCACGGAACTCCGGTATCGAAGCCATACCTGTCCACACAACAGATGGTTATCGCATATTTTCGAGCGCGCACACCGTATCGGACATGATCCACTCCGTCTCACAGTTGGCGTGTTCGATACTGAGCGCGTGGAATGTTTCTCGTCCGTCATCAACCGTAATCTCGAACGCTCGGCTACACAGCGACTCCGGATGGGGACGCGGTGGGGACACACGTACCTCTCATAGAGTGGGACCGATAAACGAGTCGATTCGCCGTGACAGGCCCGGTATGCGCCGATTGACCGCCGTCTGGCGATTGGGGACAGTTTGAACCATTCCGGTCACTTCGGCTTTGCCGTGGCGCTTGCTGAACAGGTGCAACACAACGACGAGCGCGAGGAGGAACAGCCACGTCACAGTGCCGGAGACGACAGAGATCAGTCAAATAGCTCGTAGACACGGGCCTCGTATGGCGCGAGCGTGACTGTTTCTGGGTCTGAATCGTCGCAGTCGTAGTTGCATTCAAGCAGCGTCGCGCCCCCGAATTCGACGGGGAGATCGAACGTATCCGTCACATCGTCGAAATGCAAGACAACGAGGACGCGGTCGGTCCCAGAACCGGTGGCACGCGACCGGGTGTACGCGAAGACAGTCTCGTGGTCGGGGAGCAGGTCAGTGTAGTCACCGTAGACCAGCACGTCGCGGTCAGAGCGCAACTCGATGAGTCGGCGGTAGTAGTTGTAGACGGAGTTCTCGTCCGCCCGCTGGGCCGCAGCGTTGACCTCCGTGTAGTTCGAATTCGGCTGTATCCAGGGCTCGCCGTCGGTGAATCCGGCGGCGGGCGAGTCGTCCCACTGCATCGGCGTCCGGGCGTTATCGCGAGTCCGATAGCCGACGATGTCTTTCACGTCATCGTAGTCCTCGACGCCATCACGTTCGAGCAGTTCCTTCGCATGATTGATGGCGTCGACATCGCGGAGGTCATCCATCGACTCCCACGAGGCGTTCGTCATCCCGAGTTCCTGGCCCTGGTAGATGTAGGGCGTGCCACGGAGCGTGAGGATGAACGTTCCCAGCAGTTTCGCGGACTCTCGGCGGTAGTTTTCGGGGTCACCGTACCGGGAGACGCTCCGGGGCTGGTCGTGATTCTCCCAGTACAGCGTGTTCCAGCCGTCCGCCGCGAGTCCGTTCTGCCAGCGGTCGGTGATCGTCTTCAGTTCCGGGAGGCTCCAGTCGCCGACGGCCCACCGCTTGCCGTCGTCGTAGTCCAGTTTCGTGTGCTGGAAGTGAAACGCCATGTCCAGTGGACCCTCCGACCCGGCGTACTCGCGGGCTGACTCGACGGTGAGCTGTGGCATCTCGCCGACGGTCATCACGTCGTAGTTCGACAGCACTTGCTCGTCCATGGTGTCGAGGTACGACCGCATCTCCGGCCCATCGATAAAGTGCTCTTGCCCAGTCCATTCGCTATCGGGGTCACCATCAGGAAGGCCTTCGACCTTCGAGAGGAGATTGATAACGTCCATCCGGAAGCCGTCGATACCCTTCTCCAGCCACCACTCGATAGTGTCGAAAATGTCCTGACGGACGGACTCGTTCCGCCAGTTCAGGTCCGGCTGGGAGGTGTCATACAGATGCAGGAAGTACTCGCCGCGTTCCTCATCGTACTCCCAGGCGGAGCCACCGAAAAACGACTCCCAATTGTTCGGCGGACCCTCGCCGTCGCTGTCGCGCCAGATGTAGTAGTCCTCGTACTCCGCATCCTGTGTGCGGGACTTTTGGAACCACTCGTGCTGGTCTGACGTATGGTTGACGACGAGATCCATGACGAGTTTCATGTCTCTGTCGTGGACTTCCTCAAGGAGCATCTCCCAGTCGGCCATCGTCCCGAACTCTTCGTAGACGGCCTGGTAGTCGCTGATGTCGTACCCGTTGTCCTCCTGTGGTGAGTCGTACACCGGATTGAGCCAGATGACGTCGACACCGAGATCAGCGACGTAGTCCAGTCGCTCGATAATGCCCTGCAGGTCGCCGACCCCGTCACTGTCGCTATCGTTGAAACTCCGTGGATAGATCTGGTAAACAACCGCTTCCTTCCACCACGCGTGCTCGGCGGTCATACATAGACGGTAGCCTAACAGGCCGCTTAAAACTACGGGTTTGTACAACAGCTGTTGTAAACTATCTTCGTCCTGCGCAGAGGTCGTCTTGTGGCTCCATTACCGTTCAAGCACCGTGTGACGCGGCAGTTCGAGATCGTAGCCGACCGCCGCCACCGTCTCGGTCGGCCAGTCACCGGTCGAAGACAGCAGTTCGACGTCGTCGTCCGAGACGAGATACGTGTCTTCACTCTTTGCTCCGGCGATAGTCGGGTTCCAGGCGTATCCCTGTGGCAACACGACGTCGGCCTCGTGTCCGGGCGTGGCGATCCACTCGCGGCCGGCGAAGCCCGCCGCTCCGCCCTGGTGGTGGTTTCGCCACTCACCCTCCCAGCCGACCTCGGCGTAGGCGTCCTGCACCGCAGTAAACACATCGCCCGCTGACTTCCCGTCGCGTCCGACCGCCTGCGTTGCGGCCAGCGCCGAGGTTTCGACGCGAGCGGCCTTTCGGGTTCGCTCCGCGAACCACTCCGGCGGATCGAACGCGACCGCGCGGGTAGTGCTGACGTACAGTCCATCCCGCTGTGCGGTCACCGACATGAGTGCGTAGTCGCCGAGCTCGGCATCGGTCGGCGTGTAGTGGCGGTACGACTGCGCCCGCTCGGCGCTGCCAACGAGAGTGACGGGTGTGGCGATGTCCCGACCTTCTAGTTCGCACCGAAGCGCCGCGGTCACGTCGAGTTCGGTGTCCGACGATTCGATCTCACGCGCGACACTCTCGACCGCTGTCGCGGTGTCTCGCCCGAGCGCACGGTACTGCTCAGTTTGAGCGTCGGTCAGCGGCTGTCGGAGTTGCGTGGCATCGACAGATTCGAAGCCAGCCACATCGAAATCCGCCGCCGCTGGGGTCGGACTCGCGGCCGCGACCGCATCGGCAAGCGACTCCGAATGCCAGTCGAACGCGTCGACTTCGACAGCGCTGTCGAGTTCCTCGTCGCGGAGCCGCGGGGCTTCGATGTTGTTAGTGACGACCCGTATTCCGTCACCGTCGTAGCCTGCAGCGGCGACACCGATGTCGCCAGCCCGGTCAACGACGTTGTCACCCCCACCGGTGAGCCATGCGAAAGAGTTCGGTCGGGCGAACCATACGGCTTCCAGTCCCTCTGTCTGAAGGTACTGGTCGAGACGGTCTGTGAGCGTCATAGCCGGACATGAAACCCATCGGTAGTAAAGCTACGGAGACAACCAGTGGAAGAGACGGCAGCGAGCCAGAGCGTTACGTGACGCTGACCCACTCGCCGCGCTCGTCACTCCGCTCGATAGCGTCGAGAATCTGCTGGGCAGCGAGGCCGTCGGCGAATGACGGCTCCACATCGCCGCCGTCGGCCACGGCCGAGAGGAACTCGTAGTTCTCGTGGACGAACGTGTGTTCCCACCCGATAACGTGGCCGGGAGGCCACCAGTGGTCGACGTACGGGTCGTCCGCGTCGGTGACGAGAACCTGCTGGAAGCCGCGGTCACCCTCGGTGAGCACCTGCAGTTCGTTCAGTCGTTCGAGATCGAACTTGATAGCGCCCTTCGATCCCTCGATGGCGATAGTGTGGGCGTTCTTGTGGCCGTTGGCGACCCGCGACGCCTCCAGCGTCCCCATCGCACCGCTGTCGAACTCGATCTGGGCGGTGTACGCGTCGTCGACGGTCACTGGGCGCGTCTCATCGCTCCCCTCTACAGGTCGTTCCTCGGTGAACGTCTGGAGGTGGCCACTCACACGAGTGATATCGCCCGCAGTATCGCCGAGGAGGAACCGGGTGAGGTCGACCGTGTGTGACCCGAGGTCACCGAGTGCCCCGCTCCCGGCGAGTTCCTCGTCGTTGCGCCACGACCATGGCGCGTCGGGGTCGACCAGCCAGTTCTGAAGGTACTGCCCGCGGACGTGGTGAATCTCGCCAAGCTCGCCGTCCTCGATTAGTCCCTTCGCGTACTGTATCGCCGGAAGGAATCGGTAGTTGAACGCCGCACCAGCGGGTACACCAGCGTCGGCGGCAGTCTCTGCCATCTCCGTGGCCGAGTCAAGCGTGGGAGCCAGCGGCTTCTCGCAGAACGTGGGCGTCCCAGCCTCCAGAGCCGCGATAGACGGTTCAGCGTGAACGTGGTTCGGTCCGAGGTTATAGAACACATCTACCTCGCCAACCACGTCCTGCCAGTCCGTTGCGGTCCGGTCGAAGCCGAGCCGGTCGGCCGCCGCCGACAGCGTCGCTTCATCGCGGCCGACGAGCACGTCCTTGTTGACGGCCGGCGCTTCGGGGAAGAACATGGGCAGTCGGTCCAGCGCGTTCGCGTGGGCCTTGCCCATGAACCGGTAGCCGAGCATGCCAATATCCAGAGTCATGCTGGCACCTCACTTTCTGTACCGCGAGCGAACGCAGTGAGTGAGCGGCCTTTTTCGCCCACGTTTTTGCCGTGAGTGGTGGCCAGCGGCCACCCGAACGGGAAAAAGGTGGCCGTGAACCGGTAGCCGAGCATACCAATCTCGATGGTCATACTTCGCTGTTCACTCAGGACCGAGATAATGCTCATGGTGTGAGTCAAGCGTGGCAGCGGAGTGAGGGTCGTCGCGCTCCCGAACTGGCGACAATCCGAGGGAAAAGACAAAACCGGATGGACTCGTTGATGAAATATGGAGTCCGAATCGACGATCCAGATTGGAGACATCATGTCGACCCCGCTGGAAACGATTTCTGCCGACGAGACTGTCAGAGCCGCAGCGGAGCAAATGCGCACACAGAACATCAACGGCATCTTCGTCCCAGGGTCGGAGGCCGGGATCATCACCACCACTGACGTTGTCGATGCCGTAGCTTCGGGTGATGACCCCTCGGAAGTGACTGTGGGCGACGTGATGACTGCGCCGGTCGAGCGGGTGACGACCACACTGGAACTGGGTGAGGCTGCCGCGATGATGACAACCTACGACATCAAACACCTCCCGGTCATCGACGAACACCGCGACTACGTCGGCATGGTCTCGTCGACAGATATCACGAAAGCGCTCTCCTGACGCGGCTGGTTCTCCCGCTTTCCGTCAGATGAAGTCGTCCAGCCCGGACGATCCGCTGTCGTTGTCACCTGTCCCTGGCAGTGCGTCCGCGATAGCCGAGGTGAACGAGTCGAGCCCGCGCGTCTGATACCAGACCGTTCCGGGGCCACTGAAGTCCATCACGAGTCCTTCTCCGCTAAGGAGCGTCGACTTGAGTCCGCCGACGCGGTGGGCGTCGAAGTCGACTGACTCCTCCCAGGCGACGACGTGGTCGTTGTCGATTGTGTAGCGCTCACCGGCGTCGAGTTCGACAGTCTCCAGGCCGCCGAATGCCTCGATGAGGACGTTCCCAGTCCCTCGAAGCGCCAGCGGCGTGATGCTTGCGCCAGCCAACATCGATTTGATACCGCCGAACTCCGAGTCAATATCAATCCCGGGGTCTGATGCGAGGAACGCCCCGTCGACGGCGTACAGCGTCTCACCGTCGAGTTCGTAGTGGTGAACGTCGCCGGGCGTCGGCGGCGCGAGAGTCAAGGTTCCCGCACCGCCTTCTGCGGTAAATTCGTTCGCCAGCAGCGACTCGCCGCCAAGCATCGACTTCGCGGAGCTAAGTATGCCGTCCCGGCTTGTCGTCGTCTCGATAGTGATGGTCGGCGAGTGACTGACCATCGCACCGGGTTCCGCAAGGATCGATTCGCCGCTTTCGAGGGCAGCGCGAACGTGTGTGTAGGAGGGCTTGTGTGTGAGTTCGATGTCCATTGTATGTCACCAGTCCGAACGGAGCTTCTGCTGGCTCATAAATAAAATTACGCACAGACCGTTTTGAATAGTATTGCGGCTGGCCTACTCAGCCCAGTACGCGTCGCCAGGCTGGGTCTCAAAAACGGCGCGGTCAAGCACGTCGACAGCTTTCTCCAGTCCCTCACGCGCACTGGTGAGCGAATCCTCGTGTTCGATGGAGAGTGCGCCGTCGTAGCCGACCATCCGGAGCGTCGAAACCACGTCCTTCCAGTGGGATTCGTCGTGGCCGTACCCGATCGAGCGGAACAGCCACGACCGTTTCTGCTCGTCCGTGTAGGCCGTGGTATCGAGAACCCCTTTCTCCCGTGCCTGGGATTCGTACACCTTCGTGTCCTTGGCGTGGAAGTGGTGGATAGCGTCGTGTTCGCCAAGCAGTCGGATGGCCTCGGTCACATCAATCCCCTGCCAGTACAGATGCGACGGGTCGAAATTCGCACCGATGCGGTCATTCGTCCGCTGGCGCAGTTCTAGCAGGCCGTGGGGCTCGTACACAAGCATGTTCGGGTGCATCTCGATGGCAACATCCACGTCATGTGCATCAGCGTGGTCGGCAAGAGCTGACCAGTACTCGTCAGCGACGCGCCACTGATACTCGTGGGCGTCAGCGTGTTCAGTCGGCCACGGCGCGGTAATCCAGTTCGGGACCTCGTCGTTGGGGCCGCCCGCCGGAAGTCCAGAGAAGCAGGTCACCGTGTTCACGTCGAGCTGGTCGGCCAGCTGAATCGTCTCTCGGAGTTCCCGGTCGGCCTCGGCGGCACGCTCGTCGTCGGGGTGGATCGGGTTGTTGTGCGTCGCCAGCGCGCTCACGCGCAGATCGTGCTCGTCGAGCAGGGTATCCAGTTCGGCCTGCCTCTCGTCGCTGTCAAGATATGCGGTCCGGTCAAGGTGGTCGTCACCTGGAAAGCCACCACATCCGAGTTCGACTGCGCCGACATCCAGCCCGGACAGGTACGACAGGGCATCTTCGAGAGACTGGTCACCTAGTGGCACCGTCAGTACACCAATGTCCATGGGCAGGGCTACAGCCGGTTTTGAGATAAATATACGTCCCAATGCGTCGATTACAGCGCTGGAGCGCTCAGGACACCGGCCGCTTTATTTGCCAGTGTCGTACTTGTAGGTCGCTTCGTCGGGGTCGATACCGAAGTCTTCGGGACCCTCCTCGGGTTCAGCTTCGCCCTCATCGTCGTCGGCGGCAGCCTCCTTGAATCGGTTACGGAACTTCGCCGGTATCCGGAAGCGGTCGACGGATACCCGAAGCGGAACCGCGTCGGGCTGGATGTTCTCCTGTTTCGTCGCCAGGCGCACCCGCAACCGGTCGGGGAGCTGTGCCGGCTCAAGCTGCTCGAAACCGAACTGCGAGAGGTAGTCCGAGGCGTTTGTCAGTGAGTACACGGTGTCGAATCCCTCGTCGCTCGCATACTCGACTAGCCGCTCGATGACGTGGGCTCCGACTCCCTGCCCGCGCCACTCCGGCAGGACGCCGATGCTGGTGAGTTCACAGACAGACTCCTCGTCACCCTTGTGGATACGGATGCGGCCAAAGCCCGCCTTCTCGTGGTTCTCCTCGTCGATAGCAACGACGTAGTCCCGGGACCTGAAGGCCGTCTCATCTAGCCCCATCTCCTCGATACGGTCCAGCAACCAGACCTCCTCTCGGTTTTTCGCATCCCGGACGTACATGCCTAAAAATTAGCAGCCCCAGTGAAAAGCGTTTGCGGCGGGACCACTGGCACGGCGGGGTACGTATTTGAGAGGTAATCACTAAGATAGTCCCCAATAATTGATTGCCTATGATATCGCTCGAGATGGATATGGTCCAGTACGACTGTCCGTACATCGACACGACGCGGGACTACGAGGTGTCGTTTCTGGCCAAGCAGTGGGATTTCCACCCCGTCGAGCGGGAACTGGAGACGCGGATCATGGTCAACGGTGCGGACCGCGAGGAGCTAGACCGTGGGCTGAACGCGCTCGAAGCACACGACCACATGGAGTCCTATCAACTCCTCCGCCGGAAGGGCGACCTGGCACTCATTCGTTCTCGCATCGACGAAACGAACGCGATGAACGTCATCCGTGACCACAGCGGGTACATTACCGGGCCGTTTCGCATCCGGGACGGGTCCGAGATCTGGCACGTTGGCTTCGACACCGAACGGGTCGCCGAGGGAACCCTGTCAGAGCTAGACCGCGACAACGATTACACAATCCGGTCCCGGGAATCGGTCGATCTGGAGGACTACTACGACCTGCTGCAGAACATCGACTCGGCGAAGCGGCTGGTCGACGGCTGTCGGGAACTGTCGGACGTCGAACGGGATACGCTGGAAAAGGCCGTCGAAGGCGGCTACTTCGATACGCCCCGAGATGCGACCCTCTCGTCGCTCGCCGAGGAGTTCGACGTATCGAAGATGGCCATCTCGAAGAACCTCCGGCGCAGTCAGCGGAAGATACTCGACCGCGTCACGACGGCGATGAACGACGTGACGGAGTGAGTCTCCGGACGGAAACGGCGCGCCTTGGCCTTGCGACCCGACCGCTACTCCGCCCCGCTGCCCTGCATCAGTTTCTGGATGTCTTCGTCGGCTGCCAGCTCTTCTGGGTCGCCGCTGGCGACGATGTCACCGCGCTCGATGACATAGAGTCGGTCGACGACATCGGGCACGTGCGTAACGTTCGACTCAGCGACGAGGACCGCGATGTCGCGGTCGTTGATGGCCCGGATGTAGCGTTTGAGGTTCTCGACGACGACGGGGGCCAGCCCCTCCAGTGGTTCATCGAGGATGAGCAGGTCGGGCTGGAGCGCCAGCGCCCGGCCGATGGCGACCATTTTCGCCTGACCGCCGCTGAGATTCTGGACCTTCGCGTTCCGGCGGTCATCGAGTTCGGTGAGCACGTCGTAGACGCTCTCGATGACCGCGTCCTCGTCGTCGATACCGCGGGCCTTTCCGCTGGTCCAGATCGGGAGCCGGAAGTTCTCGTCGACTGTCATCCCGGTGAACAGCTTCCGATCCTCCGGTTGATAGCCGATGCCCCGCTTGGGAATCAGCTCCGAGCGGATGCTGGTCAGTTCCTCGCCGCGGAACTGGACCGAGCCGCTCCAGACCGGCGTCAGGCCCATGATGCCCCGGAAGGTGGTTGTCTTCCCGGCCCCGTTGCGGCCGACCAGACCGACCGCCTCGCCAGTATTCACGTCGAGGTCGATGTCCTCGGTCACTTGGAACCCCTCCACGGCGGCGTTGAGACCCCGCACCGACAGCAGGGCGTCGCTACTCATCCTCACCAACCCCCAGGAGGAGTCGCCGGAGTTCGTCGTCGGTTTCCAGCATCGTCGGCGGGCCGACCCCGTGGACGGCCCCCTGATGCAGGGCGACGACGCGGTCGGCGTACTCGGTGACGATGTCCATGTCGTGTTCGATGGTGACCGTCGTGACGCCTTCGGCCCGGCCGACCTCGACAATCGTCTCGATGACGTACTCTTTCTCACGGGTCGACACCCCGGAGGTCGGCTCGTCGAGCAGGAGATAGTCAGGGTCGAGGCCGAAGGACATCGCCACGTCGAGCAGTTTTCGGTCGCCGTGGGGTAGTTCCTCGGCGACAGTATCGGCCGCGTCCTCGAGCCGGAACTTCTCTACCAGTTCCGTGACTGCCGCCTCGACTTCCTCGTGGCCATCGGACATCGAGAACAGGCTCCAGGTCTTGCCCTGTTCGGTCAGCACAACCGTCCGGAGGTTCTCCCGGACCGTCATCTCCTCGAACACCTTGACGACCTGGAAGCTCCGGGCGATACCGGCGTCGACGCGCCCGTTTGCCGACATGCCGGTGATGTCATCGCCGTCGAGGACGATGGAGCCTTCGTCCGGCGAGAGGAATCCGGTGAGAAGGTTGATGAACGTCGTCTTCCCGGCCCCGTTCGGGCCGACGATGAAGACGAGTTCGCCGTCCTCCTTGCCGAACTCAAGCGTGATGTCGTCAGTTGCGACCAGTTCACCGAAGGACTTCCGCAGATTGCGTGCTTCGAGCATATCAGTCGACTCCGAAGAGGATTATCCGCAGGCTGGTCAGCGACTCGGCCACCTTCCGCTCTATCGATTGCACGGCGGTCCGGCCCCACGTCGACAGGACGGAGGGCTCCCGGCGCAGTTCACTGAGCCGCGTGTTGACGATGCCCCCGGACCGGAGCGACCCGACGATGCCCCGCGGGAAGCCGTACACCAGTATCAGGAGCACCACGCCGGTCAGGAACTCGTAGTACTGGGTCACGTCCTGACCCACGTCCTGCAGGAAGACGAGGACGACACCGCCGATGAGCGGGCCGACCAGGGTCCGGAACCCGCCCAGAATCGCCATGAACAGGATGTCGCCGGAGCGGAGGAAAAACAGCGTCCCCTCCGGACGGACGTACTGGCGGACGACGGCGTACAGCCCGCCCGCGACGCCGCCGTAGATGCCCGAGATGACGAACGCGGCCCAGACGTACCGCCGGACCGGCAGGCCGATGAACCGCGCCCGGGTCCGCTCCTGCCCGATGGCGTCCAGGGCGTTGCGGAACGGCGACTGCGTGATGCGATACATCACGAACAGGCCGATGAGGATGACGACCACTGTCAGGTAGTACGTCAGCACCTGGTACACGTCGGGGCTGAACGCGGTCCCGAACAGGAGCGGCTGGTTCGCTGGCCCCGGCCGGATCGGGAGCCCGTCGCTCCCACCGAGCGCGCTCTGGCCGAGTGCAATAGCGTACAGGAGTTGGCCGAAAGCCAGCGTCAGGAGGGCGAAGTATAGCCCGGTGTGTCGCAGTGACAGCGCCCCGATAATAGCTGCCATTACCGTGGCGGCCGCGATGGCTCCCAGCAACAGCAGGCTGACGCTCTGGACACCGGCGTACTGTGCGAGGACTGCAGTCGCGTACGCACCAGTTCCGAAGAAGGCTGCGTGGCCGAACGAGGTGAGTTTGGTGTGCCGCAGCAGGAGGTTCAGCCCGACCGCCGCGAAGCCAAACAGGAGGCCCTGATGGATGACGCTGAGCTGGAGGCTGTTGGAGAGGCCCGCGATGTCCGGGATGACGAACAAGAACACGACCCCGAGGACGAGGAAGGCCGCTTCCCGACGGGTCACTTCGACCCCGAGGAAGCGGTACGCGGGCGTTCCGTCGCGGTCGACGCGTTCCGGCATCACGCCGTCTCACCCCACGTTCCAAACAGCCCTTCGGGCTTGACCAGCAGGATGAGCGCCATGATAGCGAACGGCGCGGCGATTTCGCCCGGCGGGTACAGCGTAATCATCCAGCTCCTGATGACACCAACCAGCAGTGCTCCGACGAACGCGCCCCGGAGGCTGCCGAGGCCGCCGATAACGATGACGACGAACGAAAGCACCAGCGGATTGGTCCCCATTTCGAGCGTCGCCGACGTCGGCGGGACCGCCATCGCACCGGCGAAGCCAGCGAGGAACGCCCCGAGCGCGAACACGAGCGTGAACACGCGGTCGGTGCTGACGCCGATAGCGGTCGCCATCTCGCGGTCGATGGCCGTCGCTCTGATGATACGGCCGGTTTTCGTGCGCTCGAAGAACCAGAACAGCCCCACAACGACGACCGAGCCGACGAGGATGACGAACACGTTGTAGGTCGGGTAGTTCAGCCCGACGAGTTCGCTCGTCGGGATCGTGTTGATGGCGCTGTAGACGGCGTCGGTCCTGAGCGAACTGTCCCCCCAGATGAACTTCTTGACGTCGAGGAGTATGAGCAGGAGGGCGAATGTCAGGACCAGCTGGTACACCTGGTCGCGGTCGTAAATCTGGCGCAGGAACACCGCCTCGAAAAGGGTTCCGACGGGGAGAAGGATTGCTGCCGTCACCAGAACGGCCACGAGGACCGCGAGCACGAACACGGCGGTACCGACGATGCCACCGCCCGGTGGGCCGATAACGCCGATGATGAACCCGAACACGCCGATGGCGGTGTACGCGCCCACCGAGAACAGCTCCCCGTGGGCGAGGTTCAACACGTCCAGAATGCCCAGGATGACGGTCAGTCCCGAGGCTATCATGAACAGGATGAACCCGAACTGAATACCGTTGAGCGTCTGGACGAGCGCAGCTGTAGGTGTTACGGCCATGGCTCGGTATCAGGCGCTCCAGCTATCCAGCCAGTCGCTCCCGGTGACGCCCGGCGGCGGTGCGGTCTCGGTCGCCGGGTAGGCGTTCACGTCGTCGAGCCTGGCCGCGCCGAGGTCCTCGTCGTACACCATTTTTCCGGCGAACGAGTTCGACGCGCCCTGATGATCCTCGGCGATGTTGTGGTAGCCGGCCGGCGTGAAGAAGCCGTGGCCCTCCAGGACCTGGGCTATCTGTTCCTGGCTGGGGTAGGTACCCAATATGTCGATGGCCTTCTCGACAGCCGTCGCCCAGGCGGTGACCGCTCCGTACCCGCTCATATAGTGGGCGGTCGGAACCGTTACGCCCTCCTGCTGTGTGGCGGCGTCGAACAGTTCGCGGCCGGGCTGCCAGTTACCGAGCGCCGGCAGGCCCCAGTAGTAGTTGCGCGACCCGGAGTAGATGTCCGTCCCGGCTAGAGCATCACCCGGCACGTCGCCAGCCGCGCTGTACAGCGTCGTGCCGAACACCGTCGTGTTCTCGAACATGTTGTTGGCGTTCGCCTGTCGGACGAGCGTCGTCACGTCGCCGCCCCACAGGCTGGAGAAAGTCACGTCCGGCTCCTCGTTGTTGATGGATGTGATGTGGTTTGACATGTCGCTGGCCCCCAGTTCCGGGAATCCCTCGTAAACGATTTCGGCGTCCGTGAGCTTCTGGATGGCCTGCGTGAACACCCGCATCTCGTCCTCGCCGAAGGAGTAGCCGGGGTTGACACCAGCGACGGTCGAGATGTTGTCAGCGCCGATGCGCTCGACGGCTTCCCGGGCCATCGTCACCACTTCCATGATGTCGTAGTTCTGGAAGCGGAAGGAGTAGGTCGGGTCGGGCACGGTCTCTTCGTACAGCGTCGTGACTGTCCCGTCAGTGCCGACGTTGACGACTTCGTTCTTTTCGACCTCGGGCGCGATCTGGCTGTGCGTGCCACTGGATATCGGGCCGAACGTGACGTCTTTCCCTTCTTCGATGAACTGGTTGTAGCTGTCCAGCGGGTTCGACCCCTCGTTGACCACGTCCAGTTCAATCTCGCGCTGCCCGCCGATACCGCCCGCCTCGTTGATGCGCTGGACTGCGAGCTCGGCCCCGCGCTGGGCCTGGATCCCGAGCACGCCCGGTGCGCCTCGCGTGAACGTCAATAGCCCGGCCTGTATCGGTTCGTCGGAGATTTCACCACTAGACTGCCCGCCTTGATCCGCTGCCTCGCCGTCACTCAGCAATGTCGAGCAGCCAGCGAGCGCTGCGGCGACGGCTGAGCCGCCGACCGCGGAGAGCAGTTGTCGCCTGCCGATGCCACCAGTATCATGGTCCGATGTAGCCGTTGAATCCATAGGTATCACCCCGTTCAGTCGTCCCGGACGCGGCGTCCGGCGTCTCTGACCAGCGTCGTGTGCCGCGTTCACAGGGGTGAGTATGGATACCGTCCAACCCCGGGAATAACGGGAGGTTTACACGTAAACCACGGGAGCGCCTCGTCAGCCGAGCGGGTATACATGTCAACCCACCCCTATTCAGCCGTGTATAGAGAACGTGTGAATGAATGGCATCCAGCACCTCACACGAACGGCTCGAAGTCGAGCCCATTGACGAGTCCTCGATCCTGCTCGTCGACGACGACCACTACACCACCGACACCGTCTGTCTCGTGACTGGGGGCGCGTCGGGCATCGGCCGGGCGACGGCACTCGCGATGGCCGCCAACGGGGTGACCGCCGTCGCCACGGATATCGACGAGGACGGACTCGCCGAAGTCGAGGACCGGGCAAGGGAACTCGATCTCGACGGGACCGTCGAGACCGTAGCCGGCGACCTCGCGAGCGACGCGGACATCGAAGACATTGTCGAGACGGCCGCCTCCCACGGTACCGTTCGCTATCTCGCTAACATCGCCGGCCTCCAGCACATCGACGCCATCGAGGACTTCCCGCTGGAGAAGTACGACCAGATGCACGACGTGATGTTGCGCGCCCCGCTTGCGCTCTCGAAACAAGTCATCCCCCACATCCACGAGACCGATGACGGCGTAGGTGCCATCGGGAACATGGCGTCGGTCCACGGCCACTACGTCACTTCCGACAAGGTGGCCTACAACGTCTCAAAGTTCGGCCTGCGGGGGCTGACACAGTCTATCGCCGCCGAGGGTGGCGACGGCCTCCGGTCGTTCTCCATCAGCACAGGCTACGTCAAGACGCCGCTGGTCGTGGACCAGATTCCCGACACTGCCGATCAGCGAGGTATCAGCGTCGACGAGGTCATCGACGACGTGATGCTGGGCCAGGCCCGGGTCA
>JBDGPY010000002.1:0-57201 GCA_042219425.1 Haloarcula sp. | reverse complement strand
ATTACTCTCCACGTCGTTTGTTCACATAGCAGGATTCCTCATAGATGGGGTAGTTCACTCGGCTGTATCGACTGCTGTGGCGCTAACGGGCAGCCAGCTCCCGTCCTGCTATCGACGCCGCCCACCGTGTCCGGGATAGTCCCGCTCGAACCGGTCTTCGAGCTCTTGTCGGTCGATATGGATGACCGTCGGCCGCCCGTGTGGACACGCGTATGGGTTCTCGCAGTCGTCCAGCGCCGCGAGTAACTCCCGAACTGAGCCATCCGTCAGTGAGGTGTTCCCGGTCACCGACGGGTAACACGCGAGATCGCCAAGCAGTTCGTCGGCCGCTGCTTCGACGGTCGCGGCAGCCTCGTCGTCGCCGGCTACGAACGCACCCAGCACGTCCCTGACAATGTCCGGTCCGGCTGCCTCGGCGATGACGCCGGGGAGCGTCCGGACCTCGATGGACCGCTCACCCGTTCGCGCGGTGTGGAATCCGAGACTTGCCAGTGCGTCGCTTCGCCGGTCGAACACGTCGGCTTCCCGGGCGGTCAACTCCAGTTCAACGGGATCGGCGAGCGCCTGCGTCGTCGTCTCGCCCTCGAACTCGGTCTTGAGCCGCTCGTAGTTCACCCGCTCGTCGGCCGCGTGCTGATCGACGAGGACGAGGCCGTCGTCGGTCTCCGCGACGACGTAGGTGTCGGCTAACTGCCCGAGAATCCGCATCGTCGGCAGGGAGTCGTGGCTCGTTTCCGGCTCGTCTCCGAGACGCGCCTGCTCCTGTCCGCCGGAGAATTTCCGTGCCGGGTCCTCGGCGTCTGTCTGTCCTTCCGAGGCCGCGCTCTGGCTCTCTCCACTCGAAACGCTCCCCGCTGTCTCGCGACTTGTAGATTCACCAGCTGTATCGGCCGAATGCCCCCATTCCGTGTCCGCCTGTCGACGTCCTGCAGTCGTGTCCGCTGATTGCTCCCTCGCTGTCCCATCGGAGTTGCTGCTCACGTCGTCTGTCACCGCGTCGCTCTCGGTGTCGACTGTCCCGTCCGTTGCCGCATCGGCTCCTGTCTCTGCCGCCGCGGCATCCGCTGTACCTGTCGCGGAGGTGACTGGCTCCGTTGTCGAGTCCCCATCGGACTCCTGCTGAGTGTGACTCCTGTCCTCGCTGTCGGCGGCACTGGACGGCTCGGGCGTTATCTCCGTCTGCGTGGGTGCCGACCGGCCGCGTGGGGCTGTCGAGCGTAACAGCCCCTCGCGAAGGAGCGCGTCCTCCACGGCGGTGCGGACCTGCTCGCGAACGCCCTCGTCGTCGGTGAAGCGGACCTCCCGTTTCCGGGGATGAACGTTCACGTCCACATCGCCCGCTGGAACGTCCAGAAAGAGCACCGCGAAGGGGTAGCGGTCGGGCGCAATCTGGGTTCCGTACGCGTCGATAACGGCGTCGCGGACGGTTCCCGCGCGGACGTAGCGCCCGTTGACGTACGTTGAGAGATACTCGCGACCAGCGCGATTTGTCTCCGGATGGGAAACGAGCCCGCTCACGCCGCCGAGCGGCCCATCAGGCAGGTTGTCGCCGCTTTGCGCCTCGTCGGCATCTGTTCCTCCGACCGTAATCATCGACTCGGCGACTTCGCGGCCGTAGACGGACATCACCGCCTCGCGAAGATTGCCCTGCCCGGTCGTCGAGAACGTCTCTCGGCTGCCGTGGGTCAGCGAGACGGCCACGTCCGGGTTCGCCAGCGCGTAACTGGCCACGACGGTGTTAACGTGGGCGAACTCTGTCGACTCCTGCTTGAGGTACTTCCGGCGGGCCGGCACGTTGTAGAAGAGGTTGTCGACTTCGATGGTGGTTCCTTCCGGACATCCGGCCGTGCTGACCGAGGTGACTTCCCCGCCTTCGA
This sequence comes from Haloarcula sp., assembly GCA_042219425.1. Classification (GTDB taxonomy): domain Archaea; phylum Halobacteriota; class Halobacteria; order Halobacteriales; family Haloarculaceae; genus Haloarcula. Next base: position 55,324 of record JBDGPY010000002.1, on the reverse strand, counting down.
GGACGAGTTCTGTGCCCACGTCCCCTCCACGGGGCCTGGTCCGGATGGTCAGCCGTGACACTGCACCGATTGCGTGGAGTGCTTCACCTCGGAACCCCAGCGTTCCGACACCGCCCTCTAGATCCGCGATATCGCGTATCTTCGACGTGGTGTGTTTCTCGACGGCTGTCTCGACGGCCTCGCGGTCCATCCCGACGCCGTCGTCGGTCACACGAATCCTGTCAGTTCCCCCGGCCTCGACGACGACTTCGACCCGGTTTGCGTCCGCGTCGATGGCGTTCTCGACCAGTTCCTTGACGACGGATGCTGGCCGCTCGACCACCTCGCCGGCCGCGATCCGTTCGACGGTCCGGTCGTCGAGTCGCTGGATGTCGGTCATGCGTACCCCCGCATATCGTTGCTACCGGCTAACGGGCGAAGCGACTTGATACTGTCTGCCGTCGGGCGGCGGCATATCAGCCAATCCATGAAAATAGTTAACACACAACAGTACTGACCTCCAGATGGTGAGTCCAGATGTGCCACCATAGAGGGGACAAACGATCATGGATGGAGGCAGAGACCGAGGCCGACGAGGAGGAGACAGCCGACGAACTGCCGTCGTTCCTCAACGAGGAGGCGACCGACACCGAGTTGCTAACCGATGGGGGCGACGAGGAGTAGGCCAGAAACGGTGTGACCGGCCGGTACAGTACCGTCGAACCAGCCGTTTTTTGTCTCATGAGCGCTACCGTGTACGACTGTAAACCCGATAGGTAAAGTGCGCGCGCTGTCACACGCCACTATCCCCTGTGGATTCGCTATGGAACAATATGACCAACTTTACAAACTCTACAAGAGCGTAGACACAACGACGTTACGAGGGTATCAGGAGTTCGTCGACCTGTTTCCACCGCTCAGCTCGACTGTCGCGCTGGAACAGTGGGAGAGCACTCAGGAGCGACTCGACACACTCAAGGCTGACATCACCGAGGAATTCCCGGGTACCGGCGAGACGTATGCGGAGATCGCGGCGCACTTGACCCGTGACGAGGCCTTTACCGCACTTGACCTCTACTCGAAGTACGGGCGGCCGGTGAACGCGCTCGTGCTCGACGTTGATGAGACACTCCGGTCGGCCGGTGACACCGATAACGAGATCCCGCGTGACACGCTGTACCTGCTCACGCAGTTCCATGAAGCGGGTGTTCCCATCATCGTCTGTACCGGCCAGACCCTGGAGAACGTCAAGGGGTTCATGATTCAGGGGCTGGGGAACGACCTCGTCTCGTCTGGACAGATGAGCATCGTCTACGAGTCCGGCAACGGCGTGTTCACCCCCAAGCACGGCCAGGACACCAAGCGACTGCTGTACGAACGCCTCGACGGCGCGGTCGTCGACGTGTTCGAAGACGTTCGTGGCCGGGTTCTTTCGGAGGCCCCAGAAGAAGTCAGGCGTCGCTGTCACCTGCAGGGCAACGAGTTCAACGTCACGCTCAAACCGAACGCCGAGGTCGGGAGCGACAACGCCGTCGAGATCATCGACGAGTCGCTCCGCTATCTCTGTGGTCTCGTGGGTGACGCCATCGCCACGCAGGTCGACGCCGAGGTCGATGATCCGGCGGCGTACGCGCGGGCCTACTTCAGCCGGGACCCGGAGATTCTGGACGTGCTGCAGGACGGCGGACTGTCGACGGACGCCGACATCGACGACGCGCCCGAGCAGTTCCGTGACATCCTCGAACGCGTCGACCTGGGGTACTACGAAGGTGACGCAGCCGAACTGGTGAGCCTCGAACTCGACAAATCCGCTGGCGTCAAGGAGGCCTTCGACGTGCTCGGCATCGACGACCCGTTCGCGCTCGTGATGGGCGACAGCAAGAGCGACCTCCGCGTGATGCGCTGGGTGGCTGACCACGATGCGGGCATCGCTGCCGCCCCGGCCCACGCCTCGGCCGACGTGCTCGACCACGTCAGCGACAGGGACGATCTAGTGTACGAAGGTGGGGACGCCAGCGCGGTGCTCCGGACCATCTATGGAATCAGTCTCATCGAGCGGCTGGACGAGCAGGGCGACTGAACGGTTTTCGCTGTCCACAGTTCTATCACCGGCGTGTTGCCCTGCCCACTCGCCGGCTGACGGTGACTCCGGGTCAATATCCGCAACGAATCGCATCGTTGTGATATTGAGCGCCAGCCCGAGGAGACCGCCAGCGACGACACCAACCGGCAAGCCGACGAGTGGCGTAGAAACCACGAGAACGCTGGCAAACGGCGAGACTATGAGGACGGTTCCCATGTACCCGAGCGTGTACGTGACGTAGGGGCCGCCGTTGACGGCCAGAAACAGCGGCATAAGGACGACGACGATACCGACCAGCGAACTCCCCCAGCGATAGCGGGCCGAAGACGAGATACGGGAGCGTGACCATGGCGAGAAACGGGAGGAAGTAGTCCCAAACACTCGCTCTGAAGCCGTCGTCGCGGCCGACGAGGCGTGCACTGTCACTCCGAAGTAGCCGGCGCTCAGGCCGGCCTGGAGCAGGATTGCCGCAGGGATGAGGACCACTGCGAACGGGACCGACAGCGGGAGGCCGGTGTTCACCGATGCGCCGGTGCTGGGCGGGTCGACGAACTGTCGGTGCTGCTTGACCTGTATGACGCCTTCGGGCGCGTTGACCCGACCGGGATGGACTCGAACCCGTTGCTGCGAGCGACCAGCGACTTCCTCCAGCAGACCTCGGCGCGCCGCTCACGCGCCCGGATGAACAACTCACCGACGATATCGCCGGGATGCTCAACGATTTCTCCGATGACATTGGTGGCGAATCCATGGGCGTCGTCGATGCGACACCGGACGCTGTACGCGGTGTACGAACGCATCACCGAGCAGGAGTTCTCCCTCAAGCGGCCAAAGAGCGTCCTTGAGTGAGACGGAGTCGACGCGTTGCTCCGGACGGTTTATCAAACAGCGTAGCGAACCGACGCCAATGACTGAAACCGACCTCCCCGAGATTCCGGTGGTCTGTGAGGCCTGTGGCACCCGAACGTCGGTCGCGTTTGACGACGTCGAGGACGCGGTCGCCCGGCACAACGAGCAACTCCACGACGGTGACCCAGTCGCTGAGGTCGACCCCGCGGTGCTGGACGAACTCGCTGACCGCGTCGCGAAGGATATCGGCCTACTGGAGTAACGTTAGTCGTCGAGTGGGAGCGCCTCGTACGCCTCGCGGTCCGCGCCGGCGGCGAGGGCGAGTGGCCGGACGCGGCAGACGTTCTTGACTGTCCGCGGACCGAGGACGTGTGGCGAGACGAACCGCGGCCGTCCCGGCGCGGTCCCCGGCCCCTCTCCCAGCGCGAGTATCGCATCGCTGAGGTCCGAAAGCGGAATACACGCTCTATCTCCGTTCGCGGATTCGAACTGGACGTGAGTCGTCTCGCCGGGCGCGGCGACCGCGTCGAGCAGGTCCACCACTGTGATGCCGACGTACTCGCGTTCGATGCGGTCGCCGGATGCACACTCGAACGCCAGCGGGCCGCGAACGACGTCAAACGGTATCGCTTCGGGGGCTACGTCCCAGGGGAGCAGTAGCGGCTCGGAACCCTCGATACGAACTGTTGGACGGGGCTCCGACGACTGCTGCATACGTACTGGTTCTCGCTCGACTGACTTCATACGCACGGGCCGTTTCCTCCCTGTCACTCGCGCGAGTGGAGCGAATACGCGATGAACAGGACACCGATGAACTGGAACGCGCGAGTGACGAGGGTGAGCGGCTGCTGGAACCGGAGCGGGAGCAATCCCTGCCGCAGGAGTACCGAGCCGATGAACGCGACGACGAAGGCCACCGCCGTGAGACAGAACAGCCCGATAGAGAGATACTGCATCGTGCGGCTGTTGTGCCGACGGTAGCCCCGGTAAGCCTGGTAGCCGACGTAGCCGCCTAGCACGGTTGATCCGAACGCCAGGCCGATGATGAGCCATTCGGTGAGCGTCGCCACGGCAACCATGTCAGAGATTCTCCCACATCTTTGTGAATCGGTCAGCGGTGTCCTGTTCGTCCTGTCCCGGAAACGCTGGCGGTTCCGTCCGCTCGATGGCCGCTTCGAACTCGCCGTCATCGAGTGCCATCGAGAACTCCGAGAGCGTCGCAGCGAAGACGCTGTAGTCGTTACCTCCCGTCTCTATCCGGGTCTGTTCCTCGATCAGACCGTGCTCTTGGAGCCACTCGACCCGCCGATACACGGTGGGTTGTGACATCTCACACTGTTCGGCGAGTTGTTTCGCGGACATTGGTTTGACACTCGTTGCTGCGAGGATGTCCCGGGCGTACTCGTCGCTGAGCAGGTCAAGGAGATCGCCCACGGCCGGGTCCTCACTCACGTACTGGACAAACAACCGGTCCCCGAATAAAAGGTCCCGTCAGTTTCCGAGTCAGAAGCCGGCGGGTTTCGGAGGGCCGTAGTGCCAGCGGAGACCAAGTGACGGTTGTCGGACTGCATGGCAGGGACTGGTCCTGTCACCTAAACCGCTAGTTGGCGGTTCACCCACACCCCCACCCCCAGAGGGTTACGGGCCGGGGATTCCGGGGCAGAGTGGTGGACAGACAGCGGCGATGATGGGTGACACGGTGGCACGGTAGCATCGTGGCCGCTGCATCCGTATCGACGGTGGGTTCCATAATATAACGCACAGTTGAACTTCTGACCCAGAAAACGGTGGCCTGATCAGCCATCAGCACGTCATCGCTGGCCTCGTTCCGGAGGGCTCATACTGTCAGCTGTACGCCACACCGATTTCGGAACCAGGGGATGCCGACTCACTCTACGACGGTACAGACGACAGTATCACTTGTCGGAGGCTGGACAGCCAACGGACTGCCCGATTGCGATGAGTTGCTCCGCTGAGACGCCGTCGCCTCGAACCGTGTACCGGTAGGACTCACAGCTCCAGGAGACCGACGCTGTCAGATCGCGGCTGACCTGTGCTGGTTGTCCGTCGATTGTCACTGTCTCGGTGTCGTTCCCGCCTGTCCCCAGATCCGGTCTGTCGTACTTTGCAATCATGATACGGCTCGTCTGGTTCACGTAGCGGAGGCCGACCCCGTTGATCCCGTTCCGCGTCTGCGTCGCGTATGTCAGTTCGAACGACGGCGGAACGTCGGGGTCCGGAACCCGTATCTCCGTGTCGGCTTCGAGCGCACTGACTGACCGATACGTCAGCGTCTCCGGCGTTTCCGGGACGGTGACGGTCGTGTTGGCGGTGAAGTCAGGGGTGAACACGTCGTCGCTCACTCCGGGCTCGTAGCTAATGTTCGCGTAGGTTGTCGTCACGACTGCTTGCTCTCCCTCAGCGGTCCAGGCCGTGCGCTTTTTGACTGGGAAGAACTGCTCGGTGTCGACCCACAGCGTTTGTTCGTAGGCTGCCGTGCCGTTCTCCGGGGCGACGTGGAGAACGTACGTCTCGTGCCCCTGAACGGTTTCCGTTCCGCGGTAGCTGACGCCCATCTGTGCCGCCGACTCGCCAGCAAGCTCCGCCGGCCGCTGCTCGCCCTGTGGCACGACAGGCAACGGCTCGACCGAGCGGGAGGCCGTCGTGTCGTTGGCCGTAGACATGTTCAGCCGCGCGAACAGCCGTTGCAAGCGAGCGCCCTGACTCGGCTCGGTCCCGCTGAGAGAGAGTCGTGTCGCCTCGGCGCTGCTCCGGTCGTATAGCCACAGCGTCGACCCGTTCGACACGCGCAGGTCGTATCGCTCTGCGGTGCTGTCGACGACTTCGAGCCGTTTCTCTCCCGTCCCCGGACGGAGCGTGGCGTTGTATATCGTCTGGCTCGTTACCGTCCCGTTCCGTGTTATCGTCGTTGTCTGCCGCGCCTCGATCCCGTCTATCGACTTGTAGCGCTGCTCGACGTCCGTGTCGAACTTCGGCCTGTCGGCCGTGCTCGCACTCGTTGACGCCACCGACCACGTCGCAACGGCAAGGACGCTGACAACAACTACTGCCGCGACGATGAGAACGATCTGTTCTGTTGTGAGGTGTCGGATGTCCATGTCTGGGCGGAAGACCACTCGTCTCTGTGCTCTGGCTGCGAGCGACAGATGCGTTAGCTGTCACAATGCTATCACCGCAAGTAAAACCTCCTGTGTCCGGCCCGGTCAGTACTCCCCGAGCCACACCGAGGCATCTGGCTCGCTGTGCCGTGTACTGGAAAACCACGTAGCCAGGCAGGATGTAGCCGAGAGCGTCCACAGGAAGTACCCGACGATGGTCCCCTCAATGGAGTCGGTTATCGCCTGACCCGCGAGCATCCGGCCGCCGTAGAACAGCAGGCGGAAAAAGAACACCGAGATGACAATGCCACCGACGGCGTTGACCGGATAGCGGACGAAAATGAGGTATTCCGGTTGGCGTTCCCGGGCGTGCTCCGCGTGGGTCGTTTGACGGCGCTGACGAGCCTGTTCGCCAGCAGCCCGTACTGGTTGGTACCGCTGCCTTTCTGGAGGTAGTCGGTGACATCAGCCGAGATCGCCTCACTGGCGACCGCCTCGCTTCCCTTGCCGGTAATCAGAATGAACGGCAGGTTTACTCAACGTGGTCATCATTTCTCGCGAAGTTAGCACCGAGACTTATGGGGTAAGAGACAGGCCTGAAGTCGGGGGCATTCGCCTCGCTACTTGTGTAAGCCGCTACTCGCCGTCCAGTTCGTCTTGCCACTCCTTGACTTTCGCCATCAGTTCGACGGGCGGCGTTTCGTTGACATCTAGGTCTGTCAGCTCTGCCAGGACGGCCTCAGCTTCCGGATCGAGCGCGTCTGCCGTCTCGTCGGGCCCGGGCGGATGCGCAGGGCTGCCGTCGGTCGCGACTGGTTCGTCGGTCGCCTGGGCAGGCCCGTCCGTGAACTTCCCCGAATCCAGATCGAAAACGGCCTGTGTCGTTCCGCTCCCGTCCTGCTCGCTACCTCGGATTTCGATGGCCTTGTCCTCACGTAGGCGGTCAAGAACGTCTTGTGACCGGTCAACGACCGGCTCGGGAACGCCCGCGAGGTCGGCGACGTGGACGCCGTAGGAGCGGTCAGTCGGTCCGTCCCGGACCGTCCGGAGGAAGGTCACGTCGCCGTCGCTGCCTGACGACCGTGGCTCGCCGTCGACCGCGACGTGGACGTTCTCGACGGTCGGCAGCTCCTCGCCCAGCGCCGTCAGCTCGTGGTAGTGCGTCGCAAACAGCGTCTTCGACTGGATCGAGTTGACGATGTACTCCGTCGCCGCCCAGGCGATAGAGATGCCGTCGAACGTGGCCGTCCCGCGCCCCACTTCGTCCAGTATTACGAGCGACTCGTCGGTCGCCGAGTGGAGGATGTTCGACAGTTCCTGCATCTCGACCATGAACGTCGAGCGACCCTGTGCGAGTTCGTCCAGCGCGCCGACCCGCGTGAAGATGCCGTCGACAAGGCCGACTGTCGCTGACCGCGCCGGAACAAAACTGCCGACCTGGGCAAGCAGCGTGATGAGTGCGGCCTGGCGCATGTACGTCGACTTCCCGCTCATGTTCGGCCCGGTGACGATGAGGAACTGGCGGTCATCGTCCATGTAGAGGTCGTTCGGGACGAACTCGGTCGTCTGCTCGACGACGGGATGGCGGCCGGCTTCAATCGACAGTTCATTGCCGTCGACGACTGCCGGTCTGGTCCAGTTGTTCTCGACTGCGTGGACTGCAAGCGACGCGAACGCGTCGAGTTCTGCCAGCGTCCGGCCAACGTCCTGCAACAGTGTCGCACGCTCCGCAACGCACTCGCGGAGGGTCCGGAAGCGCTCGTACTCCATGTCGTGGCGTCGCTCCTCCAGTCGCAACACGTCCCGCTCCTTCTCGTCGAGTTCGGGTGTGGTGTACCGTTTGGAGTTCTTGAGCGTCTTGATGTGCTGGTACTCATCGGGGACGGCGTCGGTCTCGCTCTTTCCGACCTGGATGTAGTAGCCGTCGGTCTTGTTGCGGTCGACCGAGAGATGGGTGATGCCGGTTCGTTCCTTTTCGCGGTCCGGCAGCGTGTCGAGCCACTCCAGTGCGGCCTCGTGCTCGCCGATGATCTCGTCGAGGTCGTCGTCGTACCCGCGCCTGAACAGGCCGCCCTGGCGCACCGTCCCCGGCGGGTCCGCGACCAGCGCGCTGTCGAGTTCTGCCGCCAGTGTATCGGCCGCCTCGCGGTCGGCTCCGGCGACTGCTTCAGCAATGGGCGACTCAGCCAGCCGCTCAGTCTCTGTGACAGCGTCGGCGACCTGTCCCAGCAGCGACAGGGTCTCCTGCACCGCTCGCAGATCCCGTGCGTCAGCGCTGCCCGACGTTGCCCGTGCGGCCAGCCGTTCGAGGTCGTAGGCGTCCGAAAGCGTCTCGCGGACCCGCTCGCGTGCCATCGCCGCCTCCGACAGCGCCGCGACGCAGGACTGACGCTGCCGGAGTTCGGCCCGGTTCCGTCGGGGTCGCTGGAGCCACTGCTGGAGCAGTCGGCCGCCAGCGGCGGTCACAGTGTGGTCAATAGTGTCAAACAGTGATCCCGAACTATCGCCCTGCATCGTCTCGGTGAGTTCGAGGTTCCGCTGGGTCGTCGCGTCGAGATCGACGTGGTCGCGCTCGCCGTAGGCCTGCAACCGTGTGACTGCCGCCAGCGTGCCGACACCGGTGTCCTCGACGTAGGACAGCACTGCGCCGGCGGCCTGTACCGCCACGTCTTGCTCACTGATGCCGACGCTGTCGACCGCTTCGCTACCGAACTGCTCGCGCACTGTGTGGCTTGCCCGCCCCGGCTCGAACGACGCTGAATCGTGCAACGTCAGCGCTGCGTCCGTCCGCTCACGCAGGCGGTCCAGAAACTCGTCGTCGTTACGGAGATCTGGGCCTGGGAGAATCTCCGCGGGCGCGAACGTGTACAGTTCCGTCAGCGCCTCGCCCGCGTCGGTGTCGTCCAGTTGCGTAACCTGGAACTGCCCCGTAGTCACGTCCGTCGCGGCGATGCCATACGTGTCGCCATCTCGTCCGTCGTTTCGGACTACTGCAGCGAGGTACTGGGCTGACTCATCGCCTGTCTCCAGATGCGTCCCGGGCGTGACGACCCGCGTTATCTCCCGTGCGTGCCCACTGGCTGTCTCGTGCTGGTCGGCAATCGCAACCCGGTACCCCCGTTCGACCAGCGCGGAGACGTACGGCGTCAGATCGTCGACCGGGACCCCGGCCATCGGATACGACGAGCCATGGGAGGACTTCTGGCTCACCTTCAGGTCGAGTTCGTCGGCGACGATCTCGGCGTCCTCGTCGAAGAACTCGTAGAAGTCGCCACACTGCATCGCCAGCAGATCCGCGTCGGTCTCCTCCTTGAGCGTGAGGAACTCCCCGACGATTCCCGTCGCCTCTGTCATACCCGTCCGTGTGGCCGTCCGCGGCGTAAGGATTGCGGGTCCGGCACGGGCTGTGATCAGTTGCTAGATCACAGTATCGGACAGGCCAAACACCCACGAGAGTTGACTGTTGTCCAACTACCAACTGCGTCAGTGAAGTGCCTGGCCGCCATACTGGCATGTATGGACGCCAGAGCGACGATTGAGACCTACTACGCCGCGCTCCGGGCCGGCGACCCCCTCGGTCCGTTTTTCGCCCCTGACGTGGACCGGTCGGTCGTCAAGTACGGCCTTTCAGAGCGATTAGTTGGGACAGACGCTGTCAGGGAAGGACTACAGGAGCAGACCGAGACGACGACGGACTGGACCGTCGAGAGCCGTGCGCTCCGGGTCACAGAACGCGAGCGCCACGCGTGGTTCAGTGACGGTGTCAAACTGTGCTGGACCGACACCGAGAACGAGGTCCGCCACGAGTACGACACCCGCTGGAGTGGGACCCTCGAAGCCACTGGCGAGGCGCGGGACTGGCGGTTTGTCGGGATGCACGTCAGCACAGCCGACGACCTGGGCGACTGAGTACGGGCGTCAGTCGTCGCCCAGCGTTGCGAAGACGAACTCGCTGTCGCTCCCGAGCGGGTCGGTGGCCGTCACCGTCTCGGTCTCGGTGAAGCCGGCAGCATCCAACTGGTCGAGGGTTGCCCGACGGTCTCGAACTGCCCGCTTGGCAGTGTTATCAGCACTGTGCCACCCGGTCGAAGAACGCGAGCAAACTCCTGATAGACGGTCGCGTGCTGATCCCGTGGGACGTGGAAGACGGCGTGATAGGCGGTGACCGCGTCTACGCTGCGGCCGCGACTGGGAGCGTCGTCATCTCTCCTTGGACGAGCCGGCTGTTGGGAACTGTTTCTACGGCGAGGTCGAGGCCTGCACGCGAGAAGTCGAGACCGATGCTGTCCGGTGGCAGGTTCGCGAGCGTCCGTGCGCCGTCGCCACAGCCGACATCGAGGTCGGTCGGCGTTCCGGACAACTGATCGAGCAGGTCACCCAGCAGGGCCGCATCCGAACCGGTAGGGTTCCGATTTTCGGCGTACGTCTTGGAGACCCTGTCCCAGGAACGACGTACCTCGGTGCGGTCCATACAACTGTTGGGGTCGCCACACGGATATACATTCAACCACCCACCCTTCGTTTCAACTGGAGCGAGAGAGCTTGATAAGTAATGCTCACTGTTCAAAGTGGTGTGCGAGATGGGCGAAATTTCATCGCCTACCCACTGCAGCCACTTCTTGATATTTGATAAAGAAATGCGACTTCGTTTAAAAACGGGCCGTAGACAGTTCCCTGGTGGGGTTGGTTCGCCACTCGCAGGCGACGCTCCAGTTCATCGCGCTGGAGTAATCGGTCGGATAGCGGCCTCACAAAACTGGCTGAACTCCGGCTCCCGTCTTACGATTCGGAAACAGCGTCCATCGCCGCTTCCAGAGAGAATTCACCCTCATAAAGCGCACTGCCGACGACGACGGCGTCAGCTCCGGCGGATTCCAGTGCCAGCACGTCGTCGGTTGTCGCCACGCCACCGCTCGCGATCACGGGCATGTCCACGGCGTCGACCAGACGGCGAACCGGCTCGGTTCGGACGCCGTCGAGTTGGCCCTCCACGTCAACGTCGGTAAAGAGAATGCCACCGGCTCCGAGGTCGGCGTAGCGGGCCGCGGCCTCGGCTGGGTCCAGCCCGGTGCCTTCGGTCCACCCCGAGACGACCACCTCACCGCCCTTCGCGTCGAGGCTCACGAGCACACTGCCGGGGTGTTCATCGCTGATTTCGCCGACGATTTCCGGCGTCTCGACGGCTGCTGTCCCGAGGATGACACGGTCCAGCCCGCGGTCCAGCAGGGAGACGGCGTCTTCGGCGGTTCGGATGCCACCGCCCAGCTGGACGTCGACATCTGAACCCACCGCGTTGAGGACGGCGTCGATAGCCGCCGCGTTCTGTCGCTCACCCTCGAACGCCCCGTCGAGGTCGACGAGGTGGAGCGTCTGTGCGCCGGCGTCGACCCACCGCTTTGCGGCCTCGACTGGATCGCCGTAGGTCTTTTCGGTGCCCCGCTCGCCGCCGACCAGCTGGACCACTTGCCCGTCCTGCATGTCGACTGCGGGTACGACCTCGAACTCGGAGAACATGCGCGTGGCTCGGATTGCGACAGGCGAAAGCGTGTCGGTCCCGCGACCACGCTGGCACGTGCCACGCCATGCTCTGGAGCGACAGACGGTGTCTGTGGAGTGGTGCATTTTATCCCGCTGGCAAGTATTATCAAACCATGTCCCCTGATATCCCAGTACTGACGTCGCTGGCTCGCAGTCTCGAAGCGGTGATGTTCGGCGACTACGAGCGGCAGTACCGGTTGTTCACGCAGGCCGTCGTGGCCGTCGCCGCCGGACTGGGGCTTGCGTACGTGTTCACCGTTCTCGGCGTCGTTTCTCTGGACCCGGAGACGGTCTCAGTGCTTGCGACCGCAACGAGTATCGCCGTCACAGCGTTCGTCATCGTTGGCCTTCTGCAGTTTCTCGTCCTCGCGAACGTCCTCGAACGGACCAACGAAGATGTCGCCACGAAGGCGGCCGAACTCGAAGCAGCTGCCGAGCAACTGGAAACGACTGCTGAGGAACTGGAGTCGACCGCTGACGAGGTCGAGAGCGCTGCGGACACGGTCGACGAAGCCGCCGAGGATGTCGAGCAGACAGCCGCCGAAGTAGAAGAGACTGCAGACGAGGTCGAACAGACAGTCGATACGGTCGAACAGACCGTTGAGGAAGTCGAAGAGACTGCAGACGAAGTCGAAGAGTCCGCGACCAGGACGGGCGATGCGGAAGCCGCCGAGAAGGTCACTGAAGTCAAGGACAAGACGGCGGAAGTGAAAGGCACGACAACCGAGGTCAAAGACACGGCGACAGAGGCGAAAGACACGACAACGGAAGTCAAAGACAAAACAACCGAAGTCAAGGACAAGACAAGCGACGCAAAGCAGACTGCCGAGTCGGTGACAGAAGAAGTCACAGCGGCCAAAGAGACGGCAAGCGATGTCGAAGAAACGGCGGCGGAAGTCGAGGAGACGGTGACAGCCGACGACGGCGAGGACGAACGCGACTGAGCAACCGAGACACGGCGGGCCGCCGGTTTCACGAACAGCATTCTTTAGACCCGGCCGAGTTTGTTGTCAGACATGGTCTCAGTCCTGTTCTCTCTCGGTATTCTGGTCGCCATCTTCGTCGGATTCAACATCGGCGGTTCCTCGACTGGTGTCGCGTTCGGCCCGGCGGTGGGATCGGACACGCTCTCGAAGGAGTGGGCCGCAGCCCTGATGTCCGTGTTCGCACTACTCGGTGGGGCAACCATCGGGACGGAGGTCATCGACACGATGGGGGGTCGCATCGTTCCCAGCGGGCAGTTCACGCTCGTCGCGAGCGTCACCATCCTCTTTTTTATCGGTTTCGCCTTGCTGGTCTCGAACCTCTTTGGCGTTCCGGCATCGACCTCGATGACTGCTGTCGGCGCGATAGCCGGTCTCGGTGTGGCGACTGGGACCATCAACTGGACCGTGATGGGGCGCATCATCTCGTGGTGGCTTGTCGCCCCTATCGTCGCCTTTTGGCTCTCTGCGGTCATCGGACGCTACCTTTATCCCCACCTAGAAGTCAGGATTGCCTTCGAAAGTAAGGGGACCGAGACGACAAAGCGAGAGCGAGTCGGGAGGTTTCTCGTCGTCGCAATCGGCTGTTACATGGCGTTTTCTGCGGGTGCATCCAATACTGCGAACGCTGTTGCCCCACTTGTTGGAAGCGGCGAACTGGACCTCTACCCTGGTGTTGCCCTTGCCGGCGCAGCGATCAGCCTGGGTGCGTTCACCATCGCCCGACGGACGCTCGACACCGTCGGTAACGATCTGACCGAACTCCCGATCCTGGCGGCACTCATTGTCGAGACAGTGAGCGCGACTATCATCGGCCTGCTGTCCTGGGCCGGCATCCCAGCGAGTCTTGCTGTCTCGGCGACGATGTGTGTCGTTGGCCTGGGCTGGGGGCGAGCCACCCGAACAACTTCGTTAGCTGACGCGGCGGGTGCGGCCGTCAGCGGCGCTGCTGCGGGTGGTGGGGGCGGCAACGTCACTGTTGATGCGCTGACGGCTGACCGTGACGAAACCGCCTGGGCTCCCCCGGAGGATCGTGAGATCCAACCAATTGGGGAGGAGGAGCCGGAGTCGGTGACAACTGCCGCGGACCTCTTCGATCCAGCGGCGACCGGACGTGTTGTGATGCTTTGGATTCTGACCCCGTCGATCTCAGCTACCGCTTCATACCTCGTCTTCCAGTATATACTGGCGTATTAGCGGCTCTGTTCCACAAGCGTGGCCTGAAGACGGTAGCCTTTAGCGGCCACCCCGATTGGAATCTGTATGGTCGAACTTCTCTTTGCTCTCGGTGTTCTGGTGGCTATCTTCGTCGGCTTCAACATCGGGGGCTCCTCTACTGGGGTGGCGTTCGGCCCTGCTGTCGGATCGAACACGCTATCGAAGCTCTCAGCAGCGGCGCTGATGACGATATTCGCTCTCGCTGGCGGTCTGATTGTCGGGCCGGCGGTCGTCGAGAGCCTGGGGAGTGACCTCGTCGCGACGCAGTTCTCGCCGCTGATTAGCATTATTGTCCTGTTTTTCATTGGTGTCGCGCTGTTCCTATCGAACGTGGTTGGTGTTCCAGCGTCCACGTCGATGACGGCTGTCGGAGCGATTGCCGGACTCGGTCTCGCTCGCGGGACACTGAACGCCGCCCTGATGCTGGAGATCGTCTCCTGGTGGCTCGTCTCGCCGATAATCGCCTTCTGGGTCAGCGGCGTCATCGGCCGGTACTTCTATCCGACACTCGTCGAGTGGTTCGCCGTCTCCCAGAGCGAAGGCGCGCTGCTCGGTTTCGACCGCTCCGGGGCGTTTCCGTGGCCGATACTCGGCGACAACACGACGCGGCGGGAGTTCATCGGAACCGTCGTCGTCATCGGCATCGGCTGTTACATGGGCTTCTCCGCCGGCGCTTCGAACGTCGCTAACGCCGTTGCCCCGCTCGTGGGCAACGGCTCCCTGGAGATGTTCCCGGCCATCTTGCTTGGCGGCAGTGCCATCGGCCTCGGTGCGTTCACCATCGCCCGGCGGACGATGGACACGGTCGGCAACGACCTCACTGACCTCCCGCTGGTCGCCGCAATCGTCGTCGCATCGGTCGCCTCGACGATTGTGACCGTCCTCTCGGCGCTTGGCATCCCCGCCAGTTTCGTCATCATCGCCACGATGAGCATCGTTGGCCTCGGCTGGGGTCGGGCGACGCGGACGACGAGTCTGTCCGATACTGTCCAGGGTGAGGCCCCTGTTGCCTCCGTCGGTGCGCTGACCACCGACGCGGAGGCCACGGACGCACCGACTGTCGGTGGCAACAAGGGGACGCCGGAACCGGCCGAGACCGAACCCATCGGTGAGGAATCCCGTGAGGATATCCCGTCGGCGTCAGATCTGTTCGAACCGGGGACGACCGCCCGGGTCATCTTCCTCCAGAACATCGTGCCATCCATCGCAACTGTCGCGGCGTATCTCGTCTTCCGATTCCTGCCGGTCGCCTGAGCGACGTCGATGTAATTCCCACGAAAGATGTTGTCGGTTTTGCGACGAATACATCCGCTGTCCCTCATTATTCTGCAGGGCAGAACTCCGAAGGGCAAAGTCTAACAGTGCGGGGTCCGAACCGATCTGTTGATGCCCACGGTAGAGTACCTTAACTACGAAGTAGTGGACGATAACGGCTGGGACATGTACGACGACGACGTCTTCGCAGAGGCGTCCGACCTCGACCTCGACGACGAGGACCATGGTTCTCTCGACGTGAACCAGGGCGAGTATATCCTCGAGGCTGCCGAGGCACAGGGCTACGACTGGCCCTTCTCGTGCCGCGCCGGCGCCTGTGCAAACTGTGCAGCCATCGTCCTCGAAGGCGATATCGACATGGACATGCAGCAGATCCTCAGCGACGAGGAAGTCGAAGACAAGAACGTCCGACTGACCTGTATCGGCAGCCCGGACGCTGACGAGGTCAAGATCGTTTACAACGCCAAGCACCTCGACTACCTGCAGAACCGCGTCATATAATTAACGGCGTGAAATCTGCGTTTCACAATCGCAGCTCCGCCCGTGTCCGATGAACGCGGAAGTCGCGGAATTTTTTGACACAGGGCGGTTCTAACACCGTTTAATGACCTGTCGTCATCTAGATAAGCAATCGCCTGAAGCGCTGCAATTCGCCCTGGAGACGTTTTGACCGTCGACTCGCCGAGCAGTTCCGAGAGTTCGCCACGCATCTGGCGACGTTGGAGATCCATCTGGAACAGTCGGTCGACCACCCGGACGTAACGACGGAGGACAGCGCCTACTCGGTGTCGGCCGTGCTGTTTGGGACACCGTCGTCGTGGAGCGTCGTCGGTCCGTGTTCGCTCGTGATCTCGTCAGACAAGTCGCGGCCAGTCGACTCTCAGACCGACCCGCCGAACGGTGCAAACTTGCCGCACAGCCCGCTCGCTGACGAAGCCCCGAGCACGGCGTGACCTTCGCGTTTCATTTATCCTCTGACTGAGCGGTGTCTAACAGTTGGTCCCGTAACGACCGCTTTTGAATCTTCCCCGTGCTAGTGAGGGGCATCTCGTCGAGGAACCGAATGTCGTCGGGAATCCACCACGACTCGATCCGTCCGGTCTCGCTTTTCGCGTCAAGGTCTGCCCGTATTGCGTCCTCGGAGGCGTCCCCTTTGACGGCTGCTAGGGGACGTTCGCCCCACTCCTCGTCCGGTTTCGCGAGCACGGCTACGCTCTCGACGCCGTCGGTCTCGGAGATGGCCGATTCGAGGACACCGCTCGGAATCCACTCGCCGCCGCTTTTGATCGTGTCGGTCAAGCGGTCAACTATCGTGATGCCGCCATCAGGGTGTCGGCGGGCGAGGTCGCCAGTGTGGAACCAGCCGTCCACGTACGCTCCGTCTGCATCGTCGGGGGAGCCGTGGTAGCCGTCCGGAAGCCAGGGTGTGCGAACCAGTAGCTCGCCCATCCCGTTTTGTCCCTCACTTTCGTCAACCTCGACGTCGACGTACGGTACCGGGTGGGTTGCCCGACGCACGTACTCGTACCCGGCTTCTCGCGCGTGCTCTGTCCAGAGCGTGATGCCAACCGCGAGCATATCTGTCCCACCGTAAATCGTGGCGAAGGAGACGCCTGCGTCGCGGAGTCGGTCAGTCAATCCGCGCTTGACCACGCTTCCACCAGTCAGGAGGGTCAGCCCCTCGATATCGTGCTCCGTTTCGAGCAACTGAACGGCCATGGTCGGGACAAGACAGGACCACGTCGCTTCGCCGGATTCGACAGCACCACCGAGACGGTCCGGGTCGAACCGCCCGGCCAGCACGAGGTCCGCCCCGAGGTACGGCGCAAAGATCGTCGTCCCCCACGAGAGGAGGTGGTACATCGGGATTCCCGGGAAGACCGCGTCCTCGGCCGAAAGCGACGCCGGGGTCGAGTACTCCGCCATCTGGTGTGCCATCGCCAGGGCGCCCTGGACCATCTTTTCGTGCGTATAGCGGACAGCCTTGGGCATCCCGGTCGTCCCGGAAGTGAATAGGATGACCGCCGGATCGTCAGGATCAGCCGACAGCTCGGTCTCCTCCTCGGCGCCTTGCAGTTCCGAGATCGGGACGGTATCGCCCGGGTACGAGCCGGCGATTTTGGCGAAGTCGGGACCGTAGACGAGCAGGTCAGTGTCGGCTCGGTCGATAGTGTACCCGATTTGCTCCGACGGGAGATTGACGTTAACCGGATAGATGACTGCCCCGATACCGGTGACCGCGTACAGCAACTCGAAGAACTCGGGCGTATTCCACGCAGCTACTGCAACGACATCACCCTCGCTCACGCCGCGCTGGTCCAGTTCAGTCGCTACGCACGCCGCGTTCGAAGCTGTCTGGCGGTACGTCTGGTGGTTCTCCCCGTCGCTGATTCCGGCGTCCGGGAACAGCGTCTTCGCTCGGTCGAGTGTGTGTGGAAACGTGAACATCAGTTCGGTACCTCCGCAAGGTGGTCGGGATCGAGGTCGGCGTATCGCACGATGGCATCGAACATATCAACGGACAGGTCGTCCACGGAGGTGATGCCGCGTTCGTCGGCTTCGCGTAGCGAGTCGTCGACGAACTGCTTTGCAACGGCGGCCTTTCGGGCGTTCCCTTCCTCGTCGAGTTGGTTCTGGGCCTGTTCCAGAAGGATGGCGGCGGTCGTCACGTCGAAGATGTAGTTCGTGACCTCCTTCGCCTGTCGCTGGGCATAGTCGACATCCTCGGCTCCGATGGTGAAAATAGCCTTCGTCAGCCCGTCACGCGCCTCTTCGACATCGGCGGCGAGGGATTCGAGCACAGGGTGGGAGACGGCGTCGAGGCGCTCGTCGACCAGCCCCAATAGCGGCTCGTGGGCGTCCTCGCGGTCCATCGCACGGAGTACGTCGAGCGCCATCACATTTGAGGCTCCCTCCCAGATGGGTAGTACCTGGGCGTTCCGGAGAAGCCTCGGGTGGACGAACTCTTCGACGTAGCCGTCGCCACCCTTGATTTCCATGGCGTAAGAGGCGGTGTCAACGGCCATCCGCGCTGTCCGATACTTCGCCGTCGGAACGAGCACGCGCATGAGTTGACTCGCCTTTTCGTCGTCCTTGCGTTCGCGCCGATGGAACGCCTCAACGGTCTCGAACGTGAACGCGAGTGCGGCTTCGTGGTCGGTTGCCATTTCGAGGAGGTCCCGCCGCATCAACGGATGCTCGTCGAGGCGCTTACCGAACACCTCGCGGTTGGCGGCGTGGACCTTCGATTCCAGCAGACTGCGCCCCATGACCGCACAGGAACTGACGGAGTTGTAGAGGCGCTCCATGTTGAGCATTTCAGACATCTGCCGGAACCCGTTTTCGGGTTCACCGATGAGGTACGCCTCGGCGCCCTCGAAGACCACTTCGCCGGTCGGAACAGTTACCGTTCCAAGCTTATCCTTCAGACGACGGAAGCGGTAGTCGGTGGGTTCGCCGTCCCGGTCGTGTGACGACACGAGAAACAACGAGAGGCCCTCGGTGCCCTCGGGGGCATCGGGACGCCGTGCCAACACGAGCGCGGCCGCCGAATCGACGTTCGAACAGAACCACTTCTCGCCGTAGAGTTCGTAAGTGCCGTCGTCTTGGGGTTCGGCGGTCACCTCGTTGGCACCGACGTCGGTCCCGCCCTGCTTCTCGGTGAGGAACATCGCGCCCGTCATCAAGTCGTCGTACTCGCGGGCGGTGAGGCCGTCGTAGAACTCATCCAGCGATCCGTCGTCGAACTTGTCCAAGACGAGCGCCGCTCCGCCGGTCATCGCGCCAGGGCAACCGAGGCCGACGCTGGAGGCGTACTCCATCAGATAGAATTTTCCGAAGTGATAGGGGAAGGAGACGGGTTCGTCGCGGCCTGGCGGGGCCTTGAATGCGTCGGCGATGACGCCATCCTCGTAGACGATGCGCTCGTTCTCGATATGTGCAGGATGCTGCTTGACGTCGTTGATGCGGTTGCCTCGCTTGTCGTAGGTATGGAGTTCTGGTGGATTATTATCGGCGACGTCGGCATTGTCGGCGACGGTATGACCGATGGTATCGCCGAAATCGCGCAGGTTCGGTTCGCCCCAGTCAAGTTCCTCAGCGTTGCAGTGTCGCCTGAGTTCGAACTGGAGTGGTCTATCGTACTGATAGTAGTTACAGTGTCGACCCTCTTCGAGAGTGTCATACTCTAACATTCCTTTCATGGGACTACATTTAATTAACGATTGTTAAAAATATTTCCCATCTGGTTTTGTTTTGTCAGGCGGAACGGGATATAAATCTACAAACTCTCCATTATATCGTATAATTAGATTACACCTACAATCTATATGTCGGATGTATATTCAAACGTCCACTAATAACGGCCCGATTCCAGCAGAAGCTTGCCCAAGTGTGATTCTAACTGTTCCACCAGTCGAATCACCTGACAGCAGGGGTCTGACCGCTTCGGACTGAAAGGGAGGCGGACAAGTTAGCCCCTGGTTAAAACCTTATCGCGTGCGAGGATCCGAGCGTGTGTATCCCCGAGCCGTGGGTTCTACTCTGCGGAACATTTTCGTTCGTCAGCATCTATCTGATAACCAAGCGATGACTCCGGAGGATATCGGTGAGCAAATCAAACGAGAGCCCGTACAGACAACGAATAGAGCAATAGAGACGACCGAAACAGCGTTTGAAGTCGTCGAAGCTGTCCGATCACTGGACGGTGTTCGGGTCACAGAACTGGCGGCAGAACTGGATATGGTGAAGAGTACTGTTCACCGACACCTTACGACGCTACATGAACTCGGATATCTGGTCAAGAAAGGTGAGCAGTACTACGTCAGTCTCAAATTCGTCCCGCTCGGTGAGGCTGCCCGCACTCGAAAAAGGAGCTATTCGAAGCTCCGGCCCAAAGTGGCCGCGCTGGCCGAACAGACGAACGAATCTGCACAGTTCCTCGTCCCGGAACACGGACGGGCCGTCTACGTCCACCGCGAAACCGGTCGAAACGCGATAGATACGCCAAATTCAAGCATCGGAGATCCGATCCCACTTCACGCCTCAGCGGCAGGCAAGGCCATTTTTGCGTGTTATCCATCGGAAACCGTCGACGAGATTGCCGACCGAACCGGACTCGAACCACTCACGGACAACACGATTACTGACCGTGAGGCGTTGCGGGAGGAACTCGCTGACATCCGGAGCGAGGGCTACAGTGTAAACGACGAGGAAGCCATTGAGGGCGTGTACGCCGTCGGCGTTCCAATCAAGCGAACCGACGGGACCCCTCTCGGCGCACTGAGCATCTCGGGGCCGGCACACAGACTGCGGGGTGACCAATCGGAACGCGAACTGGCAGACAAGCTCCTCGAAACAGCGAACGAACTGGAACTGAATATCGCGTACTCGTAGGGTCTCAAGAGAGACCAGACTGGAGCGTGAAGACGGCGACTTCGTCGTGGGGAGTCACAGCTCGTAGCACCGGAACAATTAGGGGCACTGCTGTGTTGAGTAAAGCCGTGCTCGGGTCGATACCGGACCTGCTTCGCCTCGTCGCCGTCCCGGTGTTCGGGTGGGCGGCCTACCGCGACGTGAAAACCCGCCGGGTGCCTAACCGGACTTGGGCTCCACTGGCTGTGCTTGCGGTCGTGCTCATGCTGTGGGACGCTTACACGGTATGGGCTGGCCCAACTACGGTCGGGCAACGGTTGTTCTTCATCCGGATCGTGATCAGCCTCGGCTTCGTCATCCCGCTGTCGTATGGCTTCTGGCTCATCGGCGGCTTCGGTGGGGCCGACGCGAAGGCGTTCATGCTTGTCGCCGTCCTCTTTCCCGTCTATCCAGTGTACTACCTGCCGTCTGTCGCCCTGCCGCTCCAGCAGACTGCTATCGGCGTCTTCTCGCTGACGGTCCTCTCGAACACCGTTCTTGCTGGCATTGCCTACCCGCTGGGCGTCGCCGCACGGAACGTTACCCGTGGCCGCCTCTCGCTGGCGATGTTTATCGGACGGCCCGTGTCTGTCGACAGCATCACCGAGGAGTACGGCCGCCTGCTTGAATCGCCCGATGGCTTCGACCGAGACGGCGTCGACCTCGATGCCCTGCGGATGTATCTTCGCTGGCGCGGCTGTACCCTTGGTGACATCCGCTCGGACCCCACTCGTCATCGCCTCCCGACCTCGCTCCCGGCGAACCCGAACGACCCCGGTGACGGCTCCCTGGCGACTGATGGCGGGGACCCGGTGACCGGCAACGAAGTGACTAACCCGACTGCCACTGACGACGCTACTGCGGCGTCGCCGAAAGCTGACCTGGACGCCGTCGATGACCCCTGGGGCGCAGAGCGGTTTCTGGACGACATCGACCACTCGGCGTACGGCACGTCACCCGACCAGCTCCGCGACGGGCTGGAGGTGCTAATCACCAGCGATGAAGTGTGGATCTCGCCCGGAATCCCCTTCCTCGTCCCGATGTTCGTCGGGCTGGTTGTCTCGCTCACCTACGGCGACGTACTGTTCTCGCTGTTGCAGGCGGTCGGGCTAGCATAGCGCCAGCGACACTGCACGGGACGACACTCAGCTATGACTTCTAACACGGGACGCTGACACGGACTGTCTGCCCCATCTGAGCAGAAGACCTATTTTCCGGACACGCCTCCGACCGAGTATGACCGACGTGGACCTCGCGTTCGACGAACAGGAGTATATCCCAGCAGTCGCCCAGGATGCCGACACCGGTGAGGTACTCATGCTCGCCTACGTCACCGAGGAAGCGCTCCAGAAGACTCGCGAAACGGGGGATGCACACTACTACTCGCGGAGCCGTGACGAACTCTGGCGGAAGGGCGGGACGAGCGGGCACACGCAGGCCGTCGAAGAGGTCCGGGTCGACTGCGATGGGGACGCGCTGCTGTACGTCGTCGACCAGACTGGCGGGGCCTGTCACACTGGGTACGAGTCCTGTTTCCACCGCACCGTCGACGGCGAGACAGTCGGCGAAAAGGTGTTCGATCCAGACGACGTGTACTGATGGCTCGCTCCGACACCGACCTCGATATCGACGGTGACCTGCCTGACGCTGTCAAGACGCTCGAAACGGCTGCACAGGAGTACGACCGGGCTCGCGAGCGTGTCGAGGAGGTCGGGGCGGACCCGCTCCGGGAGTGTCGTGACATCTACCGGGAACTGCGGAACCTGTTGGACAGCTATGACGGGCGGGCGACCGGCGGCGGCGACTTCGAGGCGTTCATGGAGTTTCAGGGCCGGGTCGGGACGCTGACCGACGACCTGCCTGCGGACCTGCCCGGGCGCGACACTTTCGAGGATGTCGACGACTTCCTCCAGCAGCGGCGGCTCACCGAGAGTGACTTCGCGGAGGCCCGCGAGATGCTCTCCCCGATTGCGGATCTGACCGCGCGGCTTGACGACCGCGAAGACGCGCGCGAGCGGTACAAGAAGGCACGTCGCGATGCCGGCCATCGACGCGAGGAACTGAGTGACCGCATCGACGATCTCGAACGCCTCCAGCGACTCGGCGACGCCGATCTCGACGCACCTGTTGAACGGCTCCAGGACCCCATCGAGCGATACAACGACGCCGTCACCGAGGCGTTCCGGTCGTTCCGGAGCGATACGCCGGCCAGAGACGTGCTGGCGGTCATCGAGCGGGCGGACGCGTATCCGCTGGTTGCGTTCCGCTCTCCGCCCGAGGAACTGCTGTCGTACGTCCGCGAGCACGACACCGGTCTGGTGCCGATCCCGAAGCTGCTTGAGTACGCCGACTACTCTGCCTCGAAACTGGACCACTACGTCGACGACGCGGCGGCGCTCCGGAGCGCTGTTGCCACCCGACAGACGTATCTCCGACGGCTCGATGCGGAGCCTGTGTGTCTCGACTGGCCGCCGCCGTCGGCTACTGAACTGCCGTGGCGCTGCCGGGAATTCCGTTCGGTCGTCGCCCGCTTTGCCGACGAGTCTGTCGTTGCGGCGCTCCGCGACGTGCGCGCACTCGCACAGCGGGACGACTACGAGCAGTTGCGGGAGAGTGCCATCGCTCGCTCGGAACTCACAGACGCCGAACGAGAGCGCCTCGAAAGTGGTGCCGTCGAGCGGGAGCTGTCGGCTGCACGGGAACGAAAGGCGGCTATCGAAGACGCGCTGACGCGTTATTCGTCAGTGTAGGTCGTTCTACTGTGTCGCTTGTTCGACCATCGTCTCGGCCAGTTCTTCTGCCTTCTCTGCCGTGCGCGCCTCGGCGTAGACGCGGACAACGGGCTCTGTCCCGGAGGGCCGGGCGAGCACCCACCCGTCGCCGTAGTCGAGGCGGTAGCCGTCCGTCGTGTCGAGGTCTGCCGTCGTGTCGTTCGCGTGGGCCTCGATTCCTTTGAGCATCGCCTCGCGCTCGTCTTCGGTTTCATACCGGAGGTTTTCCCTGACGTTGTGGTAGTCGTCGTACGCCGCGGCGATCTCGCTTGCGGGCGTCTCGGCAACGAGTTCGAGGAACTTCGCGGCGGTGAACGCACCGTCCCTGGCGATCCGGTAGTCGGGAAAGAGGATGCCGCCGTTGCCTTCGCCGGAGATGGCGACGTGCGTCCCCTCGTTCTGGAGCTTTCGGATGCGGCTGACGATGTACGTCGAGCCGATGGGGGTCAGCGACAGGGTGGCGTCGGCGTCCTCGACCACGTCGACCAGCCGCTGTGAGGCGTTGACCGCCGAAACGACGCCGTCGCCAGCGTCGATTTCCGCGGCTGCGAGCGCGGCCAGCGCGGCGTCGCCCTCGATGTGTGCCCCCGTCTCGTCGACGAACATCGCCCGGTCGGCGTCACCGTCGTGGGCGAACCCGAGGTCGGCGTCGGTCGCCTGCACAAACGTCCGAAGGTCTTTGAGGTTCTTGGCGACGGGCTCGGGATCGCGGCCGGGGAAATGACCGTCGGGCTGGGTGTTGACGGTGTGCACCTCACAGCCGAGTTCGCGGAACAGGTCGGGACTGGTCAGTGACCCGGCCCCGTGGCCGGGATCGACAACGACAGTGAGGTCGGCGGCGGCGATGCGGTCGCGGTCGACAGCGGCCAGCACCTGCTCGCGGTACCGGCGGCGGGCGCTGCCGACATCGATGTCGGTCCCAACCGTCTCCCAGTTCGCGTACTCCGGTGCGTCGTCACGGAGCGCTGTTTCGACGTGGTCGAGCGTCTTCCGTGTTAGCTCGACGCCGTCTGCACCGATGAGCTTCACGCCATTGTACGCCGCGGGATTGTGGCTCGCTGTAATCATGACGCCGGGGATGCCTTCGCGTTCGCAGTAGGCCTGCAGTCCCGGTGTCGGGATGACACCGAGGCGGTCGACATCGAACCCGACGGTCGTCAACCCGCTGGTTGCGGCGTTGGTGAACGTTCGCCCGGTTGTCCGCGTATCTCGGGCGATTGCGACATGGTCGTGGTCGTCACGCCAGACGTCCCCGGCGGCCTGTGCAACCCGAAGGACGTACCGCGGTGTCAGCTCATCGCCCGCGACACCTCGGACGCCGCTCGACCCGAACACTTGCATTCGAGGCAGTATCTGAGGCCAAGGGGCTTAGGAATGTCGCCATCAGTCCGACGCACGCGGTCGATTCCAACAGTCATTAGCCCCGTGACCGCTCAGTGGGCGTATGGCGAATGAGGAACTCATCGCGGCGCTCCGGGATGCGGACGCTGTCAAGTTCGGTGAATTCGAGCTATCTCACGGTGGTACGTCGAGCTACTACGTCGACAAGTACGTCTTCGAGACGAACCCCACATGTCTGCAACACATCGCCGAGTCCTTCGCCGAGCGGATCGCTGACTGGGACGAGCAGCCGACACTGGCTGGCGTCGCTCTCGGCGCGGTTCCACTGGTCGCGGTCACCAGCGTCGAGACGGATATCCCGTACGTCATCGCCCGCAAGCAGGCCAAAGAGTACGGAACGGGCAACCGCATCGAGGGCGACCTAACCGAGGGCGAGGAGGTCGTCATCCTCGAAGACATCGCGACGACCGGCCAGAGTGCCATCGACGCCGCCGAGGCGCTCCGCGAGGCCGGTGCTGTCGTCGACCGCGTGCTCGTCGTCGTCGACCGCGAGGAAGGAGCCAGCGAGAATCTTACCGAGCACGACCTCGAACTCTCATCGCTCGTGACGGCGTCGGACCTGCTTGCTGACGCACCAGAAGACGTCAACGGCTGATCGGCGCTGTCTGACAGCGCGTCCGACCACCGGACACGCCGTCAAGTCGACAACTATTAGCTGCTCTCGCCACGCTTAAGACGGTTTGTACAGAGAAGCGGATAAATGGCTGGAATACTCGAAGCGTTGTTTGGACTTGAAGAGCACGGCACCGACGTACGGACGGAGATTCTGGCTGGGATAACGACGTTCCTGACGATGAGCTACATCGTCGTCCTGAACCCGGCGATTCTCACGGCGTTCCCCGACGACAACACGCCGGGCGGCATCGCCATCTCTGGCTACGGCCCCGGCGAAATATTCCAGATGCTCGCCGTCGTGACTATCCTCTCGTCGGCGGTCGCGATGCTGGTTATGGCTTTCTACGCGAATCGACCCTTCGGCCTCGCGCCGGGTCTCGGCTTGAACGCCTTCTTCGCTATCACCGTTGTCGGCGTCCTCGGTGTCCCGTGGCAGACAGCGCTCGCAGCTATCTTCGTTGAAGGGGTCATCTTCATCATCCTCACCGCGGTCGGCGCTCGTGAGTACATCATCAAACTGTTCCCCGAACCGGTGAAGTTCGCGGTTGGGACCGGTATCGGCCTGTTTCTCGCAATCATCGGCCTGCAGGCTATGGGCATCGTCGTCGACGATCCGGCGACGCTTGTCGGTACGGGCAACATCGCCAGCGACCCCGTGACGATTCTCTCGGTATTCGGTCTGTTTCTCACCTTCGTTCTGTACGCGACTGGGATGCGAGGGTCCATCATCTTCGGTATCATCCTGACGACGATTGCCGGCGCGATAGCGACGTTCGCCGGCCTCGCCGATCCCGGGGTGCTGGCGACCGAGGCCGTCCGAAACGGCGGGTTCGACGCTTCGCGTCTCGCCTCGGCCCAGTACGACATCACGCCGTTGGCGGGCGCGTTCGTCGCGGGCTTTGGCAACGTTCAGGCGTTCTCCTTCGCTCTCATCGTGTTCACGTTCTTTTTCGTGGACTTCTTCGACACCGCCGGGACGCTTGTCGGAGTTGGGCAGGCCGGCGGCTTCTTAGATGAGAACGGCGACTTCCCCGACATCGACAAGCCGCTGATGGCCGACGCCGTCGGCACCACCATCGGCGGGATGCTCGGCACCTCGACGGTGACAACGTTCATCGAGTCGGCGACCGGCGTTGAGGAGGGCGGCCGAACCGGCCTGACCGCGCTCGTCGTCGCCGTCCTCTTCCTCGCGTCGCTCGTCGTCGTCCCGCTTGCGAGCGCGATTCCGCTCTACGCCTCCCACATTGCGCTGGTGGTCGTCGCCGTGCTGATGATGCGCAACGTCGTTGATATCCAGTGGGACGACTTCGCCCACGCCGTACCCGCGGGTCTGACTATCATGGTGATGCCGTTCACCTACTCCATCGCCTACGGTATCGCCGCTGGCATCATCTCCTACCCCGTCGTCAAGACGGCACAAGGCGAGTTCGATGACGTACTCCTCGGACAGTGGGTGCTTGCGGCCGCCTTCGTCGTCTACTTCATCGTCCGAACCGGCGGTATCCTCACTAGCACGCTCTGACGGTGCTGTGCGACCGAAACACACCTCCGACGCCCTTTTTCCGGTCGAACTACTACAGCAGACGAGATGTCGAACCTCGAACTCTACGAACTAGAAGGCTGTCCATTCTGCGCAAAGGTCATCGAGAAACTCGACGAACTCGAACTCGACTACGAGTCACACATGGTTCCGCGGTCACACAGCGAGCGGACCGAAGTGAAGGAAGTCTCAGGCCAGACTGGTGTTCCTGTCCTCGTCGACACGGACAACGGCGTCGACGGGATGCCTGAATCCGACGACATTGTCGAGTATCTCGAAGAGACATACGGACAGTAGGACGGTCGCGACTGACGTTTTGTACTGGTCTGACGCTACGAAGCGGCTGAACCTATGGAATTACGGTGGCCTGCTGTCAGTGGCGTGGCAAAACGGGATACGGACTCAGCGGTCGACAGCTGAAAACAGACAACAACCACTCAGGCCACTTCTTCGTGTTCCTCGCCGCGCTCCATAATCAGGTCACGCAGGTCGTCGGCGTCCTGAATATCGTCCATCTCATCTTTTTCGATGAGGGCGGTTCCGGCGACGGACTCCCGCCGGAGTTCGTCGACGACGTACACCGAGCGCGTTCGGGTGACCTCGCCGACTGAAGACATGATCCGCGCCCGCTTTTCGGCCGTCTCAGTGAACGCCGAGTGGCCCGCAAGAACCTGCTCGCGCTGATCATCGCTCTCGTTGACGCTCTTGAACGGTGCGCGGTCCGTCGGGTGGACCTCGAAGCCGATACGGGTGAACACCGTCACTATCGGCTCGTCTTCTGGGGCTATGTCGGGGTCGTCCGGCGTTGGCTCGTCGTCGCGGACCTCCTCGGCCCCCTCGAGAACGCTGACCGGCGAGGTCAACGGGGCGTCGAACAGGTCTTCGAGTTCGGCGGCCACTTCGACGGAGGCGTCCATCCCGTCTTCGTACTTCGAGACCGTTCGCCGTGAGACGCCGAGTTCCTTCGCGAGTCGGCCGAGCGACCAGTCGTGCTCCTCGCGCACGTCGGCGAGACTCTTGGAGTCGATATTGACGTAGAGACCGCCCGGTGCGGCATAAATAAGCGGCGGGACCTCCTCAACGAACAGGTCCAGCGCGGTGTCAGGTGACAGCACTGGGACGCCGTGACGGAAGTAGACGACGCCGGGTTTCAGTTCCTCGTCGCGGGTCCGGAGCCCGACCACAATCGGTGTGGCGTTCAGGTAGGTTCCCAGCCGCCGCATCTCGCCCCCGGTCTGGGCGTCGAAGGCGTCGATGTTACCCAGTATCTTCACGAGTAACACGTCCTCACCGCGGCGGGCTGCGATGTCGAAACTCTTCGGGCGAATCGCACACCGGTCGCTGACGAGAAAGCCAGCGTCTTCGAGCATCGCCATGACGTTTCCGACCAGCGCCGACCGTGACATAGTACTCTGTGCCTCTATTGAGGATAAGCCGTTCACCCATTATATGTATTGCGCCGTTCGTTGAACTCTCAGGCCGGAAACTCCGGCAGCATGACGAAAGGGGTTTGGTCGTCTCGTGGTAATGGTTACCTGTGACTGTCGTTGGCCTCGACGATACGGACTCGCGCGAGCAGGGGATGTGTACCACCTACGCCGCCACTGAACTCGCCGAGTCGATACGGGCCGCCGGGGGCTCCGTCGAACGGATCCTGTTAGTCCGACTTAACCCTGCGGTCGAACACAAGACTCGCGGGAACGCGGCGCTCGCGGTCCACACTGACATCGACGCCGACACAGCCGTCAAACTAGCTGACGACGTGCTCAATCTAGCCGAGACCGAGGACCCACGGACCAACCCCGGCGCTGTCGTCGCGGACTGTGACCCCGACGCGGTCCCCCCACAGGTCGCGACGTTCACCCGTGATACCATCCAGTCGATTCAGGATCCGGTGGCCGCGACCACGCTGATCGACGTGGTCGGCTTCGCTCGTTGCCAGCGTGGCAACGGTCGCGGGCTGGTCGGCGCGCTTGCGGCGGTCGGAGCCTGGACGGCGCTTTCGGACTGGACATACGAGCATATCTCATACCGCGAGGAACCACGGTGGGGAACCGACCGCACGGTCGACGCCGAGAGCGTCCGCGTCGCCGCCGCCGAGCACTACCCCGACGTGTGGGACACGGTCGACTGCGAATCGGGCTATCCGGTCTGTGTCCCGCGGACGCCGTGTCCGATTCTCCACGGTATCCGCGGGGATGACCCGGTGGCCTGTCGCGCCGTCGCCGATGCCATTGAGAGCGAGCCCGTCGCACGCCGGGCCACGTTCGTCACGAACCAGGGGACCGATGTGCACCTTCAGAACGCCGCTATCGACGCAGTCACGGATAGCAGTGCCTACCGCGTCACCGGCGAGGTGACCGATGCGCCCGAAACGCGTGAGGGTGGCCACGTGTTCTTTACGCTCTGTGACGGTGGAGCGGCCATAGACTGTGCGGCATTCGAGCCGACGAAGGCATTCCGAGACCGTGTGCGGGCGCTCAGAGAGGGTGACCGGGTAACCGCCTGTGGCGAGGTCAGCGACGGGACGCTCAAACTGGAGAAGTTTGCCGTGCAAGAGCTGGTGACAACGACACTCGTCACACCGGATTGCCCGAACTGTGACCGGTCGATGAAATCGGCAGGCCGCAAGCAGGGCTATCGGTGCCGTGATTGTGGGTCCAGTGCTGACGCGAAGGTCGAGCATCCGGTCGACCGAACGCTCGAACGGGGCTGGTACGAAGTCCCTCCGGTTGCGCGCCGCCACATCGCGAAGCCGCTGGTACGCGGTGGCTTCGACGGGGTGGCCCACCCCTCCAGATGATGGACAGGCGGAACTGGTTCCCGGCCGACTGACCTCTATCCTTCGTGTGTAACTACTCCATTCGCGTGCTGCCACCCGTTCTCGATCCGGTTTCGCAAGCGGCTCCGCTATTCTGTCCGGTACTCACGGTAAACGCTGGCTTCGGGACGGTAAGCGGAGTGAACGTCTGAGTAGGACGTGGGATACACCGCCACTTAGTGAACGAATAACCATACTGGTATCCCCTATCTAGCGCTCATGCGTAGCGAGGGATCCGACATTTGCGGACGGCTTCACGGGGAACTACTGGCTATCGAACGTGAACCGGCCGTCGACGGCGGCGAGCGTGCGATTGTCTATCCGCCCGGTGTTTCGAACGCTCAGGTGGAGTCGAACTGGGCAGCTGTTTCGGCCGAGATTCTCATTTCCCTCGACGGCGTTCAGTAGCCCTTACGAGCGATAACCGACTGGTAACAATAATAACACCACCCCTTTGGAGATGTATGGACTCCGACTCCGGATCGACGAATGGTGTGGCGGCAGCGGCCGATCCCGACGGGGACGCGCTGCCCGCAATAGTGCGCTCCCGTGCCGACGGGAGCAAGCGCTTCATCTGCTATGCGTCGGATGTCGAAGCAACTGACGTCGATGATCAGTGGCTCTCCGTTGACGCCGAGTTTCCTGTCTCGACGCTGCTGATCCGATAGGTCAGGCGTTTCGTCCCGTCAGTGCAACCACAACATCATCCTCGTTCTGGATTTCTCCTGCTTCCCGGGCCTTCCGTAGCGCTGCCGTCGCCGTGGCACAGGTCGACTCCACGTGGAACCCCGACTCACTCAGACGGTCGTGTTCCCGCCGTGTCGCTGCCTCTGAGACGGCGACTGCGTCACTGTCGGTCGACCTGATGGCACGTTGTAGCTGGTGTTCGCGCGGTGGCTCCCGAATCTGGATGCCGTCGGCGAGCGTGTTCGCCTCGCTCCGGTCGCCATGGAGCGCATCAGCGACCGGGCTGTAGCCGGCGGCCTGTGCACCCAGTAGCCGTGGCATGTGCTCAGTCCACCCGGCCGACTGCAGGGCTCGAAAGCCCCGGTAGAGCCCGAGAAACAGCGTTCCGTGTCCTAGCGGCGTCACCACGACATCCGGGACGGTCCACCCCCGCTGTGCGGCGAGCTCGTAGGCCGCTGTCGCCGTTCCAGCGAAGAAGGCGGGGTTCCACGCGTGGCTGGCGTACCAGCCGTCGCCGGCTTCTACGGCCTCGATACAGCTCTCTGTGACGGCTGCTCGCCCGCCATCGATAGCGATAACGTCGGCTCCGGTACGCTCGATGCGGCGACGCTTCGCCGCTTTCACACCCGCTGGGACGTATATCTCCGCGTCCAGTCCTGCTCGCGCGGCGTATGACGCGACAGCCAGTCCCGCGTTCCCGGAGGAGTCTTCGAGGATTCGGTCGGCTCCGACCGCTAGAGCTTCGGTGACGACTGTCGCCGCGCCGCGGTCCTTGAAGCTCCCCGTCGGATGGAGGTACTCCAGCTTGAACTCGGCGTTCCAGTCTGGGGCGTCGACCAGTGGTGTCCAGCCTTCGCCCATGGTGACGCCCTCCGCCATCGGGAGAAAGTCGCCGAAATCCCAGACACCGCTGGTTCGCGAGAACTGTTCCGGTCGGCCGTCGGGGAGCGGTTGTGCAGCGTAGTCGAGCGGTTGTCCACAGTCACACCGCCACGGTCCGTCACGTGCGTACTCGCGGCCGCAGGAATCACAGTGGCGCATGTTTGTCACGAATCGGTCAGTACGTATCTAGGTTCGTGCCGACCGAACAGACGTACTCGCCGGTCGCGACCTGTGGGAGCCGTCGAGTGCGCCAGAATATCCCGCTTGAATCGGCGGTAATCTCGGCTTTCGACCGGCCGAACACGTCGGTTACCTCGAACAGCGTCTCACCACGCGAGACGCGCTCGCCGAGGTCGACCCGGAAGTCGACGAGGCCGCCGACCGGGGAGCCGTATTGTTCGAATCCAGTGGCACGGGTCTGTGACCGCGGGTTGTGGTTGCCATCGAGGAACCCGTAGTATGTCAGCACATTGAAAACCCCGTCGACGCCGCGCTGAATCGAGGACTCGTCCCAGCCCACACAGCCGCCAAGTTCGGGGTCGATAGTTGGGACGCCCTCGTCCGGAGCGGCGCGAGCCAGCTGCCCGTCCGGTCCCTTCTGATCGAGGATGTGCCCACAGCCAAACACTTTCGCCAGTTCGAGGCAGTCCTCATGAAGCCGGTGGCGTGAGCCACAGCGCACCCGCACTTCGTCGATCATCTGCGAGGTCGACCCCTGATGGAGATCTAGCACGAGGTCAGCGCTGATGGCAGCCTCGAACGTCGCGGCGGCGATACGCTCGCTGGACGTCCCTGACTCGTCGCCAGGGTAGGCCCGGTTCATCTTCGTGTCGTCGATGGGGTTGCGGTGTTCGGCGACCTGGAACGCGTGGTAGTTAACGATGCCACAGACCAGAATTGTACCCGACAGCTCTGTCGGGTCGAGACGCGGCAGTGTCCGCCGGACGACGCCGACGCCGTTCAGTTCGTCCCCATCGCTGGCGGCCTGGACGTAGAGGGTCCGTCCGTCGCCGACGCCGTTGACGACGGCAACCGGCAGCCTGACCGTGGACCCATCACGGGCCTCACCGACCTCCAGCCGCCCCGTATCTATCTCACCCGGGGCAGCGCTCGCCGTACCGAAAGTAACCATTATTCTCACGTTTGCCCTGCGAGCCTTTACTGGTTCGGATTCAGCGAGGGATGCGCGCCGGACCGACGGCGTCTTGGGGGACCCGGCCGTACAGGCGGCCGTGTCAGAGTCCGAGCCACAGAGCGGGAAAGCGGCCCTGATTGCGGCGCTGAACGTCCCGCGCAACGCGAAAGTCGGGTTCGCGACCGCCGGCCTGTTCACGGCGGGACTGTTTGCCCTGTTTGTTCTGCCGGGAACCCAGCGGCCGATGGGGCTCTACGTGGCACTGGCGTTCGTCCTCGCCACCTCGCTTGGCGGGCTGTTGACGGCGCTACTGACGGTGGTGTCTGCCGTTCGGCTCGCGAGGCGCTGACGCCGCCACTATGCCGTACCGTACTACTCTTTGGCCAGCTCCGTCAGCCGGTCACCACCGGTCCGTGTCCCTTTGGCAATGAGCACGTCTCCAGTTTGAAGGGACGTGTCCGGCCCCGGCGAGACGACCCAGTCGCCGCCCTCGCGACCGGTACGCTCGCTCTCGCCAGCCGCTCGGCGAATCGCGATAATTCGCATCCCGGTCGCCGTCTTGACCGCCGCGTCGCCGATGGTCGTCCCGGCGAGGTCGCTGTCGGGGTACACCGTCGTCCGGACGATGATCTCGTCGGATTCCTGTACTGCCTCGGCGACGACTGGGTGGGTCGACAGTCCCCGAAGGACACCCTCGCTCATCTCCAGCGCGGCGTCGGAGATGACCTCCGTCGAGCGAGCCAGATGGACGAGACCCCGGAGCGACACAGGGTCGTCGATATCGGCCGCAGCCCGGAGGGTCCAGGCTTCGAAGCGCGACTGCAGCGCGTCGACCTCGGCTTCGAGCTCGACGACTTCCTCGGCAACCTCCGTGCTGTCGAACAGCACCGCGCCGTAGGCCAGGTCGACCGCTAGCTCACCCATGTCTTTCATCAGCACGATAGAGTCAATTGCGCGTTCGAGGTCGCGGATATCGCCAGACGGCGGCTCCGGCGGTTCGTACGCCTCGCCAGTGGCGTCCTGATACACCTCGGACACGCCCGTTTCTGGCCCACGGAACAGCACGACGTCGCCCGCTTTGAGGTACGTCTCCCGGTCGGGGTTGAGCAGCCAGGTCCCTTGCCGGCGAATCGCCAGCGCGCGGACGCCAGTCTCGGTTTCGAGGTTCAGGCCCCCGAGCGTCTCGCCGGCCAGCGGCGACTCCGAATCGATTGTCGCTCGAACGAGGGTCTCGACGGCCTCTGGAAGCGCCGCCCGCATCGTGTCGGGGAGGCCGATGTCCTCTAGCACTACCTTCGCGATATCGCCGGCGGCGTCGCTGATTTTCTCCGCGGCTCCGACCATTCCGAGAACCGGCGCAAGCGACTCGGCATCCTCAGTCGACCGACAGGCCATCAGCAGGCTCATCCGCCCCCGTAACTGGAGGATGTCCATCTTCTCCTCTAGCTCCAGCACCTCCGCGGCCACGTCGTCGCTCCCAAGCAGGACGGCCGAGTACGAGAGGTCGATGAGCAACTCGGCAGTGTCTTTCATCTCGGCCAGTACCTGCTTGACACTGACAGGCTCATACTCGACCGTCCCTGTCTGGTCCATGCGCGGCGGTTCGGTGCGACCGTGCAAAAACGTTCCTCACATCCTACCGAGGTACTGCGGCTCGACACGCCGTGCTGGATTGCCACTTTGACTGGTTAATTGGAACAGAAATTCAAATACGCTTCCCGATTATTAACTAAACGTGTAAAAACTATCCTGACATCGTGACACACACGCCCGGAAAGAAAATGTTTTTCCCGGATGGTAGGGAACTGGTAGCGTATGTCCGACGACCTCAAGAAGGGACTCGAGGGTGTCCTCGTCGCCGAATCCGAACTCAGTGTTATCGACGGCGACGCGGGCAAGCTCGTGTATCGGGGGTACACTATCGAGGACCTCGCCAAGGGCGCCAGCTACGAAGAGGTGCTGTTCCTGCTCTGGCATGGCCACCTGCCGAATCGGGACGAACTCACCGAGTTCAAGCAGGCGATGGTGGACGCTCGCGACGTGGACGACGACGTTATCTCGACCGTTCGGAACCTCGCCGAGGCGGACGAGGACCCGATGGCGGCGCTCCGGACGGCAGTGTCGATGCTTTCGGCGTTCGATCCCGCGCCGGAGGACGCCGAGCCGACCGACGAGACGGTTAATCTCGAAACTGGACGGCGAATCACGGCCAAGATCCCGACTATCATTGCGGCGTTTACCCGCATTCGTGACGGCGAGGAGCCTGTCGCACCCCGTGACGACCTGGATCACGCGGCGAACTTCCTGTACATGCTCAACGGCGAAGAGCCCGACGACGTGCTGGCAGACGTATTCGACCAGGCACTGGTGCTCCACGCCGACCACGGACTCAACGCCTCGACGTTCTCGGCTATCACGACAGCGTCGACACTGTCGGACGTCCACAGCGCGGTCACCTCCGCCATCGGGACGCTGAAGGGACCGCTCCACGGCGGGGCGAATCAGGACGTTATGGAGATGCTAAAAGAGGTCGACGGCGCTGAATCCGACCCGCTGGACTGGGTCAAAACTGCTCTCGACGAGGGCCGCCGCGTTTCCGGTTTCGGCCACCGCGTCTACAACGTGAAGGACCCGCGGGCGAAGATCCTCGGCGAGCGCTCCAAGGAACTCGGTAATGCTGCCGGCTCGCTCAAGTGGTACGAGATGTCTACCACCATCGAGGACTACCTCATGGAGGAGAAAGGACTGGCCCCGAACGTCGACTTCTACTCCGCGTCGACGTACTACCAGATGGGAATCCCTATCGACATCTACACCCCCATCTTCGCGATGTCCCGTGTCGGTGGCTGGGTCGCCCATGTATTCGAGTACATCGAGGACAACCGTCTGATCCGACCGCGTGCCCGCTACACGGGCAGCGATCCTGACGAGACGGAGTTCGTACCGCTGGACGAGCGGTAAGGTAGCGTCCGGCGACTCTGTGGCCGGCTTACTCCGAGCGCACCCGGAGCCTTTTTTCGCCACCGAAAGACTTGCGTTGCTCGTCTTTCAAGCCCTCGTTCGCTTCGCTCACGAGGATCACGTTTTTGCCGCGAGTGGTGGCCGCAGGCCACCCGAGCGGGAAAAAGGTGGTTAGCCAAACAGCGACTTGAATCGCGTCACGCCGTCGTCGGTGCCGGCGA
Source organism: Haloarcula sp. (assembly GCA_042219425.1). GTDB lineage: Archaea > Halobacteriota > Halobacteria > Halobacteriales > Haloarculaceae > Haloarcula. The sequence goes on along the minus strand of JBDGPY010000002.1, from coordinate 19,834 downwards.
TCACGAGTTCGTCGCTCGATTCGATAGCCACATCGGGGCCGAGGTCCGTGAGGACTGCACCGTTGCGTTCGATGGCGACGACTGTACAGCCCGTCCGCGTGCGGATATCAGCCTCTCCAAGCGTCGTGTTACCGAGGCCGTCGGCAGCGACGCGGATTATTTCGACCTGCTGGTCCATCGAAATCACGTCCTCGTCTTCCAGAATTGTGGAGGCAAGCATCCGGCCGCTGACCGTCGACAGCGCGAGGACGTAGTCCGCTCCCGCGCGGTACATCTTCTGGACGTTCTCGCTTTCTTCGGCGCGTGCGATTATTTCCACGTCCGGGTTGAGTTCGCGGATTACCAGTGTGGCGAACTCCGTGCCGGTGTCCTTGGAGAGAGCGAGAATCACCGTTCTGGCATCTCCAACGCCGGCGCTCCGAAGATCCCCGGGATCTGTGGCGTCTCCAATCACGTCGACCATTGGTTGTTCGGTTTTATCCAGAACTGTATGTGGAACGTTGGCTCTCGTAAGGTCCGAAGCGATTGTTTGGCCGACTTCGCCGGCGCCGATGACGACTGTTGTCCCGCTACGGAACCCTCGAACGCTCGACAGCGTCGTCTTCTTGAGCTGTTCCAGTTGGCGCTCGGTCCCAGAAACAAGCAGGACCGTGCTCCCGTCTAGCTCTGTCTCAGGATCTGGCAAGCTCACGAACTGCCCGCGGAACCACGCGCCGATGACGTTGACGCCGGTATTCTCACGGATACCGCTGTCTGCTAGCGTCGTCCCGACGAGTTCGCTCCCGCGGTGGATCGGCAACTCGGCGATATCGAAATCCTTGCCGATTTCGATTGAGTCCCCGAGCGTCGTGGAGACGCCGGTGGTCACTTTGCTCGCGAGGCTCTCACCGAGTAGTTGGCGCGGCGAGAGGACGGTGTCGGCCCCGGCGAGGTCGTGGTACTTTGCGCGGTCGGGCTCCTTGACGACGCTGACTGTCTGGACTGACTCGTCGACCTCGCGAGCAGTGAGGATGATGCTGGTGTTCACCTGGTCGGAGGCATCGGCGACGAGCGCCCGGGCGGACGACAGGCGTGCCTGTTTGAGTCCGTCGACTGACTGGGGATCAGCGTGGATGACCCGATATCCCTCCTCGTAGAGGTCGTTGGCCCGGTCCCGGTCAGGTTCCACGATGATGTAGTCCACGTCCCAGGTGTCGAGTTCGGTGACAAGCGTTTCACCGCGGGGGGTGAACTGGCAGATGACGACGTGGTCGGAGATACCGTTCTCCACCGTGTTCGGGGCCGTTGTCTCCATGGCCTTCTCGAACAGCGGAAAAAGCAGCACTGGGAGTGCGAGGAAGATGAGGACGACACCGGTAATGTCCATCACGATGACGAGCAGCAGCATCTCCGGACTCTGCCAGTCGCCATCGGAACCGAACCCGGTCGTGGTGAACGTTTCGACGACGATCTGCAGCGATTTCAGGAACGAACGCGGCTCGTTCTCGAAGGCTGACATTCCGTAGTCGTAGGCAACCGCGTAGCCGACAATGATGCCGACTAGTGCGAAAACGTACAGTGCTGTCCGTCGCTGCCAGGTATCCATCTACTACGTTCTGGCAGACCGTGACTAAAACAGTTCTGTCCGACCGCGTTCCAAACTGGATTGTCTGCTGCGTGCTCCGCATCAGCGGGCCAGTGTGAAACAGGACGCTACCGCTTCGCTGTCCCTTACTTTCACTTTCACCGCGCTACGCCGGGGTTTAAGTCAATCGCGCTCATCACCTTATCTGCAGTCACACGCTCCCCCCCTTTCCGTTTCGGTGTATCAACTCGGTAGTCACAACGCTACCATGCCGTCCCGGATCGCTTTGCTGGGCCGATATTATAACACGGCTCGGTGATTAACTATCCGCATGCTCTCATTTGAGGACGTACTCGCTGCACAGGACACTGTCTCTGAGACAGCCAGACACACACCGCTTGACTACTCACATACATTCTCTGCGATGACCGACGCAGATGTCCATCTGAAGCGCGAGCTGTTCCAGCGCACGGGGTCGTTCAAGATTCGGGGTGCGACCAACCGAATCGCGTCGCTCTCCGCCGCCGAACGGGAGGCTGGTGTCGTCACAGCAAGCGCCGGCAACCACGCCCAGGGGGTTGCACTGGCAGCCACGCGAATCGGTGTCGACTCGAAAATCGTCATGCCGGAACGAGCCCCGGTTTCGAAAGTGAAAGCGACCCGGAGCTACGGTGGCGACGTAGTGCTCCACGGTCGGGACTACGACGCGGCTGCCGAACACGCCCACGAAATCGAACGCGAGGAGGACCGAACCTACGTTCACGCCTTCGATGACGAGAAAGTGATGGCTGGACAGGGAACCATCGGTCTGGAGATCTATGAAGATCTCCCTGGCGTCGACACGGTCGTCGTCCCCATCGGCGGTGGCGGGCTCATCAGCGGTATCGCCACGGCACTTAAAGGGAAAGACGACAGCATCCGCGTTGTCGGTGTGCAGGCCGACGGAGCTTCTAGCGTGGCGGAATCGCTCCAGAAGGGCCATCGTATCGAGCGCGAAAGCGTCGAAACCATCGCCGACGGCATCGCTACCCGGACTGTCGGCGAGAAGACCTTCGAGGTCATCAGCGAACGCGTTGACGAGGTCGTAACTGTGTCGGACTCGGAAATTGCCGTCGCCCTGACGACGCTACTTGAGCGCTCGAAGACGCTTGCCGAAGGTGCGGGTGCCGTCCCGCTAGCCGCGGTTATGGAGGAGAAATTCGAGTTCGGTGATGGCGAAACCATCGTTCCGGCGCTCTGTGGCGGGAACATCGACCTGAACATGCTGACTAACGTCATCATGCGCGGCCTCGTCGAAACCGGCCGCTATCTCAAGATTCGGACCGTCCTTCAGGACCAACCCGGCGCGCTTGAGGAACTGGTCGAAGTGCTTTCTCGCGAGCAAGTCAACATCTACGGCATTGAGCACGACCGGACCAGTCGCGACGTGGCGATGAGTTCTGCCGAGGTCGAACTAGATCTGGAAACCCGGGGCCACGACCACGTCGACGACCTCATCGATGCGCTCACCGACGAAGGGTACGAGGTCGACGTACTCGTCTGACCCTGTCGCCGTGCGACGCACCGACGGCCTGTCTATGAACCCTGTCGACCGGTCCCGGAAAATCAGTGGTCGGGTCTGAGATTCCGCGACACGAAGTCTCTTGTCGTGATCTTCTTGCTGCTGGCGCTCGTCACGCTTCTGCTCTGATTCCAGCGGGATTTTAGGCTCGGCGACCACCGTTTCGTGTATGCGACGGGCTGTTAGGACAGCAACTACCAAACCGACTGCACGGAGTGGGTTGCACTGATGGAGCCGCGAACGAAAGCCAGCCTCCTGTGGGGCATTGTCGGTGGCCTGGCGTTTCTCGTCCTCGCTCAGGGTTATGAACTGCTTGCGGGAACGCCGGTCTCACTCTCTGCGAAAGCCGGTGTCGCGCTGGCAGTTGCAGCCGGAACCACTCTCATGTCATATCGCATGCAGCCTCGCCTGTTCGGAAACGAAAGCCCTTAATCGCACGCCCACACACTCACGAAACACAGGCCAGGATGGCCGAACGGCAAGGCGCACGCCTGGAAAGCGTGTTCCCTTTCGGGATTCTGGGTTCAAATCCCAGTCCTGGCGCTTTTACCGCGAACACCTCGCCGAGAACCGCGTAGCGTGTTCTCGGCATTCGTGAGCAGGTCTGGGCCACTACTGGGATTTGAGCACGGGAGTCGCAGTCCCGGGGGCGCAGCAATGCGAGCACCCCGGAACGTCTCCCATCTGTTCAAATCCCAGTCCTGGCGTACCACCTTTTTCCGCCTCGGGTGCGCTTCGCGCACCGCTCGGCGCAAAAACGTGGTCTTGCCGAGCAGCGCGAGGCAAGGCTCGTCAGAACAGCGTTCTGACGGTAGCGAAAAGGGCCGAACGCTCGCGATGATTGCGTTCGGTGAACCGCTCACAGCCAGCGGTAGAACTCCAGCGTGTACCCTTCGGGGTCCGTAACGAAGGCAGCAAAGGCGCTGGCGGCGTCGATTTCTGTCGGGTCCAGTACTGGCGCAGCGCCGGCGTCGATGGCCGTCTCATAGGTCTCTTCGACGTCTTCGACAGTGAACGCGATGTGGTCCACGTCGGCACGGTTCGGCGCAACCGGGGTAGTTCGGTCGGGATCGTGCCGTAGCTGCAGGTCGCCGTCGCCGTCTCGACCGAGGTACACGTTCTCGACGCCGTCCAGCGTGAAGCGGTTGGTCTCCTCGAAGCCCAGCGCGTCGTAAAACGACATCGCGCGGTCGAGGTCCGAGACACAGATCGCGGTGTGTGCGAGGTCCATGGCGCTGCGTTGTGTACGGGATGAAATGAGTGTGCCGGTGACGGGGCCACTTACAGCAGGTCGCCTCGAGCGACGGGGACGATGCCGCCGCCGACCTGCACGGCGATTCCTCCGCCACTGGCGTCGGCTGACAGGTGCAACAGCGACGGCCGTCCCATTTCGTATCCCTGTTCGACGCGGGCGTCGACGATGGGGCCGCCCAGAACCTCGTGGCGGGCGAGATAGGCTGCCAGACAGCCGTTCGAGGACCCAGTTGCGGGGTCCTCTGGCACGTTGTAGAACGGCGCGAATACGCGGACTGCGAGATCGTTTGCGTCACTTCGTGGGTCCCGACAGACGGCCAGCACGTTCTTGGCCTCACGGTCGTCGGTGACAGCATCGTAGGCGTCTCGGTCCATGTCGATAGCTTCCAGCGCGTCGCGGTCGGCCAGTGGGACGACAATCGTTTCGAGACCAGTTGACACGATTTCGACCGGCCAGTCACGGTCCAGTCGGTCAGTCGACAGGCCGAGCACGGCGGCGAGTTCGTCGTGTGCCAACTGCTCGCCGAACTCGGGCGACTGCTGTGTCATCCACAGGGTTTCGTGCCCGTCGCGCTGGCGTACCTCGACGGGAACGTGGCCGACCGCCAGGTCCAGCGTCACCGTTTCGGACTGTCCATCGGCAAGATGATCCCGGATGACCTGCGCGGTCCCGAGCGTGGGGTGGCCGGCGAACGGAACCTCCGCGGCGGGGGTGAAGATACGGACCGACCACGCACCGTCGTTCGGTTCGCCAGTGACAAACGTCGTCTCCGAATAGTCCATCTCGGCGGCGATGGCCTGCATCTCGTCCTCGTGCAGGTCGCCGGCATCGGTGACGACTGCGAGCTGGTTGCCGGCGTAGCGCTCCCGCGCGAATACGTCGACGATGTGGAAGGGATGTGGCATATCTATTCGCTCGGCGGCGTCCACAAAGAACACTCCGAACGGCTGCTACAAGTCAGCAAGAGACATGTGTCCACTTATTTATCTATCCCTCTCGGTTGTGGCGGAAGCGTGGAGTACGAACCGCGAGGAGAGGTGTTCAGCGGTGAACCGGCGTAGCGGCGTGGGCGTCAGGCGTTCGCGTGGGCGTCATCAAGCAAGGTCTGCACGTCGACGGCCTCGCCGGTCTCGCTGCTCTCGATGGCAGCAAAGACGATGGCCATCGATTCGAGGACGCTGTCGACGTTCGTCGGCATCGGATCGCCGCCGCTGACCCAGTCACAGAACTGCTCAATAAGCCAGGCGTTCTTCCAATGCGGTCGGTCGACCAGTGGGACTGTCTCGCCGTCGCCCTTGCCGATGCTCTCGAAGTTCCCGGTCTCGTAGTCGTCGTAGTGGAATCGTTCGACATCGCGGCGGTCGAGGACCACGGTCTGATCTGTACATTCAGCGCGGATCTTTTCGTGCCCCCAACCGTTCAGTGTCGTCGCATTGGCGTAGCTTCCTTCGTACTGCGCCCGCGTCCCGTCGGCGAAGTGTAGTGTCACGAGACCGGTGCAGTCTCCCTCATAGTCGGCGGCTTCGGGCGTCCATGTCTCAGCGTACACTCGTTCGCAGGGCGAATCGGCCAGTGACGCGAGAATGTCAAGGTGGTGTATCGCGCCGTCGAGCAGGAGCATGTTCTCCATCTCATAGACGTAGTCGGCGTAGAAGCCGCGCTCGCGGACGTTGCCCGTGTATCGGGCCGTCAGATAGTCGATATCGCCGGCTTCCTCGACCGCGCGCTGGAACGTCGCCTTGTCCCGGTCGAAGCGGTGGCTCATCGTGACACCCATCTTCTTGCCGGCCTCGGCAACCTTCTCTGCGACCCGTACCGACGCCTCCAGCGTATCGGCAATCGGCTTCTCCGAGATGATGTGCAGATCGTGGGCGAGCGCTGTCTCCACGACGGCCTCGTGAGTTGCCGGCGGCGTCACGATAGAACAGATGTCTGCCGGACGTTCCGAGAGCGCGGTTTCGAGATCGGTGTAGCAGCGCTCCGGCGGGAGACTGAGTTCTGTTTCGGCCAGTTCGAGTTGATCGGGGTCGGTGTCGACCGCGGCGACGACTTCGATTCGGCCGTCGTCGACGTTTGGTGGAATCGCGTCCGTCGCCCAGGTAGAGCCCTGTCCGCCCAGACCGACGTGGACCAATCGGTGTGTCATGGCTGCGCTACTGCTTCGAGAAATAAATGCTGCACTATTTCATCAGTACTCGCCGGCGTCCGGGAACTCGACGTAGCGCTCCATCCCGTCCTCTGCGAGCACGACTTCGCCGTCGAACGTCTCGCGGGCCTCCTCGACTAACTGATCGGCGCTCGCGGCATAGCGCGTCGAGATGTGTGTCAGGACCAGCGTCGACGCGCCGGCCTGGCGAGCCACGTCAGCGGCTTCCCGCGCGGTAGAGTGGGCCGTCGCCTTCGCCCGCTCCTTGCGGTCCTCAGCGAAGCTGGCGTCGTGGACGAGCAGATCTGCGTCCTCGCTGGCGGCGATGACGCTCTCGGTCGGGAGAGTATCACCCGTGTAGACGAACCGTCGGCCGGGGCGCGGCGGGCCGACGACGACCTCGGGCTGGATTGTCTCGCCGTCGTGTTCGACGGGCTCTCCGCGGTGCAGTTTGGAGTACTTCGGTCCCGGTGGGATGCCGAACTCCTTCTCGGCCTTCTCCCGGTCGAATTTCCCTTTCCGGTCGTCCTCGTCGACGACGTAGCCGACACACGCACAGCGGTGTTCCGTCTCGATGGCCCGGACCTCGTACTCCGGGCGGTCGAGGACGATGTCGCCGGCCGACACCTCGTTGATACGAACAGGGAAAGAGGGTGTCGTGCCGTTGGCCTGGATGAGCTGCTTGATATTCCCGCGCGTCCCCGCCGGCGTGTGGATGGCGATAGGCCGCTCACGTTCGTTGAAGTCCCATGTCTGGAGCAGCCCCGGAATCCCAAGGACGTGGTCGCCGTGGAGATGCGTGACGAACAGATGGCCAATAGCGAAGCCGGTGCCGTAGCGCATCATCTGTCGCTGCGTGCCCTCACCGCAGTCGAAGAGGAGGTAGTCGCCGTCGCGATTGCAGAAGATGCTGCTGGTGTTGCGCTGGGTCGTCGGCACGGCCCCACTCGTCCCGAGAAACGTCACACGCATATCACCGGAATCTGTGCCGCCGACGGGTAAACACGTGTCGAAAGCTGGCCGCGCCCACTCGCTCTCCAGTTGCTGCTGTCGTTCTTGCGGGTGACCGTCGGCCGACGCAGGACCGCTCGCCGAGCGACTGCGATGAAACCGAAGACACAGCGACGACAGAAAACGAAACCCTGTCACCCGTTCACATTTTTAATGGTGGCCGTCGTATCGTGGTCCATGAAGTTCGTTATCGTTGGCTATGGTCGAGTCGGTATCCGGACCGCTCGGATTCTGCAGAGCGAGGGACACGATGTCACTATCGTCGACAACGATCCCGTGAAGATTGATCGCGCGGCCGAGAGCGGATTCACGACTATTCAGGGCGACGGGAGCGAAGAGAGCGTTCTCACGGAGGCTGGCATTGAGACAGCGGACGCCATCGGCGCGCTCACGGGTGACCTGAACACGAACTTCGCGGCCTGCATGGTTGGCAAGGAGATGGGTTGCCGGACCGTCCTGCGCATCGACGCCGACTACCGCGAGGAAATCTACGAGAAGTACGCCGCCGACGTGGACGAGATTATTTACCCCGAGCGCCTCGGGGCAGCCGGCGCGAAGACGGCGCTCCTGGGTGGAGACTTCAACGTCCTCGCCGACCTGACCGAACAGCTATCGGTCGCGAGCATTCGCATCCCCGACGACTCCCCTTTCGTCGGCAAGCGCGTCGTCGAGGTGGAACTGCCTGGCGAGGCCCATATCTACGCCCACGGCCGGGTCCAGGAACCGATGACGATTCCGCTGCCACGGACGAAAATCGAGCCTGGAGATAGTGTCGCGATCATGGCTGACCCCGGCGGACTCGACGACATCCGGGCGACGCTCCGGGGCGACGCGTCGGCCTGAGGCGCTTCTCATACCCCGCCCGACAATCGGCGCGCTGGCGCTCCTCGCCGGCTGTTAGATACGACTCCGTCTCGCGTCGAAACCGGGGAGACAACTATGAAAGGGAGGATCGCGGTGTCCGGGCGCGCATGGGGAGGATAGGATGGCAAACAGTGTCACCGACACACACTGCGGCCGTCGAGGCGCGCCCGTACCGGTATCGAATGCCATCGGTGCGCATAAATACCCGTCAGACACGCGGCCGACGGACGACAGACGCTGCGGCTTTTTGACTGCTCAGATACTGTTTCCTGACATGACCTGGGCGACGCTGTTCGAACGTGCGACAGAGCATCAGACCACGGCCGACGCTGTCTGTATAGCCCTCGATGAGCATCGGACGGAGGACGACGGCGATGCGTGAGCCCTCGCCGGCGCGCGTCGTCGCTGACGCCGACGTTCTCGCCGCCGATCTGCTGTGTGGGCCAGACAGCGATGCCCGCGCCGCTCTCGATCATATCCGAAGCCACTCGTGGATTTCGTTGGTCGCGAGCGAACCGCTACTCGACGACGCGACCGCTGTCGTTCGCACGCTTGCCGACGACGCGCTGGCGGCCGACTGGCGCGCTCGCCTCGAAACTGACTGCGATCTCGTTGATCATCCGGCTGACGACCACCCCGCGCTAGCCTCGGCGTACCGTGGCGGCGCACAGCACCTGCTTTCGTACGACGACGATCTGCGGAGCGCGCGGACCGGTGCGTCGCTCAACCGCCATATGTCGCTGAGCGTCAGACCGCCAGACGCCTTTGCCCGCCTGTTTGATCCGGAGTCGCTGTACTCGCTCGTCGAAGACGGCGAGTATCCCGGCCCCGACAGGGACCCGCGAGCGTAGTCGGTGGCTCATACTGCCGGCTGTACGTTCGTAAAGATATTCGGCACCCCCGAATTCTTTCGAAACGTTACAGCCGGTAGTATCAGTGCCCGGTTAGTCGTTGGTCGCCGGTACGGCGGTCGCAGGGGCCGTTTCTGCTCGTCCAGCCGTGTCCTCGGCAACGTCGAACTCGGCGAGCACCTCGCGTAGGTCGTCGGTCTGTGTCGCCATCTCCTGTACCTCGGTGGTCACTTCGGCAATCGTCGCGGTCTGTTCCTCAGTCGCTGCGGCGACGGCCTCCGACTCTTCGCTGGTCTGTTCGCTCACCGCTGCGACCTCGTCGACCATCTCGACGACTTCCTGTGTGGTCTCGGCCTGCTCTGACGTTGCTCCCGATATCTCTTGAATTGAGGAATTAACTTCGCCAAGCACGTCGACGATGTCCTCGAAATCCCGGAGTGCTGACTCGATGGTTGTGGCGCTGTCAGTCACCCGCTGATTCGTCGCCTCCACGTCGCTGACGGTTTCGCTGGCTTCCTGCTGGACCGCTTCGATGCGGTTCGACACGTCAGTCGCGGCATCGCGTGTCTCCTCGGCGAGCGTTTTCACCTCGTCGGCGACAACGGCGAACCCGTCACCACTTCCGTCTGCACGGGCCGCTTCGATGGAGGCGTTCAGCGCGAGCAGATTGGTCTGCTCGGCAATGTCCGTGATGACCTCGACGATGTCGTCTATCTCACTGATCTGGTCGACCAGACTTTCGACCGCGACGGCGATGTTGTCGATCCGGGTCTCCATCTCGTCCAGTTCGTCGATGGCTTTCTCGGCGTCTGCTCGTCCCTCTCGTCCTCGCTGTGTCGCCTGCTCGGCGGTACTGGCAGCGTTCTCGGCAGTCGCAGCGATCTCCTCGACAGTGGCAGACAGCGTGCTCATCTCCGCGGAGACGTCCTCGTGGCGGGTGGCCTGCTGGCTGGCCCCGGCCGAGATTTCCTGTATCGACCGGGAAATCTCGTCGCTCGCGCCATCGACCTCTTTGACGCTCCTGGTGACGTGGTCGCTCGTCTCGTCGACCTCCTGGGCGAACGTGGCAACGGTATCGACTGTCTCTCCCAGCGTTGTCACGAGGTCATTGTAGTTCTCGACGACAGCGTCGAACTGCTCGTCGTCGACGGCATCGAACTCCTCGTCGATGGTGGCCGTCAGGTCTCCCTCTTTGGCCTGCTCGGCGGCGTCACCGAAGGCAGTGACGAGGTCGTTGAGCGCCTGCGACCGCCGTTCGAGGTCGCTGGTCATCGTCTGTAGCTCGGTGGTGTAGTCGTCCATACTGGCAGCCATCTGCTCCAGCGACTGACCGAAGGTCCCGGGAACGTCCTCGTCGAGGACAGCGGCGTCGAACTTCTGGTGTGAAAGCGCATCGGCCTGCTGGGACACCGTCAGCAGATAGGATTGCATCGACGTGAACGATGACAGCAACTCGGCGACCTCGTCGTTACGGTCACTCTCTGGCAGGTCCACGTCGAGTTCACCAGCGGCGATGTGGTCTGCGCTCTCGGCCATCGCCGTGACGGGATCGACGAGATCTTCCCGGGTGATGAACACCGTGTTGGCGAACGCGACAACTGCCCCGGCGAGCAGCGCACCGGTGACGAGAAAACGGATGGGTCCGCTGGTGACCACGGACACGAGTGCCAGTGCGACCGACGCGGCGAACTGGAGTCCGACGGCAGCGAGCACTTTCCGCTCGATCGATTCCGAGACGCCGGCGAGCGCGAGTGTCTCGCGTATCACTGCTTTGTACTGCCCGAACAGATCTGTGAGCATACCGAACACTCCCCCTCGGTCTTTCATAAATCAAATTCCTGATTCTCAGAATATGAAAACGGGCCTACCTCAAAATGCGAACTAGTATCCCTATCTGTACACATCCATCTCTGAATATCAGGATTGACTCCTGCTACCGGTCGCTGTTAACCCAGCCTGCGATTCGCCGGACGACCCAACGCGGTGTCACCCTGCCCAACCAATCAATAAGCCGCATTGACCGCCGTGGTATGACGACTGTCTCACCGGCGGCGGTGCCTTCATAGGCCGCCGAGGCCACCGCTTCGGGTGTATTCGACGTTACCGACCCGACGGTCGAGTCGGCCATTCCAGCCCGCGCCTGGAACTCGGTGTCGACCGGCCCGGGACAGACCACCGTCACGTCGACCGAGGTCTCCCGTAGCTCCTCGGCGAGTGCCTCACTGAAACTGTTGATGTACGCCTTGCTCGCGTAGTAGCCCGCAAGACTCGGTCCAGGCTGGAACCCGGCGACAGAGCCCACGTTCAGGATCGACCCGCCGTCGTCGAACTCATCGAGGAACAGGCGGGTCAGTTCCACCGGGAGCATGACGTTCAGCCGCAACTGCGTCCGCTCGGCGTCGATGTCGCTCTCCGCGAACGGGCCATAGGTCCCGACCCCAACGTTGTTGACGAGTACGCCGATATCTAGCCCGCGCTCAGTGACCTCGTCGTACAGGGCTTCGGCAGCCGCCGCGCAGTCGAGGTCCATCACAACCGGTGTCGCCGTGACTCCTCTTTGTTCGAGGTCCGCGCTCAACTGCGCCAGTTTCTCCCTGCTTCGAGCGACCAGTACGACGTCGTGTCCACGTGCGGCGAACTCCCGTGCCAGCGCTCTTCCGATGCCTTCGGATGCACCCGTTATCAGCGCGGTTCCGCCATCGCTGACGACGGGAATCTCGTCATCGCTCACCGTACCACTCTGCAAACTTCGCCAGCGCCCGCCCGCGGTGGGAGACGGCGTTCTTCTGCTCAGTGCTCATCTCCGCGAACGTCGTGCCGTCGTGCTCGAAGATGGGGTCGAAGCCGAAACCACCCTCGCCCCGCGGCGCGACGATTTCGCCGGGCACGCGCCCCTCGAACAGTTTCACCGGGACTGTTTCTCTGTCCCCGTCGTGGACCTGCTCGTCCGTGGTGGCCGCGCCGCGGTCGTCGGCTGCCAGGTCCTGTCCGCGACGGTCTTCCCGGTCGACGCCATCTGGATCCGGCGTCGCCTCGAACCCCTCGCCGTCACAGTAGGCGATGACTGTTTTGAACGCCGCTGTGCGGTCGTCCTCCGGTTCGGTCATGCGCCAGACCCGTTCCACGCCGACGGTGTCCTCGACGTACGAGGAGTACGGTCCCGGAAACCCGTCGAATGCGTCAATGAACAGCCCCGCATCGTCGACGATGACCGGCCCGTCAGCCGCGCGGTAGGCTGCCCGGGCCCCCTCGGCCGCGACCGTTTTGAGGCCGTCAGCCTGAACTTCCGGATAGTCGAAGTCGAACTGCTGGACGTCGTCGTCGAGGTACTCCGCTGCCTCCCGGACCTTCCCGGGGTTGGTCGTGACAAAATTGAGCATACCGGCACACAGCGACCGGCGATAAAAGAGCCGTCGAAAGATCGCAGCTAACTCAGTCGACGACGACTTCGACCGGTTCGTCCTCGCTCTCCGACTCAAACTCCTCGTCGCTGTCGCCACGTTCGAGATACAGCATCACGCCAGCAACTGCCAGAACGACCCACGACCGCCAGTTCGCCAGGTTCAGGGTGTAGCCGATGCCGAAGGGCTTCTCGACCAGCATGTCGTCGCCGGGCTTCCAGTACGCCGATACCAGCCGCTTGAGACTCGGTCGCTCGAAGTTATACGGCACGCCGAATAGCGTCCCCGACTGGGGTTTCTCTGCCATATTAGATTCTACTCGGGCCGCCGTTAAACCATTTGTCCACCACCTTTTTCGTCGTCGCCGTTCCTCGCTCGCTGCGCTCGCTACGGGGACGGCTCCTCGAAAAACGTGGGCGAAAAAGGCGGAATCGCGGAGCGATTCGCGTGAAACCGCGGCCGGAGGCCGCGGTATGCTTACCGCCACTGACCGCAACTCACTCTCTCTTGGCTCCTATCCTACTGATATCGGCCGCGCCCTTCGATGTCGTCGAGGCTGGCGAACACCGCATCGGCGTGGTCACTCTCGGTCTGGTAGGCGTTCTCGGCGGTCGATAGCAGCGTCTCGGGGTCGTCTGCGGTCCCGGCGAGCGACTGGGCGAGGACGTGGAGGTCCATCGCGTGGTCCTCTGCCTCCTGCGTGTAGTAGCCAAGGCCGAAGTCGATGAGGAAGGTCCGGTCTTGCTGTCCCTTGTGCTGTCCGACCCGGACGTTCCGCGTCGTCGGGTCTCCGTGGACGAACCCGGCGTCGTGAATGCGAGCGAGCCAGCGGCCCACGTCCGCGACGCGAGTCTCCGACAGTCCCTCACGGAGGTCCGCGTTGCCCACTCGCTGGAACACGATTCGTGCCTCCTGTGGGTCAACGTCCCGGACCAGCGGTGTCGGGACGCCGCGTTGCCGTGCCTCGCTAGTGAGTCGGGCTTCCTGTCTGGTGCGTTCGATACGCAGGCGGTTGTCGAGCGCTGGATGCCGGTAGCTTCGTGGCACTCGCTCCTTGATGACGCGGTCTCCCTCGAAGCGTACGGTTGCTTCTGCACCCTGTACCTCGGTGTCGGCGTCTCGATGGCTGTCGACCGATTCTCTGGAGCCCCGCCATGTGACGGCCACCTCGTCCGGTCGGAAGTTCGAATCGATTCTGGACTCTTCGATGGCGAGAGTATCACCGGCCGCGTACATCTTCGCGCCCAGCATCGCGATCATCCCGGCATTGTCCCGCAGGAAGCGGTTCTCGGGTGCGTAGAAGTCTGCACCGCGTTGCTCGCACATCTCGCCGAGCATTCTCTGAAGACGGTCGTTCTGGCCGACGCCGCCTCCCAGCACCAGCTCGTCGGCTCCGGTCAGTGACAGCGCCCGCTCGGAGACTTCAGTCAGCATGGCGAAGATAGTTTCCTCCATGCCGCGACAGACATCCTCGACCGGGACACCATCGTCGACGGCCTGCTTGGCGGCGCTCATGATACCGGAGAAGGAGAAATCCATCCCTTTGACGACATAGGGAAACTCATGGTACTCGCCGTCGCGGGCGTGCTGTTCGACCTTTGGCCCGCCGGGATGCGACCAGCCGATGTGGCGTGTGAACTTGTCGATAGCGTTGCCGACGCCGGTGTCCATCGTCTCGCCGAGCACGCGGTAACGGCCATTGTGATACCCGAGGAGGTGAGCGTTCGCGCCGGAGGCGTTCAGGCAGACCGGGGTGTCAAAGCCCGACCGATGCCGACCCACTTCGAGGTGGGCGACCATGTGGTTCACGCCGACGAGCGGCACGCCGAAGCGCTGGGCGACCGCGCGGGCGGCCGTCGCGACGATGCGAAGGCAGGGGCCCAGCCCCGGGCCGCGGGCGAACGCGACTGCGTCGACGGGGACGCCGTCTTCTCCGGCCGCGTCCGCTCGCTCGTGTGCATGCTCGATGGCTGTCTCGATAACAGTTGGAATCGCCTCGCCCATGTGCTCGGCGGCCTCTCGCGGGTGGATGCCGCCGCTGTCTGGCGCGTAGGCGTCAGTCTCGATGAAAACGTGGTCGTCGTCGGTCGCCTGGGCCGGGTCCAGCGTTTCAAACACCGAAGCACTGGCTGCCCAGGCGGTTCCTTCGATACCCAGAATACGCATCGGGTGGCCTTACTTCCACTCGGTGTAGCCGCACTTACCGCAGTGCTGGCGATCCTCGTGCTCGGCGAGGACGGTGTCACCACACCGGGGGCACATCTCACGGGCGAGTTCGCCGTCGTCGTAGTACTCGTTGTGTGGCATCTATGCTTCCTCCGCTTCTTCTTCGCCGTCGGCGACGATCTTGTTGCGTTCGAGCATGTGGTCCTGCTCGACGTCGCGGGCGTACTCGGGGCTATCGTAGACCTTCGCGTAGCCGACCGTCTTCCGCATGCCGAACTTGGTGTCGAGCTGGTGGATGACAACTTCCTCGGCGTCCTTGTTCAGCGTGGCCGCGAGGGAGTCACGGACTGAGAGGCGGGAGGGAGTAGCTTCGTCGTGGACGACCTCGAACCGGACGTCCGTTCGGTGCAACATGGGATTTTCGTCTTCCTCGATGATGTCGATATCCATGGTTCGTTGTCCGTATCTACCCGCCGAAGCGCGTAAAAGGATTTCGAAGCCACTGACGCCGGCTCGGCGGCTGAGCGTCCGCGATTTCGCTCCACCGCGCCTGCGTCCCTACTGCTGGCCCAGTTGTGCGAGGAGATGGGAAAGGTGGATACGCTCGTTTGCAGCGTCGACGAGCGCCATATCCGTCTCTCCGGCCAACCGGTGAACTTCCGCCAGACGGTCGCCGGAGTACCGTGATCGGGCCACCGCCAGCACGTCGTCGAGGATGTCAGACGCGCCGTACCCCTCGTCGACGAGCAGGTCGTCGAGCGTCGACCGTGCGTCAGTAAACCGCCCTTCTTCGGCCGCTTCGACCATCTGCTCGACCTGATCGTCGGCCTCGACGGCGTTCAGTGTCTCGAAGGCGGCATCCATCGTTACTTCCCCCTCCGCCTCGGCTGTCGTCTGTGCGGCCAGCACTGCCGTGCGGATGTCACCCTCTGCGTAGCCAGCGACGTACTCTATTCCCTCGTCATTGTGGTCGACCCCTTCCGCGGTGACGATATCTCGAAGCACGGACACCGTCTCCTCGTGGGTCGGCGCGCGCATCACGACCGGGAAACACCGCGAGCGGATCGGCGGGATGATCGCTGAGGGCTGGCGCGTCGCGATGACGAACTGTGTCGCCTCGTAGTACTGCTCCATCACCCGCCGTAAGGCCTGCTGGAAGTCCTCGCGCATCCCTTCGGCGTTGTCCAGCAGAATCGTCTTGTAGCTGCCCGACACCGGCGAGTAGCTGGCCGACTCCTTGAGGACGTGGTTGATGAGGTCGGCCTTCGAGGATTCGCGGCGGCGCTTGCTGTCGATGAACGACGAGAACCGCGGATCGTTGGCGACCTCCTTTTTCGTCATGTCGAACACGTCGGCGACGTTGAGCTCGGTGAAGTCGGCGTCCGGGTTCTCGTGCACCTCGCGAGCGAACGCCCGGACGGCGGCTGTCTTCCCGCTTCCTTTCGGCCCGTGGACCAGGAGGTTCATCGGTTCCTCGATGGCTCCTTGCAGGTGCTCGCGGGCCTTTGGCTGGCGAATATCAGACAACTCCGGGGCGTATGTCTCCGTCCACAGCGGCGCGTCCATCTGTTGCCCCAGCGTAGGCCCGGCCCCGACAAGTATCCCGCGGTCCACTGGTTCCGTCGCTCACAGGCGGAAAACGACCGGAAGGAGTGCGCCGGCCGGGAATTGAACCCGGGCTATTGCCTTGGGAAGGCAATGTCCTACCACTGGACCACCGGCGCTCACTCTGTTTCGTATCAAACTGTGAACAGCGGCCACACTTGAACGTAGCGCTTTGACTGGACGCGCGTCCGAAAATAGCAGACCGATAGATGGGTATTAGTTCCATCCGTCCAACTGACAGACATGGCAACGGCTGACTCTATTATACGGGCGGATGATCCGCTCGACCTGACGTTTTCGGCGGCTGAACTGGACGCCCACCGCGACCACATCACGGCGTTCATCGAGGACCAGATCGACGCTGCCGGTGTCGACAGCGTCGTGATGGGGCTCTCGGGCGGTATCGACAGCACGCTCGTCTCTCACTTGGCTGTCGAGGCGCTGGGCCGCGACGCCGTCCATGGACTCGTCATGCCGAGCGAGGCCAACCGCGCGGACAACATGAGCGATGCCGAGCGGGTAGCCAACGACCTGCTCGGTATCGAGTATGACGTCATTGAAATCAATCCGCTGGTCGACGCGTTCCTCGACGCCTATCCCGACGTCGAAGACGACCAGCTCGCGGTCGGCAACCTCCGGGTTCGCTGTCGGGCCGTGCTGAATTACTTGGTTGGAAACCACGAGGAGGCGCTGGTACTCGGAACCGGGAACCGTAGCGAGGCACTGGTTGGCTACTACACGAAGTACGGCGACGGTGCGGTTGACTGTCACCCGATAGCGCCGCTGTACAAACAGCAGGTCCGACAGCTTGCGACCCACATCGGCGTCCCGGATGACCTCGCGGAGAAGACCGCCAGCGCAGAGATGTGGTCCGGCCAGACCGATGCCGACGAGATGGGGATGGACTACGACACGCTTGACTCTATCCTTGCCCTGCATATCGACGGCGGCGTTCCGGCGACCGCGACAGCTGACCAGATCGGCGTTCCGATTGACGCCGTCGACACTGTTCGTGAGATGTACGAAACCAGCGCTCACAAGCGCGCGATGCCGCCGGGTCCGGACCCGCTGTACTGAGACAATTCGACTTCGCCAGTCTTACCGGACCGGGTTCTCCGGTCCGCGACCCAGATACTCCGAGAGGAACGCGTGGACGGTCTCCGCGTCGTAGCTGTCCATCGTTAGTTCGTGCCGCCACGCAGTCACGATGTAGGTCGCCCTGGGGTCGTCGTTGGGGTTCGGAACAGCGACGACACTCTGCCAGGTCCCGGTGTGGACGCTCGAGAATTCCCGGAGGCTCCGTCTGGCCTCGGGCGAAATCGCGTCGGGATCATAGTAAATGATGACTGCACCGTGTTCGAGCGTATGCACCAGGTCGCCAAGCAGCGGCGTCGCCTCGTAAAAACCCGGACTCACTGTCGAGGAGTAGTGTGCCCCGGAGAGCGGCGGAACTCTTTGGTAGTCGATAGCGGTACCTCGCTCGACGTGATTGTTCCCCCGATCAGGGAACTTCTCGACATCGGCCAGTCGGTCGCTGTCACCAGAGTCATCCAGTGACGACGCCTCGACGCCGTCGGCTTCGACCGCGGGGAGCGGCTGGGACCCCTCTGTCCCGACGTGGTCAGCGTTGCTGCCACCGTTCAGCTGTGTCATGTACACGACGAGTCCGAGCGCAAGCACGACGATGACTCCGATAACAACCGGCCCGAGCGGTAGTCCGCCGTCGTCGCCGCTCCCGTTTCGGCTGTCTACTCGCCGACGGTCGATGGTACCCAGTTCTCCATCGTGGGCCTCGGTAAGGTGGTCAAGGTACGCGTCCTCGTCATCGAACGTTTCCTCACAGTACTCACAGTTGACCATTTGCTACCCATAAGCAATGTACAGTCTTGTACTCTTTCTCTATAGCTCCACGCTCGCTACCAACTCGGCGAACGCGGTCTGCTCGCGCCGCTCCTTCGTTTCGCGGTCGGCGTTGTCTCGCATCCGCTCTTTCAGCACCCGGAGCGCGTCTGTGTCGACAGCCGCGAGTTCGTCGGCCACGGCCCGTGGCTCCTCGGTGATCCGCGAGACAAGCCCCGTCCGCAGGGCCGTCTCGGCGTCGAGTGTTCGCCCGGACAGCGCAATATCTAGCGCCTCCCCAGCCCCGACGACCTCGGGTAGGCGTGCTGTTCCGCCCCACGCACCGAACAGACCGAGTTTGACACCGGTCTCTGCAAGGGTTGCGTCGGGTGTCGCCACTCGGATGTCGCAAGCTAGTGCCAGTTCGACGCCGCCGCCCCGGGCTGCCCCGTCGATGCCGGCGACGACGGCTCCCTCATACGCTTCCAGCGTCCGGGCGACACGCTGGCCCAGCGCTGCGAACTCCTTGGCGTCCTTGGCATCGAGCGCCTTGACTGTGTCCAGGTCCGCCCCGGCACAGAACGCCTCGCCAGCCCCGTGGAGATACACCACCGGCTCAGCCGCCGACTCGACCGCCGATTCGAGGTCGCGCAACGCCGCTCTCGTCAGCGCATTCCGCTGGTCGGGTCGGTTGAGCGTCAGGACACAGACGCCGTCGTCAATCGTCGTCTGAACCATGCTGACTGTGACTCTGCCGTTTCCAAAGGTCTTTGCCCTTGCCGTCGCTAGACCCTCATAATGGAGGAAGTGGCGGCGGTTCGCCGAGCAGCGTTGGCGGCAGTCGACGACGTTGAGCCTGAACGTCTCCATGAACGTATCGACGCTCGCCTCGACGACGCGTCACTGGCTCCCGGCGTCCTGACGCTCGTCAGCGCTGGCACAACCCGTGACCCGCCGGTCGATGTGGCCGATGGTGTCGCCGACCGGGCCGCTGGCGTCCAACTCATCTACGAGGGGCTCTCGCTCACTCGCCAACTGGCCCGCGACGACCCCTGGGACAACGGCGACCGCGACACGGCCGACCTGGACATCCTCATCGCGGATATCCTCGTCTCGCGCGGCTTCTACCTGCTCGCCAGGACCGACGCCGCCGACGCCGCCGTCTCCGTCGTCCGCTCGTTCGGCCACGACCAGACGGTCCGTCAGATGACTGACGACGAGTGCCTCGACGCCGAACTCGAAACCGACATCCTAGAGCTTGCCGTCGTCGCGGGTGTCACCGCGGCCGGCATCCGCCCCACTGCGACGCTTCGCGAATACGCGACTGAACTGGCCGTCGATGGCCTCCCATCGAACGCCGAGCTTCTGGGTGAGGATGTCGCCGCCGAACTCCGGGCCCGAGCGGGGACCGAACACCCCAGCAGCGACGGGACCGAAGCCGCCGCCGACCACTGACACCAACCGACATACCGCTCTTGAATCGAAACGCCTAAAGACAATTGCACGGAACACAGTAATGCGTGCCTGGGTAGCTTAGCGGTAAAGCGCGTCCTTGGTAAGGACGAGACCCC
>JBDGPY010000011.1:0-61750 GCA_042219425.1 Haloarcula sp. | reverse complement strand
GCCTAATATGTCTTTGATCTAGTGGTTTGTAGAAATCGAGATCCCGAACCTGTGGCCGTTGGATAGCGGTTAGAGGAACCGCTGTTCGAAAAGATCGGCCATCTCCTCCACGAACGTCCGGTAGTGGACGCGCTCCCCCGACTGGGGCGCTGGCTCCCGGGTGACGAGTTCTGTGTCGCCGACGTCCTCTACGAGGTTTGTGTGTTCCACGACCACCAGTCCCGCTCCGTCGAGGTTCGCACTGATCTCACCCTCGGAGCGATCTATACTGTCGAAGAGGTCGACTATCTCGCCTATGATCCGGTCGATGTGGGGGTGGTCGGTGATGTCGTCCGGATCTCGAGTGGGGGAGTCGAATTGGTCGGCGATGTTGAGGAGCAGAATGCCGCACGTGATAGCCTCGGAATGGTGATTGTGCATTATGTCCGCGAAGCTGTTGATGTCGCGCTGCCGGTTCCGCCGTGCCTTCTGATGTTCCGTGATAATGCTTTTCGCGTCGCACGCCAGCCACACCTCGGCAGGCGCGCCGCGGGCCATCCCACCGTCTGCCGGCAGTTGCACGTCGCCGCTCGGCGGCCCCATCACGAGGTCGACGTTCCAGCCGAGTCCACGAGGATCACCCACGTCGTAGTCTTCGGCGTACACTACTTCTCCATTCGCGGCCGCGTCAGCGATCGCATCGGACTCGTGGATGAGGTCGTCGACGAAGTAGCGGCACTGCGCGCCGCCGTGTTTGTCGCTCCGCGGGTGGTAGGGCACCTCTTTCGGGTACTTCCACTCCCGTTCCTGATTTAGCCAGTCTACGATCCGTTCGTCACCGTACTGGTGATCATCTTCTTGCCTCGACATCTACCGCGAGCGTCTCGCGGGTTATTATTAATTTTAGTGCTCATAGCAATATTGACCGTGTCTACGGTGAACCAGCCCACGGAAAACCGACGAGTATCAACAAGGTTGATTAGGGCCACCCACGCATACCTGTTTAAATGGCTCTCGAAGTCGAGAATGGCACGTTCTTTATGGTACAGCTTCCTGACGGCCAATCACTCCATCAAACCGAGGATGAGGCGATTGAGTACCTTCAAAATCGGGCTGGTGACGTAGACCCAGAGACCGACGACGTGAATGTCGTTCGGGTTTCTGTTGAGAACGAGGATTGGACGATTGCCGAAATGTCGTGGCAGAACATCGCGCTTCGACTTATGGAGGGAGAATAAATGGACGTTAGAGAAGTTGATCCCAACGAGTTGGAAATCGACCCGGTGAACGAGCGACGTGAGAACGTAGGCCCCCAGCAGAACGATGAGTCCCTCGTAGACAGCATTCGGGAGCAGGGAGTTATCCAGCCACCAATCGCCCGCGAGGACAACGGTACCTACAAGATCATCGTCGGTCAGCGACGAACCTTGGCTGCCCAGACAGCCGGTGTTGACCGCATTCCGGTCGTCGTCGTCGACTACGACGATCAAGAAGCGATCGCCGCTAGCGTTACCGAGAACGTGGACGCGTTCAAAAAGTCGGTCTCCCGCACTGACCGTGCTGCCGCAGTCCAGCGTCTGATGGATATGAACGACTGGACGATCCGAGAGGTCGCAGACTATCTCGGAGTCGGTACCGGAACGATCGATGACTGGCTGGAACGGACTCGTGACGAATGGGAAGGGACAAGCGTTCACGTCGACAGTACCGAGGACGACACATCTGAGACCCAAACCGAAGTCGAATCCACAGAGGAGGGTTCGAACGAAATCGATGTCGAGTTCGATGATGTGGACGACAAGTCAGTCTCAGCGATTCGTCGCGTGACCGGTGGGGGAGAGGAAGGCGAGCAGATGGTGAAGAAAGTAGCCGAGGAGAACCTGAGTCAGTCGCAGGTTCTCGAAGCCACAAAGCGTGCCCGTCGTGGTGAGGATCTCGACGATGTCATCGAAGAGATGTCCCAGAAGCGGCAGGAACGCAAAGGTGAGATCCGGGTGAACGTGAGTGTCACTTTCACCGGTGACTACGGCGAGGGTCTGAGGGAGGCAGCCCGTGAAATGGGAACTTCCGAGGAGAACGTCGTTCGCGGAGCAATCGAACGGTACCTCGAAGAGGAAGGTTACCTGTAACGCCGAATTTCATTTTCACTTTCCGCTCAACCGTTAAGTGGCTTCTAGTCGCAACTGTCAGTGAGATGAGCGCCAACAACCTCGACATCGAACCCATCGTTCGCGATGGGTATATCGAAGAGCAGGGCCAGCAAGCGAGCGTCAAGTACGTTCCGTACTCGGCAGCTTACTGTCTGCGGGCTGTTATGGAGATGGTATCCCCCGACAACATCCAGTTCGTCCGGGCTATGCGACAACCTCGACGCGACGTAGGTGACATAGACCTCGTGGCGAACTCACCGGTCTCAGACTTCGTAGAGGGGGTTCACACCGAGGGGAAACGAGTAGATGTCCACTTCGACCGGGGCGACTACCTTGACGTTTTTCCGTGGGATGACGTGGAAGACGTTCTAGACGAGAACGAGACCGCGTACGACCTACCCATCAGTAAACTCGTTCTGCGGTTCGAAGACGAAGAGGGCGATTTCACCGATCTGTGGCGGTCGAAGATAGACGACGCCATCGAGGATCCAAACTTCCCGTTAGATTGGATTGAACCCCCGTTCTTTGTGGAGATGGAATCGGCTGATCCGGGCGACTCAGACATCGCAGATCACGTCAAGGAGGTTCACGACGACCGGTACTTCCATCCTCGTTCGAACACAGTCAACGGCGAACAGGGGTTGGGACTCCGACCTCGGACGCTAGACGTCACGAGTGTTCAGTCCTTCGCGAACTGGACGGGGTCGACGGACTCCGAGCTGCAGGCGTGGTCAGAGCGGCAGGCCGAGGAATGGACTCCCGAAAAGGTCGAGAACCGCCTGATGAACTTCTTCAACCGTGATGTCCGGTACGCGGGAATGCTCCACGACTCAGCGATGACCAACCGACTGGTGGATAAAATCTCTGACGAACATATGGCCCCGAAGACGTTCAATTGGGTCGAAGACGAAGAGTGGATACAGCAGTGAACTGATGAGGGAACTCGACTACCTCAAGCTCGATCCAGACGAGCTGGAGATCGATCCAGTGAACGAGCGAAAGTCGAATGTTCAGCCTCAGAAGGGCGAGAACTCCCTCGTCGACAGCGTCCGGGAGAAGGGCGTGATACAGCCCATCGTCGTCCGTGAGCGGGACGGAAACCACTACGTGGTCGCCGGTCAGCGTCGGACTCTCGCTGCACAGATCGCTTCAATTGACGAGATTCCGGCGCGGTTGATGGAGATGAACGACGCCGAGGCTAGAGTCGTCTCGATCACCGAGAATGCCGAGCCGTTCAACAAGTCCGTCCCGCTCGATGACCGCGCGAAGGCGATCCAGAGCCTCCACGAAGAGGAAGGGTGGAGTCAGGCCAAGATCGCAGAGAAGCTCGACGTGAGCCAGCCAACGATCAGCAGGTGGATGGAGCCCGTTCATCCCGAGTGGGCGGGCACGATAATCGACCCCGACGAGGAGGGCGAGGTGAGTGCCGGCGACATCCCGATTGGGAGCCTCAAACATATCAGAGAGAATACCGAATCCAAGGAGAAGAGGGAGGATATGGTAAAGTTCGTCAAGGACAACAACATCAAAAAGTCGCTGGTTGAGCGGGCCGCCCGTCGGGCTAGCGACGCGGACGACTTCGAGGAGAGACTGCAGGAGATCTCCGAAGAGTTGCAGGAGGGGGAAGAGACGATCAAGACCAGCGTCCGTTTCTCGGGCGATGAGGCGGAGCAGATCAAGCGTGCGATGAAGGAGTACGGAAAGCCAGACGACGAGGTGATCGAGGAGCTGACTCGAAAAGGGTTAGAGACACTCGGATTGCTCGATCAGCCTACCGCTCAACAGTAACCGACAGGTTCTGGTAGTTGGTGAGTGTGCCGCGTTCGTCTTGGAGGCGGTTTTCCGCGAGGTCGACGTACTCGGGCTCGAGTTCCACGCTCACGCTGTTGCGGCCGCAGCGGCTGGCGGCGACGGCGGTACTGCCCGTGCCGGCGAAGGGGTCGAGGACGGTGTCGCCGACGAAGCTGAACATCCGGATGAGGCGTTCGGCGAGTTCGGCCGGGTAGGGAGCGGGGTGATCGCCTTGCCGTTCGCCCTTAATATCGTCCCAGAGCTGTCGGAACATCCGCTGGTGTTCGTCCGCCTCAATCGTGGACAGGATCCGCTCCTCGACGGAGGGCGAACGGTAGCCGCCCGAGTTCTTCCGGAAGAGGAGGATATACTCGATGTCGTTCTTGACCACCGCGCCGGGTTCGTACGGCTTGCCGAGGAACCGGGCGTTCCCGCCGGCTTCCAGCGACGCATTCCCGATTTTGTACCAGATGATCGGCGCGAGGTTGTCGAAGCCGAGGTCGGTGGCGTGCTCTTGGATCGTGGCGTGCAACGGGATCACTCGATGGCGGCCGTGTTCGGAGCGGCTGCGGAGGACGTCGCCGACGACCACGCAGAGACGCCCGCCGGGGCGGAGCACGCGTTCGCACTCCGACCAGACCTCGTCCAGCAGCGAGATGAACCGGTCGTACTCATCAATATCCCCGAGCTGGCCGTCCTCGGGGCTGTGATAGTCTTTGAGGTTGAAATACGGGGGAGAAGTGACGGCGAGGTCAACGGACTCGTCCTCGAGATCCTTCAAGACGGAGCGGGAGTCGCCTTGGTAGAGTTCGTGGTGGCTGGGAAGTTGCTGGACGGCCTTCTCGACTTCTTTCATTCGGCCCTCGTCCCGGGCGAGTGCGGGAATCTCGCTCTTCAGTTCGCGGTCTTCCATTTCGAGCAGATCACAGCAGGAGTCGGGCACGTATTCACGGAAATCCGGCGAGTCAGGCATTACTCTACTCGAGGCCGGTCTTCGACTTTAAATGTGTGTATCGTCTCTCGCGGACGGCGCTTAGATGTCCGGCAGGTGGCTCCGCCGCTGCTCCATTTTCTGCCTCGGCGTCCGGGCGTCGTAGTGCTCCGAGAGAGTGTCTCTGCCGACGTTCATCCGGTCGCTGACCACTCGGGGCGGGGTGTCCTGTTGGAGATGATGAGTGATCGCCCCGCGGCGGATCGCGTGCGGAGCGACCGAGTCAGGGCACTTGCTTGCCGACATTCGCGACTTGCCGTCGACGGCCTCGCACGTCTCGGGAATACGGCCGTGCGGGCACTCCTGACCGGCCATACAGGGACGGGTGTACTGGTACGTCCACGACCGCACGCTGTTGTCCGACGCGCGTCCAAACTTCGTGGTGATGAGGGGTTCACGACCGTAGTCGTCGGTTGCGTCGACGCGGTTCTCCGAGATGTAGTCGCGGAGTACGCGCGTGGTCGTGCTGTCGAGGGCGACTTCGCGCTCTCCACGGACGTTGTTCTTGAGCGGTGTCTCGGTGTCCGGCCGGTGGTTGAGGCTGATGAACTGGTCACGGAGGTGGACATCGCTGAGGTCTATGCCCCGCAAGGCTCCCATCCGCATACCGGTCGCCCAGAGCACGCGGAAGATCGCGTGCTTGCGGGCGGCGTAATTGTACTTGCTCTGGTGGGCGAGGATCTGCTCGGCGTGTTCCGAGTCGAGGGTGTCCGTCCCGCGCTTGTCGTCGCCGCTCAGCGACGGGGAGTTGACCGACTCCGGCAACTCGGGGTGGACGGCGTCGATCGACTTGCAGAATCGCAAGAAGACACGGAGCGTGTCCATCTGGGACTTCATCGTAGCCGGGGCGAGTCCCTCGGCTTTCCTTGCAAGTTTGAACGTCTGGACGTCGCGGCCGCTGAGTTCGTTGAGGTTCTCTATGCCTTCCGAGCGACACCATTTCAGGAACTGATTCAATCGGTAGCCGTGCGACTGAAGGGTGGCAGCCGAGACTTCTCTGCGTCTGTCGTCTTTGTACAGCTCTACGGCTTTTCCGGGGTTCAGGTCTTCAAGATCGTTGGGTTCCATCATTCTTGCCTCGTGGCTGCGGCCCAGTAGGCGGCCACGGGGGTTTGGGTAGCCCAACACCCACCGCGGGAGTTGGTGGCCCTAGTGGTGGAAGCGCAGGCGGGCCGACAGGCCCGCCGAGAACCGCGAAAACGCGCTTGCGCAAATCGTTGGTGTAATTCGCGCCGGCCCATTTTTCAACATCACTATCGAGAAGCGGTGCGACCGCTTCGCAGACTATCTCTTGTCAATTCTACCCCGGGACACCTCGTACGCCTGGCCACGAAACCGGAACCGACGGCTGTTCGTGTCGTAGCCGAGTACACTGTCAGCACTCCGTTCGTCAGTTTTGACAACGACGCGAGTTACGTCTCTGGTCAGGAACGGAAGTGCGTTCCGAAGCCCGCCACTGTGCGCAGCGAACCGCCGGGTTGACATCACCTGCTCGGCGATGATTCGCTCGTCGGCGCTATCGTCGCGAGTCAGCGAGAACATCGCGTCGGCTGGGTGTTCCTCATCACCGTGTCGGCCGGTCGTCACTGTGACAGTGTCGCCGTCTCGTCTGGTCGACACGTCCTCGGTTGGCGTTACTGCAACGCTGTCGCCAACCAACTCGAACAGGGCACCGCTTTCGTCCATTGTATGGCTGTAGCCGGCAACAACAGCGTACTCACCGCCGCCGAGATATCCATGGGTCAATCCGTCACAGTGGCAGTCGCCGGTGCTACAACCGACCGGCTGCTCGTTGAAAGCCCGAAGCCCCCATTGTACCCGGCCGCCCGGTACCAGAAGGCGACAGTCAGCAGTGTGGACAGTCGGCGCGATGTGGAACCATTCGCTATCGACGAGTTTGTAGAGGTTCCAGTGACCACACTGGAGGCGCTCGTGGCTGTTGTTGACCATCTCGAAGCCGATCTGGCTGTCCAGCGTGGCGCGCTCAGTACCTGGGTGAACAAACGCTGGGGTCTGGCTATCGGCTTCGTGGAACCACTGGACGCCTCCGTCGCCGGGGAACGGTGGGAGCGAACGGCCGGCGAACCGGGAATCCATCTCGGGGCCGGGAGTCGTTGTGTCCCAGACGGTGACGGAGAGAGTCTCGTCTCGGCCGCGGAACTCGTAGGTTCCCGTCGGCCGACCGGGTTGGCCGGGTTCCCCGACCAGCGCGTACTCAAGTTCGACCCATTCACCGGGGTCAAGTCGATGGGTGTCGGGCATCCACGGGCCGACGTCATCGACGCGCCAGTATCCGTCGTCCGTTCGACTGAGGGACGGGATCTGGTTCGCGATCTCATTGGTCTCTGTAGGTGCGAAATGGAGGCGGGCCTCGTGGTCGTAGCCGCGAGGGTGGCGGCTGTGTGTCCGCCCGACCCCTGGTATCCACTTGATCTGGAACGTGTTCTCGAACTCGTTGGCGTTCTGCAGCCAGCCTCGAAGCGTGGCCGGGTGGTCGTCCGTGGCTGTCCGGTCGAACCAGAGCGCAATTCGCGCCCTGTCGTCGGTATGGACTCTCGGCGAACTGAGCGCGTAGGTCCGCGGGCCGGTTTCCAGTTCGACGACAGTCGTCGGGTTCTCCGGTCGGGGCGGATCACTGGTGTCCGTTGGTGTTTCTGCGTCGTCGTCCGTTCCGCTCGGCGATTCGGGTCGGGGTACGGGTGTCACCGCAGGCGTCTCGTCGGTTCCGGAGGTCCCGAACGAACAGCCGGCGAGTCCAGCGGCAGCACCGGTTACCGATGCGAGGAGGGCACGTCTGCGCATAGCCGAGGATTCGTCGCTGCCAGTAAACCCTTTCTGGACGGTCAGACGGCGTTTGTAGCGTTCTCGGAACGCAGCTCTGGTCGACGGACCTAAATCGGCGAGGGGACGACGACTCAGTATGCGACAGTTCGTCATCATCGGCCACGACGCCCCGACAACCCCGGAGTTCTCGCTCGACGACCTGGCCGGCGCTGCCGGCCGGCTCGACGTGCTCTGTCGGTGCGTTACCAGCGCGTTCTTCCTGAGTCACGACATCCGCGAAGACGTTCGGGTTCACCTGGTTCTATCAGACGAGTACACCGTCACGTTCGAGGGGAGCGACCTCCGCCGACTCAACCCGGATGAACGGTCCACGGCGGCGCTGATACGGAAGGCGCTGGAGGACCGCGAGGAAGTCATCGGACACATGCCGGTCGAAACCTCGCCGGGAGTGTCGCTCACAGGGCGGGGTTTCGAGGAGACACTCGAAGATGTGGCCCGTCGCGGGACCGTGGTTCAACTGCACGAAGACGGCGAGGCCGTCGTCGACGTCGAACCGCCGTCAGACCCCGTATTCGTTCTCTCAGACCACCGAGATTTCCGGGGCGACGAGGCGACGCTGCTGGCCGACCACGCGGACGAGCGCGTCTCGCTTGGACCGGCGCGACTGCACGCAGACCACGCGATTACGGTCGCGCACAACTATCTGGATACGGCTGGGTTCCAGCGGTACTGACGGGGCTGCCAGAAGGGTTTTGCCACGCGATTCGCTGAGTGGTGATATGGGAGTTTCGAGCTCGGAGACAGCGGCTGGTCGCTCTGTCAGGCGCTGTCTCGAAACAGTGAGGTATCGATGACCGACCGGAACGCATTGTCCCGCCGTGCCGTCCTGCAGTCTCTCGCTGGGGCGAGTCTCGCATCCGTCGCCGGCTGTTCGGCGTTTGAAGGCGGCAGTGACGACACGGCGACGCCGGTCGACGGGGAACGGGCACTCGAACTCGCGACGCGGTTCGCGCCGACGCTGTATTTCGACCGGGCGGAACCGTGGTTCCCCACCGACCCGCGGCCGTACACCAGCGAGCAGGACGGCGAGACAATCGTCAACGGATTCGACGCCTTCAACGGGTATCACGAGCGTGCAACGGACGGGGAGCCGCCGAACCCGACGGTGTTCTACCACGCCGTCGAGTACGAGGGGTCGCCACTGGCGGTCGTCCAGTTCTGGTTCTACTCGGCGTTCGACCAGTTCACGACGAACTTCCACTGGCACGACTGGGAGGTCTTGCACGTGTTCGTCGACACGGACACCGACGAACCGCAGTTGTACGTCGCCAGTTCCCACTCCCGGAAAGTTCCCAACAACGAGTTTCTGGACCCGGACCCGGAGATGGTCCCGCGAATCCTCTCAGAACTGGGGTCACATTCGAGCGCGCTGTCGGTCAACGATGTTCCTGATCGATTCACCCGGCTACCAGAGGGCGACCGGCTCGCAGATATAACGAACAGCGCTGTCGAGACGATCGAAGACCTCTCAGAAATCCCAGTCGCCTATGGGCTCCCGCGCGATGAGGGCTCTCGTCTGCCATATCTCGTGCCGGAGTTCGAGGGAAAACCACTGTACGAACACGAACGGCTCCCGTCAGTCAGCCGGGAAGATCTCGTCCCGGCGTCGCTCACCGTTCGTTCCTTCGACAGCCTCACGCAACCGCCGACGGACCTGCCGACGCGTGAGACTGGAACCGTCTTCCAGCACACCGAGCGCGATGGCGTCGACGCCGACATCGAGTACGAACTGGTCCCGAGTACCGAACTGGAACATATCTCCGATTTCACCGGACCGCAGTTGAGCTTCGAGTTCGCTGTCCCGGAGTTCGCCGAAGATACCGTTTCGGGCCACATCACGACCACGGGTTCGCCCTGGAACCAGCCCCGGTACGAGAACCCCGCCGCTGACATCTCGGAACCGAACCACCGGGCTGCGCTGGCCGAGCGCTACGACGCCATCGGGGAGCCGGCGTCGGTACAGACCGTCGTCGCCAGCCTTTCCGAGGCCATTCCGAACGACGACGCACCCGAGGACGAGGGGCTCACAACGAAGGACACGTCAGTCGAGTCCGTCGCATTACTTGAGAGCGACCCCGAAGCTGTCCCGACATTCTCCGGGCTAGCTGTGGTACAGGACGTTCCTGAAGGCGACCACCGATTCACCGTCAACGGGGCCGGCGTCGCGCCGCACAGCGAGACAGTGTCGGTCCCCGAAGCCAGCGAGGTTGACGGGCCGACGAGGGCAGGCGTCGACGGCGACGTTCCGCTTGTCGCCCGTGAGAGCGCCACGCGGCTAGAAGTCGATCCGTCAGGTGCAGACAGCGACCTGACCGACCTCGCCGTCGAGGACGACTTCGCGGGGCGGCTGTACGACGCGCCCATCTCAGAGCCGGACGCGGTGTACGTCCACGGCGGTGGGGCCTACACGACAGAAGTCCGGGATAGCAACGACGAGATTGGCGCGTTCCGTGTAAACCCCGATCCGGGAGCCGACGCGACAACTATTGACGAGCCACGGACAGGGAAAGCGTCGCTGGCGTCGTTCCTCGCCGACATCGCCGCAGAGACACGCATGGCGGTCAATGCTGAACTGAGCGACGTCGGCACCACCGACAACGATGGCGATAACTCTGGGAACAGCGGCGGCTCCGAGAACGCCATCAAGGGCCTCGTGCAGGCACTGGACGCAGTCGTCGAGGCCGCAGAACGGGCGACCCAGCGCGCCGAAGCCGGGGACCGCGGCAACGCAGACAAACAACTCCAGGCCGTCGCTGACCGCCTCCAGCGGGTGGCGACTCGAATCGACGAGGCCAGCGACGACCTGCCGAACCCGTTGTCGAACGCCGCCCGGAAACGCCTCGAACAGGCGAACCGGCGGACCGAGCAGGCACAGGCCGCTAATAAACTGTGACCGCGACGGTGCCGTTCTAGGAGTCAGATGCCGATCTAGCGAGCGAGTCCACCGGCAGCTAGCACTAGTCCGCCCAGGATAAACGTGCTGAGGATGGGGAGAACGAACAATACGACACCGAGAAACAGGACGAGCGTCGAGATTCACATTCTGGCACCGCGTTCGACCCAGCGCCACATCGATCTAGTGCCTGCAGTAGCACGGACCCGGACGGGTTTTGCTGGTCGGGGACACAGTGCCGATATGGACGAGGAACTCACTTGGGAAACACTCGGTGCTGAAACCGCGTACTCCTGTCCCGGCTTCAATATAATCCACGAGACGGTACGCCTGCCCGACGGAACCGAAACCGATTTCGACTACTTGCAGGAAGGGGACAGCGTCGTCATTCTTCCATTTACCGCCGACGGCAATGTGATCGTCATCGAGGAGTGGCGACAGGCAGTCAAGCGAGTCAATCGCGGGCTGCCAGCGGGTTCAGTAGAGGGTGACGAGGACGAGCTGACCGACGCTGTCTACCGGGAACTCCGGGAGGAAACGGGCTACGAGGCTGAAAGTGTGACCCATCTGTACACCGCCGAGCCGGCCAACGGCTACGCGGACTCACAGTTCCACTACTTTGTCGCTCGCGGGTGCGAGGCGACCGCTGAGCAAGAACTGGACCACGACGAGACGATACGTGTCGGCACAAGCGACGTGGAGTCGCTCATCCAGTCAGTTCGGGACGGGACGCTCCGAGACGGGCGCTCCGCGGTCGGTATCATGTACTACGCGCTGTTCGAGCAGTGAATCTCCTCGGGATCAAGCCGCGAGGGGTGTCAGTGAACTGACGACAGATTGATGACCTTTGCCTTGGTACTCTTTCACATATGACCTCGATCTCACTTGACAAGCGGACCGAGCGGCGGCTGGACAAGCTCCGGGCAGCCGTACGCCGTCGGACCGGCAGGCCCGTTTCGCGTGCGGACCTGATAGAACACCTCGTTAACGACGGGTACGAGTCCCGCGATGAGGTCGTCGACATGTTCCGGGAAGGTGAGACGTACGTGGCCGACGAGGAAACCGGGACGGTCCACCGACCGGAACGGCAACTGGTCTCCGGCGGGGCAGAACAGTTCGACGAATAACCACGCCCCGTGTTCTATCGCGCTCAGGACAACCAACACCGGTGGGCCGCGGTTTCCGACGGTGGGCGGGGGAACACAACCCTTAGGCCCGCCCGTCGCCGACGACGTGTAATGACGAATTTCGAGGTCCGCCAGTACGACGCAGCGGGCCGCCTGGGCGAGCTGACGGTGCCACGCGCCGGCGTCACCGTCGAGACGCCGACCATTCTGCCGGTGGTCAATCCGCACGTCCAGACGGTCGCGCCGTCAACGCTGAAATCGGAGTTCGGGGCGGAGATACTAATTACGAACAGTTACATCCTGCATGGCTCCGATGACCTCCGGGAACCAGCGCTTGAACAAGGCCTGCACGACCTGCTGGGGTTCGACGGGGCTATTATGACCGACTCCGGGTCATTCCAGCTTGCCGAGTACGGCGACATCGATGTGACGACCGAGGAGATACTGGAGTTCCAGCACGCCATCGGCTCGGACATCGGCACACCGGTCGACATCCCCACGCCGCCCGACGTTGATCGCGAACGGGCGACCGAGGAACTGGCGACGACTCAGGAGCGACTCGAACACGCCGCCACCGTCGACACCGGCGAGATGCTCGTCACCGCCCCTGTTCAGGGATCGACGTACCCGAACTTGCGTGAGCAAGCCGCCGAGGACGCTGTCGGGACCGGGCTGGACGTGTTCCCACTCGGGGCCGTCGTCCCGCTGATGAACGAGTACCGCTACGCCGATCTCGTCGACATCGTCGCCGCGTGCAAGCACGGGCTGGGCGAAGTCGGACCGGTACACCTGTTTGGCGCGGGCCATCCGATGATGTTCGCGATGGCGGCCGCGCTCGGCTGTGACCTGTTTGACTCGGCAGCGTACGCGCTGTACGCCCGTGACGACCGATATCTGACGGTCCGGGGGACGGAGCTGCTCGACGAGCTGACGTACTTCCCGTGTCACTGCCCGGTCTGTACTGACTACACACCGGCAGAGCTCGAGGGGATGGACGCTGACCGGCGTGAGGAACTACTGGCGCGGCACAACCTCCACGTCACCTACGGAGAGATTCGGACAGTCAAGCAGGCCATCCGCTCTGGGAACCTCATGGAACTGGTCGAGAGCCGCGCTCGCGCCCACCCGACGATGCTCGACGGCTACCGCACGCTGCTTGACCACGCCGAGCAGCTCGAACAAACGGACCCCGTCTCAAAGGATGCCTTCTTTTATGTCTCGACTGAGAGTGCCCGACGTCCGGAGGTCCGTCGGCATCAGAACCGACTGGACCGCCTTCCGGTTGACGGCGATGAAGTACTCCTGACTGAAGGCAGTTCCAGCAATCGCTATGACGAGAGCTGGGGCGTCCTGCCACCCTTCGGCCCATACCCGCGCGAACTCGCTGATACGTATCCGCTGACTGCAGAGATGCCGGATCAGCTTGGCCGGGCGGCCTACGAGGCCGCAGCATCCGGCGTCAAGCGGCTTGTCGACCTCCATCCAGACGTGTCCTTCACGCTGGTCCACGACGACTGGCCGGCGACAGCGCTTGACCGCGTTCCCGACAGCGTCCGACTGCGGGACCTGCACGCCCGGGACTGACGGGCCCGATACGTGACTGCGTCGGTCAGACAGGTGGGACGTCCACGTCCTCGTCGACAGCCGTCCGCCACGAGTGGGTCGGCTCCCAGCCGAGCATGGATTCAGCCTTTGCCGTCGAGTACGCCGAGTCATCTCCCTCGACCGTACAGTCGTCCGGAACAGTTCCGTAGTGATCACGCATGAGGTCGACCAGCGGACGGCCGAGCGCGTTGTCCGGACCGACGCAATTGAACGCCTCGTGGCCCGCAATATCGGTCATGAGCGCAGCTTCGACAATATCGACCACATCCCGAACGTCGACGTATGACCAGTAGTTGCCGGCTCCAGCCGAAAGGTCGTCGACGTAGTCGTCGGCCCGGCAGGGGTACTCGCCGGGCATCTGTATCCACGAGGGACGAACCGACGCGACAGAGATGCCGTCCCGGCGGGCAATCGTTTTTCCGATCTCCTCGGTGACGACTTTCGAGAGCCCGTAGTCGTCCGCCGGGCGAAGCGCGTGCTGCTCCGTAACTGGTAGCTCGTCCGGGACCGGCGTCTCCTCGGCGAAAAAGAAGCCGTACGCGCCGTCAGACGAGCCCTGGACAACGTCCGCGCCGACACGACCAGCCGCCGTGAGGACAGTGTGTGCCGCGAGCGTGTTGTTCCGAAAGAGGTCGACGCCGGGGTGGGTTCCAGCCACCGGAATCGCCGCCCAGTGGACGACCGCGTCCGGGTCGGTGGCGGTCAGTGCGTCGAATACGCTTCCAGCGTCTGTCAGGTCAAGCGCCATGTATTCGACAGACGGATGGCCCGCCCCGTCCGGGAGTTGGCGGTCGAGTACCGTCACGTCGTGGTCAGCGGCGAGTCGGTCGACAATCCAGCGACCGGAGGTCCCTCGGCCGCCAGTGATAGCGATATCCATACTAACTCTGGCCCCGCCGGTATCCAAAGCGTGGCGGTGCAGATATCTGGACGGGCAAAAATACGCTATCGATCCAGCCGGAACCGCTCGCCGTGTGTGAAGGTCGTCCAGCCGAGGATACGCTCGTCGCGGTGTGGACGGTCCGGATTGTCTATCGCTTCCTGCTGGGCCGAGACGTAGGTCGGGACGTTCTTGACTGGCTGGCCGCTCGCCTGTAACGTCTTCAGATACGTCTCCTTCTCGTAGTAGGAGTACGCGATCTCGTATAGCGAGGACGCCGCCTCCTGCTTTCGCGCCGGAAAGCCGTCTTCGTTTACAAACTGCTCGTTCGACCCATCACCCAGTTCTGTCCACGCATCTGGGTCGGCCACGTACGGGGCGTGGGCATCGAGTATCCGCTCGATAGCCGCCTTCTCGCCGTCGAATTTCTGGTGTTCGTACAGCGTTGGCCCGTCAAGTCGGTACGAATAGAGGCGAGTGAGTTCCGCGCCGGTAATGAGCGCCTTCGCTGCATACAGCGAGTACGCGAGACTCGATGCACGCTGAATTTCGTGCTCCAGAAGACCGTCCTCCCGGAGCTGGTTGAAGCCGTCTTCGCGGTTTCGCTGGACCGCATGCCGGAACCGGTCCCAGTCACGGAGATACACCGCCCCAGCAGCCTGAGTCATCTCCTGCCAGTTGAAGATGTTCTGCTGGCCAAACGACGTCGGGATGTCGTGACCAACGTCATCAAGGTAGGTCCGGATCCATTCTTGAAGATCGGTCTCAGTGCCGACTTCATCGACGTCCCAGGCATCGTGGCCGCGAACGAGTTCCGCTCCCCACCACATCTTCGGGAGCGTAATGAACTGCTCAATGCTGTTCGTCTTTACCGGAGCCATCCGCGTCTCCGAATTCAGAAACCAGTGATCCAGCAGATCGATGGCTTTCTCCGCGTATTTGTCCTCGCCGTGGTACTGGTAGGCGAGTCCGAGGTCGCGGATTCGGTCACCGGTCCTGATCGCAGCGACGTAGTCCTTGCGCTCCTCGGGGTTCTTCGGCCCTTTCGTCTTGAACTTGTGACCGTCGCCGTTGTCGGTGACGCTTTCGGGCTCGGCATCCATCGCGTTTCGAACATCTTCCATGAACGCCTCGTATGCGGGCGTCCACGGGCTATCACCACTGTCGACGCGGCCCCGTATCGCCGCGAGCGTATCGAGGTCAACAAACATCGCAGGCTCCCCCTCTGGGGTGGGCGTCGCTGATTCGGTCGGCTGTGATTCACCGGGCGTCGACTGCTCGTCGCTGGGTGTCGTGTCGGCCGCGGCCGCCGCGTCTGGATTCCCTGATGAGAACCTCGAACAGCCACCGAGTGCCACAGCCGTGCCGGAAAGACCGAGCAGCAGGTCCCGTCGTGTCTGACGCTGCACGGGCAATCAGATATCCTCCAGCACATTAGTTAGGAGCGTGTTAACCGAGAGACGGCGTCGGCTTACCCCCTGTGTTCTCCGTAAAACGGTGTTTGCCAAACAGACAGGTTATCCATTATGTAACAGATATACTCCCGGAGAAGCGGCGTTCCAAAGGCAAGATAATTGGTCGCGCGTGGCTGACAGATGTGCATGACTGAGTATTTCGAAGTCCACGAGCGCGACAGCGCCGCGCGACTGGGTGAGATACGCCTCACTGAGTCCGTGACGACACCGGCGCTGGTCGACGACGTGGACGCCGACACGCCGGGCGAGTGCCGGCACATCATCGACGACGCCGGGAGTCGCTGGCCGACAGAGCAGGCAGACCCGGACGGAGACGAGTCGCGGGTAACTGTGCTTCCCTACCGCGGCTTCCCGGCGGGGACGCCGGACGAAGTCTCAGAGGCGTTTGCTGTCGACTATCCGGACGTGTCATTCCCGAGCGCAGCCGTCGTCTCGCCAGACACCGCAACCGATCACGGCAGTGATACCTACGTGCTCGCCGGAGCACCCGGCTACGTCGGGCATGCGTCGGCGTTCGTCGACGCCGTCACGACCGTCCGCGAGGACATCCCCGCTGACACCGCCTTCTACCTTCCCGGTGTCGCCACACCGCGAAACGTCGCGACGCTAGTCTATGCCGGCGTTGACCTCGTCGATCCCGACCGCGCCGTCATTCGCGGGACTGAGGGGCGGTATCTCACGACCGACGAGGCGTACTTCCTCGAAGACCTCGATGAGTTGCCGTGTGCGTGCCCGGCCTGTCAGAAGCCACGTGAGGAATTCGATCAGGAGGACTGCGTCGAGCACAACGTAAACGCGCTCGCGGCAGAGCTCCGCCGTGTTCGCCGCCGAATCCGTGACGGGCGACTCCGGGACTACATCGAAGGCCAGGCCAGACAGGACAACTGGCTCACTGCGACGTTCCGACAGCTAGACCAGCAGTACGGCTACATCGAGGAGCGGACCCCGCTGATACGGCGCGCCGATCTCTCGGCGGCCAGCGAGGACTCGCTCCGACGGGTCGAAATTCAGCGGTTTGCCGAGCGCGTCACGGACCGCTACGTCCCGCGGTTCGACGACAGGCCGCTCGTACTGGTCCCCTGTTCGGCCCGGAAACCGTACAGCGACTCCCAGAGCCACAAGCAGTACCACGATGCCATCAAGTGGCGTGCTCACGTCGTCTCGATGACCTCGCCGATTGGCGTTGTCCCCCAGGAACTCGAACTTACCTACCCCGCCCAGCACTACGACTCCGTGGTAACAGGGCGCTGGACGGCCAACGAGATCGAGTTCGTCAGCCGCGTGCTCGAACGGTATTTAGAAGACACCGACTACCCGGAGATTATTGCCCATGTTCCCGGTGAGGGATACCGCGACATCTGCGAACGC
Source organism: Haloarcula sp. (assembly GCA_042219425.1). Classification (GTDB taxonomy): domain Archaea; phylum Halobacteriota; class Halobacteria; order Halobacteriales; family Haloarculaceae; genus Haloarcula. The sequence goes on along the minus strand of JBDGPY010000011.1, from coordinate 44,647 downwards.
GTCGCCGCGTCGCTGGACCGGGAGTTCACCTACACCGTCACCGACCACCCGACGACGGCGGACTCGCTGGGCAACCTCGCCGCCGAACTGGAGGGGTGGGACCGCTATCCGAAACGGGAGCGCGAGCACAACACCATCCGCGCCGTCGCGGACTACCAGTTCGGTGCAGGCGCTGGCGATGAACTGTTCGACGACCTCTCGACGCAGGGCCGGTACCCACAACTACGTGCCGACGACGCCGACGGCGAACAGCTAGCGGCACTCGCCCAGCAGTACGGCGTCCTCTCGCTGACCACCGCCGGGGCGCGCCGCTGGGTCGAAAGCGAGGTCCCCACCAAGACCGTCGACATTGAGCCGTTCGTTCCCCATGGCTCGGTGCTGGCACCAGGCATCACAGATGCCAGCGACGACATCCGCGTCGGCGACGACGTGGTGATTCAGGGTGACGCCGCCTTCGGCGTCGGCCGCGCCCAGATGAGCGGCCCGGAGATGCGCAGTTCCACACGGGGTATCGCCGTCCAGATGCGACACGTCGAAGAGCAGTAGCCCGCACATACGGGTGTCGTGCGGTCCGCGCGGGGCACCGGTGTATTCTTGCTCTCTCAGTAGAGTGGAAATACTGATGAGCGACGCCTTCGACCTGTATCTCATTCTCGTCGCCGGCATGGCCGTCTGTTTCATCGGGGCGTTCGTCTACTACGAGGCGGCCGGTTCGCCGGGCCAATCACTCCGGAATCGAGGTCTCACGCCCGGACGGGCGGCGGTCTGGCTGGTATCGCTGTCGGCGTCTGGGTGCTCGCCGGCCTGTTCGGCGTCGCCCTCTAACCCCGCGACTTATCCGCCGAGCGGCGCAACCGCCAGTATGGAGTTGTCGGGACGCCGGCGCTACCTGCCTGCCGTCGGGTTCGCCCTCGTCATCCTCGTCACTTCGCTCCTTCCGGTCCCGGAGGGGGCGAGCGAGCAGGTCCCTGCGCTACTGGGCATCGCCCTCGATAAATGGGTGCACGCGCTGAGCTACGGCACGCTGACGGTTCTGCTCGCGTGGGGAAAGCGCGCACGCAGATGGGTCACAATCGCGGCGCTTGCGGCCCCCGCGATCTTCTACGGGGCCGGCGTGGAACTCCTGCAGGGTCTCGTCTCCTCGCGCGGCACGAGCGAGGCGGACTTCGCGGCTAACTGCGCCGGGGCCGTTCTGGCAGGGCTGGCGTGGCTTGCGATCCGCCGTCCAGAGACTGCTTCGAGTCGATGTGACCGTCCCTCACAGCGGTAACGAAGCGGCTTTACGCACCCATCGGCTATCCCGGCGTAATGAGCAAGCCCAGTCCCGAGGTCTACGAGGAGGGCAAGGGCATGGACGCCCACAACTCCGTGATGCGTGACATCCGGTCACGCAACGACTCGACCTACGACCCTCGCGAGCCGACCCGCGTATGGCTCGACGAGGACAACACGCCGGATGGCGTCTACCAGAGCCTGACGATCATCCTGAACACCGGCGGCTGTCGGTGGGCGCGAGCCGGCGGCTGTACGATGTGTGGCTATGTCGCCGAGAGCGTTGAGGGCGGCACCGTCGCCCACGAAGACCTCATGGCACAGATCCAGCATTGTCTGGACCACGAGGCGGAAAACAGTGATGAGACGAGTGGCCTCATCAAGATCTACACCTCCGGAAGCTTCCTTGATGAGCGTGAGGTCCCGGCGGAGACGCGGCAAGCCATCGCCGAAACCTTCGCCGACCGCGAGCGAATTGTCGTTGAGTCACTGCCGGACTTCGTCGACGAGGAGACCGTCAGCGACTTCGTCGACGTCGGACTGGAGACGGACGTCGCAGTCGGTCTGGAGACGGCGACCGACCGCGTCCGCCACGACTGCGTAAACAAGTACTTCGACTTCGACGACTTCGAGGAGGCCTCCGAAGCAGCACAGGCGGCCGGTGCCGGCGTCAAGGCGTATCTGCTGATGAAGCCACCCTTCCTTGCTGAATCCGAGGCCGTCGAGGACATGAAACGCTCGGTGCGACGCTGTGCGACCGTCGACGGCTGTCACACCGTCTCGATGAATCCGTGTAACGTCCAGCGCTACACGATGGTCGAGGAACTGTACCACGATGGCGGCTACCGACCCCCGTGGCTCTGGTCGGTCGCGGACGTGCTGGAATCGACCGCTGACGAGGACGTTATCGTCGTCTCCGATCCGGTCGGCCACGGCAGCGACCGCGGCCCGCACAACTGTGGCGAGTGTGACGACAAAGTCCAGCGCGCTATCAAGGACTTCGACCTCCGACAGGACCCGTCGGTGTTCGAGGAAGTGCGCTGTGAATGCGAGGCAACGTGGGATGCCGTCATCCGGCGGGAGCGAAGCTACTCGCTCCCGCTCGCGCGGTAACGTGACGTCGGAAGTGGTTCATCAGGTGCTTGCGCTGACTGGGTCGCCCTGAGAGAGCGTGGTCAGTCGTCGATATTGAACACGCGGCGTAGTTCGCGCTCGATTTCCTCGACGTACTCCGAAAGCACGGCGTCTAGTTTCTCGTCATCGACAATGACTGCTGACAGGCGCTCGGCTGGGTCCGCTGGAAGTTCGACGGTGAACGCGCCATCCTCGTAAAACGGCTCAGACTCGTTGAGGATCTGCTGGTCGATAGCGTGGACCAGTTCGGAGTCGTACGCGTCGTTCATCCGCTCGAATGCGTTCTTGTACGCCTTCTGTAGCTCCGGGAAGTAGTTCGCGTACTTGTCCTCGAACTTCTCGGGATCGAACTCTGTCATTGGCAAAAGCGTAGACGGCTGGAGATAAAGATGACCCGGTCTCTAGCGGTTTGTCGCTCGCGCATCCTTCTGGGGGAGATACACCGTGAGATAGGCGACGAAGCAGATACCGAAGATACCACCAAGCACGAGATACACCCGGACGTCCAGTCCAGTGACCACAGCGATAATCTCTTCCAGCGTCGTCCGCGGATCCACAAACCCGAACCGCTCGATATATGCTACCACACCGGCGACGACGACGAGTGCAACATCGAACAGGCCCCGAGAGTCCATCGTAGAATGTTCCGAGAAGCGGACGTATAGCTTTTATTGCCGATACTGTCAGTGAGAGAGGATACTAACCCTGTATCGGCTTCGCTACCGGGGAGCAGTTACGATAGTTGCTCGCTGACAATCTCGTCGGCCGCCTCGATAAACGCCGATTCCGTACCGGTCGGGACGGTCGCGCCGGCCGCGATGTCGTGACCGCCGCCGTCACCGCCGACGGACTGGGCTGCCTCGCGCATCACTACCGAGAGGTCGACGCCGCGACCAACCAGCGGCCCAGTGGCTCGCGACGACACCTTTGTCTCGTTGTCGTCCGTGCTGGCGAACGCGATAATCGGTTTGTCGGAATCGACACCGTCGGTCCCCAGTGCCATCCCGGCAACGATGCCGACGATGGTTTCGCGGATGGCATCGCCAGCGTCGAACCACTGGACGGACCCCGCCTGGGTGACGCCCCGTTCCCGCACAAGCGTCAACCCCTCAGAGAGGTTCCGGCGGTGATTCGACAGCAGCGTCCGGGCCCGCTCCAGCGGGGCGTCACGCTCGCCGAGACAGACCGCCAGACCCACGTCAGCCCGCTCGTAGCGGGCTGTAGCGTTCAACAGCGTCGAGAACTCGCTGGCGTCCCGGAGTTCTGTGCCGCGTGGCTCCGCGGTCAGCGTGTAGGTCGTCCCGATGAGTGTCTCTATCTTGTCCGCTGGGACGCCCCGCTCGACGGCGCGCTGGACCAGGCCACTGGCGACGGTCTGGCGCTCGTCGTCGGAGAGATCAGCCCACGTGCGCCACTCGCCGCTGGCTTTCAGATCGAGGCCGAGGCCTTCGAGAAAGCGAGTTGCCCCGGCTTCGTCGTTGGAGATCCCCGGAATCGGCACTTCTGTGGCGTACTCAAGCAGTTTCGGTAGCGGCCGTGTCTGTTTGCCATACAGCGAGAGATCGGTCCCCTCGTCAATGACGCCGGCGTCGATCCCTTCCTCGACGAGGCCCGCGTTGGCCCCAACCAGTTCACCGCCGACGGCCTGCATGTCTCCGACAGCCCCAACGACCGCCAGCGAAGCGAGGTCACGGTTGTCCGTCTCTCCGGCCGAAAGCGCGCGGGCGAGAACGTAGGCGGCCCCCGCACCGGAAAGCTCAGATGCGCCGTTGATGCCCTCTAGCAGTGGATTGAGGTGCGTCTTGAAATCGGCGTAGCCGTCAGAAGCAACGACGGCGTCGGGGTGGCAGTCATCCGGGTCCGAGGGCTGGTGATGGTCGGCGATGATCGCCTCGAAGTCGCCCGCAGCGACGTGGTCGGAGATGACATCGAGCTGGCCCGAACCGAAGTCGGTGAACAGGACAGTGTCGTACTCCCGGGCCGCGATACTCTCGATTTCGGCGGCGTCGAGTTGCTTCTTGAACACAGTCTCGACGGGGATACCGGCCCGCGACAGTGCTGACGTGGCGATAGCGGCGCTGGTCAGCCCGTCGGCGTCGATGTGAGAAGCCAACAGCACGCGGTCGGCCGCACGGAGACGGTCTGCACACGCCGTCGCGCGATCAGCGAGAGCGGGGACGGGGCCGGTCGTGGTCATCGTATCCAGCGTAGGTGCGCTCCGGCATAAAAACGTTCAGACGCATCGATAATCCAGCGGGTCAGTACGTTCAGCTGGCCGGCGGACGCGAGTTATCAGGTAACGTTGCGCTGGTCGCTGAACGTGACGGTCTGGTCGGCCGTCTCGACGGTCGTCTGGACGGTTATCCAGCCGTCTTCCTGCTTGATGGTGTAGGCGTCCCTGTAGGTCAGTTCGACGCGGCGGGTGGTGGTGTAGGATTCGTCAGCAGCGAGCGTGCCAACGTCCTCAGAACCCTCCCAGACCACGTCACCGTCAGTGGAGTTACCTGCGTAGATTCGGGTGTAGACAGTGATATCCTCGGCTGTGCTGTTCTGCTGGTTCGTCAACGTCGAGGTCACGTCCCGGCAGGTCTGCCCACACTTCTCGATGGAGTCGACGGTGAAGCCGAACGGCGGGGTACTGGCAGTGCCGCCGGAGTCGCTCCCGTTGTCACTGCTTGCCGTATCGCTCTTGGCAGTCTCAGTTGGGAACTCCGAGATGTCCTCAGTACTGCTCGTCTGGAACGGGCCAACACCGGCGACAAACGCCCCGGAGACGCCGGCAAGCAGGAGAATGAAGATGCCGCCGACAGCGAGTGATTTCCCGTTCATCGGTTAGTCACCAACCGAAGACGCGGTGCCGCTTATGCCTGGCCCCGAGCTACCCCCGGCGAGGAACTCCTGAATCATCTCGATGATAGTCGTGACGAAATCCGGAACCTGGTCAGGAAGTCCGCCGGGGGGTCCGATTGCGTCCGTCGCGCCATCGCTATCAACCGCGGGTGCAGCTGTGGCTGCTCCAGTCAGGAGCGTCAGTGCAAGCATCAGCGTCCCGACCATTCGAAGTAGGGTTCGTCTCATCGTCACCTGTGCATTGGCTACGGCCCTCATCAAGTAACCAGACGCTAAGGTCGAGTAGCGACGGATTTCCGTCGTTTTAGCCGAGTAACACCGGATTAAGCCGAGCTACCATCCGGGTCATCCAGTACGTGAGCTACAAAATGGTCGAACACCCAGTTCGGTAGTCCGGCGGGCGACAACCACCAGCAGTGCGACGCCAACAGCGGCACCGGCCGCGAGCAGCACCCAACTGGCCCGGTAGGAGACCGTATCGGCCAGGACACCATTATCGGGTAGCTACTCTGTCACTCGTGGTGGGTTGGCGCAGCCGACTCGACGACTTCACAGGCGAGCGTCTCGAAGTCGGCGCGGTCCGGAACGATATTGACGGCAATACCGGCGTCTTCGGCTGTTTGTCGTGTCGGCTCCCCGATTGCACCGACAGTGGCCTCGTTCAATCCGTCGATAGCGGCCTCGCGGACGCCCCGCTCCGCGGCTGCGTCGAGGAAATGCTCGACTGTGAGCGAGGAGGTAAACAGCGCCGCGTCGAGGGTCTCGTCGGCCGCCAGTTCAGCGGATTCGCCCGATGCTGGTGGGCGGACCAGACGGTACAGTACCGTCTCGTGGACGTACGCGCCGGCGTCGTCTAGCCCGTCGGTCAGCACTGCGGAACCGTGGTCCGACCGGGCCACCTCAACCCGCGCACCGGGAACCTCGTCGGCCAGCGCATCAACGAGTCCTGTCGAAGAGTACTCATCGGGGACAACATTGACAGCGTAGCCGGCCTCCCGAAGCGCGTCGGCGGTCGATTCGCCGATGGCACACATCGTCGCCTCTCCGGGGTTCCAGCCCGCGTCAGCAGCGAGTTCGACGCCAGTCTTGCTCGTCAGGACGACGTAATCGGCGTCAGTGCGTGGCGTGACGGGGGCGTCGGCACTGTCATCAGTGGCCGGTTCGACCGCCAGCATCGGGTCCGGGACCGGGTCGGCCCCGAGCGATTCGAGGAGTTCGACCGCGTCAGCCAGTCGATCGTCGTCGGGACGGAAGGCGGCCACGCGGAGGCGTGGTTTCTCGCGCATCAGTACCCCTCCAGAAACTCCACCACCCGCTCGCGCTCGCCGGCCACGTCGCCGATAACGGTGACCGCCGGCGGTTCGATGTCGGCCTCGTCCCGGACCGAGACGATGGTATCGAGCGTGCCAGTAGCGACCTGCTGGTCAGGCCACGTCGCGCGTTCGACGAGCGCCACGGGTGTCTCCGGGTCCAACCCCGCCTCGCACAGGGCCTCCGTGTACTGGGGGAGTTTGCCGACGCCCATCAGGACGACGAGCGTGCCACCGGTTGCGGCCAGAGCCTCCCAGTCGATCGCGGATTCGTCCTTTGTCGGGTCCTCGTGGCCCGTAACGAAGGAGACCGAAGAGGTGTAGTCGCGGTGCGTGACCGGGATGCCGGCGGCTTCCGGGCCAGCAATCGCACTCGTGATACCAGGAACAATCTCCACAGGAATCCCGTTTTCCGCAAGATGTGCCAGTTCCTCGCCACCGCGGCCAAACACTGTTGGGTCGCCGCCTTTCAGCCGAACCACGGTGTTGCCGTCTTCGGCCAGTTCGACCAGCCGGGCGTTGGTGTACTCCTGTGGCGTCCACTCGCCGCCAGCGCGCTTGCCAACGTCCTCACGTTTCTCCTCCGGAATCATCCCGATGATTTCGGGGCCAGGGAGCTTGTCGTGCAGGACGACATCGGCCTCCTCCAGCAGGTGTTTGGCCTTGACCGTCAGCAGGTCCGGATCGCCAGGGCCGGAGCCGACGAGATACACCTTGCCGGATTCGGCATCCGTCATGTCTCGTCTTCCTCCCGTGCCGTCGCGGCGTCGTCGTCTGCCGCAGCCGAATCCCGCTTCGCCTCGGCGATGAGGTCGTCTGCGCCCTGCTCCGCAAGTTCCGCCGCGAGGTCCTGTGCCCCGTCAATATGGCGCTCGGCCGGGATGTCGCGGCCCACTGAAACCTCCTCGTCGCCGTCCTGTGAGAGAACGCGCACTCGCGTGTGAACCACGCCGCCTTCCAGGTGAGCGTGGACGCCGATTGGGGCGACACAGCCGCCGCCGAGTTCTTCGAGGATTGTCCGCTCGACGGTTGTTTCAACGCGCGTCTGTGGGTCATCGATCCGGTCCTTGATATCCAGCGCCAGTTCGCTGTCGACGGCCGTCACTGCCAGTGCGCCCTGCCCAGGTGCCGGAACGAACTGGTCAGGGTCCAAGTCAGACAGTTCGACGTAGCGCGTGAGGCCAGCCCTGTAGAGGCCCGCCTTCGCCAGCACGATCGCATCGTACTCCACGTCCGGGTCCCGCTCCATTGCCCGCCGTTCGAATTCTGTGAGGTCGTCGAACCACTCCTCGACCGTGCGGTCGTACGGATGGTCTTCCTCCTCGTCAGTATCGGGGTCGCCGGCGTCACCCTTCCGCTCCTGTTCTGCCTCGTGACGTTCCTGATGTTCGCGCTGGAGCGACGGGGCCAGTAGTTTCGCGATGCGCGTGTCGACGTTGCCACGGAGTGGCTCGACAGTGAGGTCGTCGCGCTCCGCGAGCAACTGCGCGCGGCGGCGCAGACTCGACGTCCCAACGGTCGCGCCCTCCGGTAGTTCATCGAGCGAGCGGCCGTCCGGTGTCACCAGCACGTCCTCGGCGGCGGCCCGCTCGGGAACTCCCGCAACGACGAGGTGGTCTGGCCGTTCGGTCGGCATATCCTTCATCGAGTGGACTGCCGCGTCGAGTTCGCCGTCGAGTACCTTCTCGTCGAGGCTCCGGACGAACGCGCCGGTCTTGCCCAGTCGGTGGATGAGTTCGTCCCGTATCTGGTCGCCCGTCGTCTCCACCTCGACGAGTTCGACCGTCAGACGACGGCTACTCAGCGAATCCCGGACCGTCGCCGCCTGGCGTAACGCGAGGTCCGACCCCCGCGTTGCCAGTTGCAGTGTCTCCCCGCGTGTTGTCATACCCGTCACTCCTCGGTCAGCGCGTAAAAACGCACTTCTTCGTCGGTTCCGCATCCACTCACTGCGTCTCGCCGGTGCTGACAGTTCCCAGGGCCAGATTGGAGACGAACCCGGCGAAGAACGCGGCCAGACTCCCGGCGACGAGTGCGAAGTCGATCAGCCGATTGATTTTGGTGACAGGACCGACGCTTATTGTCACGATCACGTAGGCGTTGAGTGCCAGATACATAATCGGGAGGAAAACGACCGCACAGAGCACGCCGCCGATAGCTGAACGCTTGATGACCGGGAGGATATCGGATAGCGTCATGCAACAGGGCGTTCCCAGTCCGGGATTGACTTCCTCCGGGGTATGATCCCCACCGTCGCCGATCTTACCACGGCTCGTTTTTCAGGCCGAGCAGGTAGGCAATACCGTTTGTCACGACATGTAACACCGGCGTCGCGACGACCACCACGACCAGCACCGGGAGCGTGAACGTCGCAAAGAACCACGATGGCGCGGCGACGAGCGCACAGAGAAGCGCCCCGATGACGAAATCCAGTTGGTCGACACCGGGGAAGGCAACCCCACGCTCGCGGCCCGTCCGGCGCTTGAGGAACGACGCGCCGATGTCCCCGAGCATTGCGCCAAAGGCAAGACCGAGGCCCGCACGGACCGAGAACGTCGGAAGATCAGCACCGAGCGCGGCGCTCACATCGGGGACGAGTTGTGTCAGGAGGACCGCAAGCAGTGTTCCAGCGAGAGTGCCAACGAGCGTTCCGCGCCATGTCTTGCCGTCGCCGAGCACCCGCCGGTCACCCCACGTCCGACCGCCATCAATCGGTCTGCCGCCGCCGGCAAGCACCGCAGCGTTGTTCGGAATGTACGCCGGCAACATCGCCCACAGCGCCCACACGACAGTGTCGACCGTCTCCATATCTCCGCCGTCTGTCCCCGCCGTCTTAACGTGTGTGACTTGTCGCTTCCGTCACTGGCTGGCTGGAACCTAAAAACGGTGCGAAATATGAACTGGCCTTAGAACGGCGCTTCAGGGCCTTCGTCATCATCGCCGCCGACATCGCCGCCGCGGGACTCGCCTGGGAAGGACGGACTCATGCCGTCGCTACCGCCAGCCATCCCTTCCTGCTGTTCTGCCCCAGTGCGTGCGGTGACCTCGTTGATCTCCGCGATCTCCTTGGTCATCCGCGTCTTGATTGCCTGAATGGTCATCGGCGAGATGCCACAGCCGGAACAGGCGCCGCCGAGGCGGATTGTGACGCTGCCTTCCTCGCGGTCGATTTCCTCGATGGCCGCGCTCCCGCCGTGCATCTGGATCTGGGGGAAGTTGCGGCGCAGGAAGTTCGTGATTCGCTCGCGCAGGTCGTTGGCGTCCTCTGTCTCAGTGCTCATAGTGAATTGTATTCCGTCCCGGGAGGGCTTAGACCTTTGGACTACCATTCATATCGCAGTCCATAACGCACTGCCCATGAGAATCCATGTCAGTTACTCCAGACATACCTGAAATTTCTATCGGCGGGGTTGCTACACTGTCATATGACAAGTACGGCTGACGAGACACGGCTGTTCGAGTGTGAGACGTGCGGCGGCGTCGGCATCGGTCACAACCGGCCGGAGTGCTGTGACGGGCCGATGGTCGAAGCCGACACGACCGAAACAGCGGTGGACGACCCATCGCTGGAGACGCTGCTGCAGACCGTCTTCGATATGTCAGGTACCGAACTAGACGTGTGTCTCTGTGTGATGGAGGGTGGCGAGCTGACCGTAGCGGAACTGTCCGAACAGATCGGCTACGACCGGAGCGTGGTTGCGCGGCACCTGAACCATCTCGCCGACCTCGGCGTCGTTGAGAAGCACCGCCGCATCAGGCCGGAGGGGGGCCACGTGTACGTGTACACGCCACAGCCACCGGAAGTTGTTCGGGAGCGACTCCGCGAGGAGTTCCTGTCATGGATTACGCTGGCGACCGCGCAGCTGGACGACCTCCAGCGGGAGAAGGTTGAATCGATAGCCGACTCGGAAACCGACGACCGCCAGTGGACGGTATTTCAGGAGCAGTAGGGACGAGTCGCCCGTCTCAGAGACGGTCTGCGGTCACGGCGTAGACGCCCCCAAGAACGACGCCGTAGGCGACGTGCCACAGCAGCGACGGCGGCGCGAAGTTCGGGAACGGCGGGGAAGCCGGCGAGCCGACAGCGTCGAGCCAGACCGGCATCAGGAGCGCAGCAAAGACGACCCAGGTGACGACACCCCAGCCGACACCGAGCCCGAGCAGTTTGCCAGTCGACTGCAGGTTCAGGAGGCTCCCCAGCCCTGCGAAGGCGACGCCCAGCACGGCCCCGTGAGAGAGGTGGACCACCAGGCCGGCCGCCGGACTCGGCGGCGGTGCGAGCACATATAGAGACGGGATTGCCACAGCGAGCGTGGGGGTGTTCATCGCCAGAACCAACGCCCCCATGACGGCGCTCCCGGCGATGCCACCGAGGACGCCGGCCTTCCAGTTGCCGGAGCCAATATCGTACGTCTGTGTCGTTTCTGTCGACGTTGACATGCATTCGAGTGGTGACGCCGTTTGTCAAAAGCGTCGGCGGGGCTGTTCGAACTCAGTCCGCGTCCCCGAAAGAGATATACTTTATCTGTTATCGCCCATGACTGGACAGGCAGCGAACTTTCAAGCCAGAGCCGGACCGACACGAGATATGGCAGACGCTAACACGATAATGGGTCGGTTCGAGGCTCCAGACATCGATAGCCTCCCTGCGGATCTACAGGAGCGTATTGAAGAAGAGACAGAGCGCTCCGGGTTCACGCCGAACATCTTCCCGGCGATGGCGTATCGCCCCTCACACTTCCGGGCGTTCTTCGCATACCACGACGCGCTGGTCGAGGAGACGGAGCTCGAACGTGAGGAGGTCGAGTTGATCGTCGTCGCGGTCAGCGGCGTCAACGACTGCCTCTACTGCATTGTCGCCCACGGTGCGCTCCTTCGCATCTACGCTGACGCGCCCGCGCTCGCCGAGCAGGTCGCTGCGAACCACCGAACAGCCGAGATTAACGAGACCCACAAAGCGATGCTCGATTTCGCTGTCAAGCTGACCGAATCACCCGAGCGCATCGAAGTGCGTGACCTCGAACGGCTAGAAGAGTACGGCTACAGTCGGCGTGCAATCTGGGATATCGGGAGTGTCGCCGCCTTCTTCAACCTCTCGAACCGCTTGGCACAGCTGGCGGACATTCGGCCAAATGAGGAGTTCTACACACTGGGTCGGTAAGCACTTGGCAGGACAGCCACCAAAGCGTGGCGTCTTCGCCGGTATAAGCAGACAGTGCACAGTCGTCGGCGGGACAGCCTCGCTGGCCAAAAGTAGCGGCCGGCCCAGCTACAGTGCTATCCCACGCGAACTCCAGTCAGTACCCTGTTAAGGACTGCATACTATGGTAATCGGTCCATACGAATAGAAATAAGCACCCATTGACATATTAGCCCCATTCTAATACATATAGAGTGTGTCACAGCCAGCATCTATACATCTAGCAATGCCGGTCTTGCCTACCAAAGCCATCCGGTACTGTATGAACAAAACACTCTATCTGATGCAGAAGGACAGCGAAACACGGATCGAGGTTGACGCCGACGGCTATGATCGGATCATGGAGAACGGGAACGTCGTGGGCCACCACATGAGCAACCCCATTGTCAAACTGACCTAACGCGACTGGTTGACAGCACTTCCGAGCGTATGTGCCCCGTGATGGTAACATCCGGGATTTTTTGCCGCTGGCTGTCGAAGCAGGTCCCAATGAGCGACGCCGACGGCGGTCCGAAACAGGTCTCGGACCCGGCCTACCACAGCGAGAATCACACGGCCGCCCAGAGTTGCGGCTGGACAAAAAACGCCCTGCGTGGAGAAGGAAAGTGCTACAAATATATTTTCTATGGCATCGAGTCACACCGCTGTATTCAGATGACGCCGGTCGTGAAATGCAACGAGCGCTGCGTGTTCTGCTGGCGCGACCACGCCGGCCACGCCTACGAACTCGGCGACGTGGAGTGGGACGACCCCGCGGCGGTCGCCGACGCCTCCGTGAGACTCCAGCGGAAAATCCTTTCAGGGTTCGGCGGTAACGACGAGGTCCCTCGGGAGGTGTTCGACGAGGCGATGGAGCCGCGCCACGTCGCCATCTCGCTGGACGGCGAGCCAACCCTCTACCCGTTCCTTCCGGAGCTCATCGAGGAGTTCCATGACCGCGACATCACCACGTTCCTCGTCTCAAACGGGACGAACACGGAGATGCTGGAGCGGTGTGACCCGACACAGCTGTACGTCTCCGTCGACGCCGCCGACCGCAAGACGTTCGATTCGACAGTGCAGGCCGTCGAGGACAACGCCTGGGAGTCGCTCATCGACACACTGGACGTGCTGGCCGAGAAGGATGACACCCGGACGGTCATTCGGACGACGCTTGTCAAGGGTCACAACATGCACCATCCCGAGTGGTATGCGGCGATGTGCGACCGGGCCGACGCGGACTTCATCGAGATGAAAGCGTACATGCACGTCGGTCACTCGCAGGGCCGACTTGACCGGGATTCGATGCCTGCCCACAGCGAAGTCCAGCAGTTCACCGAGGAACTGAGCGAGTACCTCCCCGACCACGACGTACTGAAGGAGGTCGAGGACTCCCGCGTGGCGATGCTCGCTGAAAATAAGAACACGTGGGTCCCGAAACTTGAGAAATCCAGCGAGTTCTGGGAGCGAGATCCGCTTGTGGAGTACTGAATCGTCGATGCACGCTCATCAGGTGTTGCGAGTGACACCGAACCCGTTAGCCAGCGGATTGAAGCGTCTCCAGGTCTGAGATTCTACCGCGCTCGATTCGACAACGCAGCACTAGTTTCTCCCCGTTCCAAATATGGGATGCATTCCACATTCGGTATCCTTATGCGGTGGGAATCCCTACGTGGGTCCATGGCCGAATCAACGGGACAGGGCGTCGGTCGGGACGAACTGGCGACGCTGAAACTGCTTGCTCTCGACGGTGCGCTCGACGAAACGACGAAGGTGTCCTGTGCCGACCTCGCCGGACGGCTGGATGCCTCGAACCAAACTGCCTCCCGGCGGCTCCAGCGTCTCGAAGACGCCGGGCTGCTGGCGCGAGATATCGTCAGCGACGGGCAAGAAGTCGAACTGACCGGCGAGGGTGAGCGACGCCTCCAGTCCGAGTACGCGGACTACCGTCGTATCTTCGAATCCGACGCCAGTGTTGACCTGACTGGCGTCGTCACGTCTGGGATGGGGGAGGGTCGGCACTACATCACCCTGCCGGGCTATATGGAGCAGTTCATCGAACGACTGGGGTACGAGCCGTTCGCGGGCACGCTTAACCTCGAACTCACGGCTGAAAGCGTCCGAAAGCGCGCGCGGATGAGCGCAATCGAACCGATTACCATCGAGGGCTGGGAAGACGACGAGCGGACGTACGGACCTGCGTACTGTTACCCCGCCTCGATAGAGGGGAGCGACGCCGAGTACGAGCCTGCCCACGTCATTGCCCCTGAGCGGACCCACCACGGCGAGGAGCAGCTCGAAGTGATCGCACCGGAGAAGCTCCGCGAGGTGCTGGAACTAAACGACGGTGACAAGGTGATTGTGCATGTCTCGCAGTGAGGATACCACTGTCGACGCCGACAGCGTAGCCGACGCGGTTGCCGCCTTCGCTCGCGGCGACCCGGTACTCGTCCACGACGCCGCCGACCGCGAAGGGGAAACAGACCTCGTCTACCCAGCCGGGGCCGTTACGCCTGAAGCCGTCGCGCGGATGCGGAACGACGCCGGCGGTCTGGTCTGTGTTGCGCTCTCGGACCGAGTCGCCGAGGCGCTCGAACTCCCGTTCATGCAGGAGGTACTCGACCATCCAACGGCGGCCGACCACGACCTCGCGTACGACGAGCGCTCCTCGTTCTCGCTGACCGTGAACCACCGCGACACCTTCACCGGCATCACGGACGACGATCGCGCGCTGACGATTCGGGAACTGGACACCATCGCGGCGGACCCGAATCCCGACGCGTTCAGCGACTTGTTCCGGGCACCGGGCCATATCCACCTCCTCCGGGCGGCCCCGGACGGACTGGCCGACCGCGAGGGACACACAGAGCTCGCGCTTGCGCTCGCGGCCGCAGCCGACCAGCCCGAGGCCGCCGTCGTCTGTGAAATGCTGGACGGCGAAACCGGGGCAGCGCTGCCCCCTTCGGCGGCCCGGACCTACGCAGAGCGCGAAGGCCTCGTGTACGTCGAAGGTGCCAGCCTGCTGGACCGGTTCGCCTGAGACAAGAACTACCAGAGACTGACTGGAAGGGCTTCTCTTGACTGCAATTAAAAAGGTGTGTCAGCCGCCGCGTAGACCTGCCGCAGTCCGCTGGTGATGAGGTACAGAACCGCGCCAGCAAGGACAGCGATCCCGAGCGCTCGGGAAATCACAGGAAATGAGGATTCGACGACCCCGGATAGATTTCGCGTGACGACTTCGACCTGGATGAGGAGAAGCGAAAGCGGTATTAGCAGGGGGGCGACGCTCCGATGTAAAGACCGCTGCAGGTCGGACTCGGACATAGCTGGATCTAAAGGAGAGACAGCGCGAGTTCCCCGCCCCACCGTGGGCGGGGGTGAAGCGCGTGCGCTCGGCTGCGTCCCTGTTTTCAAGTATCGGGACGCCCTACTGTGATATGGAACCCATGTTATCGGCCTCGCAAAACCCGCGCACCCACTCCGGGATAAGACGCGGTGCGCCGGGCCTGTGTCGCGCCCTCGTGAAGGGGCGGACGCCCACGGACACACCCGCCACGGCAGCAACAGACGACCTCTGTTGCGGTGGCACTCTCGGTGTGTTCGGGTGTTACTGGTTCCACGCGAGTCCCCGCAGGGACGAGCGCGGGCGGAATTAAATTCGCCACCGGTCGTTCCGCTGGCCTCGTGCCAGAGACCACGGCGAAGCCACGGGCCACCGCGCCCGTGGTACTTCACCGGTACCGGTGATTAAGGTGTTCATTCGCCAGTTCCTCTCGCCAGCGGCCGACCTCCGGTTCGCTCAAATGCTCTCCCGCAGCCCGAACCGGACACTGACCCACACGTCGACCGTCAACACTCTTAACCACGGGAGTCAATGGGGTAGATATGACACACGACGAGACAGCAGGGGATTTCACCCGTAGTCACCGCGACTGCCAGCCCACCGGGAGGGGTCGCCGATGAGTGACCGCCCGGAAATGTTCGAAGGGGCCGACCGTATCTGGATGGACGGCGAGTTCGTCGACTTCGAGGACGCACAGATCCACGTCCTCACCCACGCGCTACACTACGGGACCGGCGTCTTCGAGGGCGTCCGCTGTTACGACACCGAACAGGGTCCAGCTATCTTCCGCTGGGAAGAGCATCTGGACCGCCTGTACAAGTCCGCAGAGCCCTACGACCTCGACATCGAGTTCAGCCGCGAGGAACTCACCGAGGCGACGACGGAACTCATCCAGACGGAAGGGTTCGAGTCGTGCTACATCCGCCCCATCGTCTACTACGGCTTCGACTCGCTGGGTGTGAGCCCGAAGGACTGCCCGACGAAGACGGTTGTCGCGGCGTGGCCGTGGGGCGCGTACCTCGGCGAGGAGGCACTGGAAGAGGGCGTCGACGTGATGGTGTCGTCCTGGCGCAAGCACGCCTCCAGCCAGATTCCGACCAACATCAAGACAACCGGCCTGTACGTCAACAGCATGCTCGCCGGCGAGGAGGCCCGACAGAACGGCTACACTGAAGCTATTGTGCTGAACAAGGAGGGTAACGTCGCTGAAGGGCCGGGCGAGAACATCTTCATGGTGCGGGACGGGGAAATCTACACGCCCGGCCTGGCCGAAAGTATTCTCGAAGGCATCACCCGTAACACCGCAATCACGCTCGCCGAAGAACTGGGCTACACCGTCCACGAGGAGGCGACCATCTCCCGTGGCGAGCTGTACACCGCCGATGAACTGTTCTTCACCGGCACTGCAGCGGAGGTTACGCCCATCCGGAGCGTCGACGACAACGAGATCGGCGAGGGGACGAAAGGGCCGGTCACCGACGAAATCCAGTCCGTCTTTTTCGACGTTATCGAGACCGGCGACCGCGAAGAGTGGTTCCGCTATATCTGAGACGGCTACCCGTCTGTCTCATACTGCCGGCTGTACGTTCGTAAAGATAGTCGGCACCCCGAATTCGTTCGAAATGGGACAGCCGGTAGTATCAGTCATCAGTAAACTCCTCTTCG
The DNA here is from genome assembly GCA_042219425.1 of Haloarcula sp. Classification (GTDB taxonomy): domain Archaea; phylum Halobacteriota; class Halobacteria; order Halobacteriales; family Haloarculaceae; genus Haloarcula. Next base: position 27,894 of record JBDGPY010000011.1, on the reverse strand, counting down.
TCAGCGACCGGGATCGGGGTCCCGACACTGGTGTCCGAGTCGCCAAAGCCAGCGCTGAGGATTCGCGTCAGCGCTTCTTCAACACGCTCATCGATTTCCTCGTAGCGGCTGGGTTCGACTTCGACAACGTAGCCGGTCGTGATATTCGGGGCCGTGGGGAGAAAGAGTACGTCGCGTCCGTCCTCGGTCGTCTGTCCCGTTTTAAACGCTGTCATTCGCATGCCGTCCCAGACTTCGAGTTTTACCGGGGATTGGAGTTCCTCTGTCCCTGAGACAGCCGTTTCGACCGCCATCTTCGACGCATTATACACTACCCGGAGCCCCGGAACGTGGTTCATCGCGTCGTCGATAGCCCGCTCAACGAGGTCGCCAAACGCCGTCCGCATCAGGTAGCCGATGGAGAACACGATGAGAATGAAGATGATCAGCGTCGTGAACACCCGGGCGAACTCGACAGCAGTGTTTCCGGAGGGGAGGCCGAGTGTCGCCAGCAGTTCCCTGTTGATAGCCGGGATAACCGCTGCAGACGCGAGAATACTGTAGAGATAGAGGATGACGTAAATCGTTACTAACAGTGGTAATAAGACGATGAGGCCGCTCGCAAAATCTCGCTTCCACGACGTAGACGAGGCCATACCGAACCGTGTCGGGCGTGGGATATGAGCCCTTTCCTTTGTCTCATCTGTGACATTCGGTCCTGACGAGTGAGCGACGTTCTGGTAGCGGCGGTCAAATTATAGAGAGGTCGCTCGTGAGTGACTGTTTCCCTACCACTCGGCGACACTACCGTCGTCGTGTCGCCAGACCGGGTTGTGCCAGTCGATGTCCTGCTGGGCCTGTTCGCGAACGACCGCTTCGTCGATATCGATTCCGAGTCCGGGGTCGGTCGGCACGGTGACGAAGCCGTCCTCGTACTCGAAGACGGACGGGTCAGTCAGGTAGTCAAGCACGTCTGTTGTCTCGTTGTAGTGGATGTTGAGGCTCTGCTCCTGAATGAGGGCGTTGTGAGCGCAGGCGTCGACCTGCACGCAGGAGGCGAGGGCGAGTGGCCCAAGCGGGCAGTGGGGGGCCATCGCCACGTCGTAGGCCGCTGCCATCGTGGCAATCTTTGTAACCTCGGTGATGCCGCCTGCGTGTGACAGATCCGGCTGGATGATGTCGACCGAGCCGTCTTCGAATACGTCCTTGTAGTCCCACCGGGAGTACATCCGCTCGCCGGTTGCGATGGGGATTTCGGTGTGGGCGGCCAGCGCTGGCAGCACGTCGTTGTGTTCCGGCAGCACCGGCTCCTCGATGAACATCGGCTCATACGGCTCCATCGCGGCAGCGAGGCGCTTGACCATCGGCTTCGAGACCCGGCCGTGGAAGTCGACACCGATGTCGACGGTGGGCCCGACGGCTTCCCGCACCTCGCGGAGGCGGGTTGCGGCGGCGTCGACCGTCGCTGGGCTGTCGACTCGCTCGGTTTCCGGCGTCGCGTTCATTTTCAGCGCTGTGAACCCCTCATCGACCTGTTCCCGAGCGGCGTCGGCGACATCCGATGGCTCGTCGCCGCCGATCCACTGGTACACGCGAATGCGGTCCCGTGCTGCCCCGCCCAGCAGCTGGTGTACCGGTGCACCGAACTGTTTGCCCTTGATGTCCCACAGCGCCTGGTCGATACCGGCGATAGCGGACATCAGGACTGGGCCACCGCGATAGAACCCGCCCCGGTACATCGCCTGCCAGTGGTCTTCGATATTCTCGGGATTCGCACCCATGAGGTAGCTGTCGAGGAGTTCCTCGACGGCTGTGCGGACGGTGTGTGCCCGCCCTTCGACGATGGGTTCACCCCAACCGACCGTCCCATCGGCGGTTTCCAGCTTCAGGAAGAGCCACCGCGGCGGCACCTCGAACAGTTCGTAGTCAACGATACGGTTTGTGGAACCGCCAGCGTCCACGCTCATGCTTCTGTACTCCCTGTCGAGCCACTACCGCGAGCGACCGTGCTCGTGTGACCGGGGCGTACTGTGTTCCGCGCACTACCAGTGTAGTCGGTCATTGGTATAACCATCTCTGAAACCACGGTTAACTATTGTGACAGCCATGGCCCTGCCCGCCTGGCCGGAGTCGTCGTAGTCCGGATTCGGTGTCGTCTCACCGCTCGCGATGGCGTTCCCATGTACGGATGAGTCGCGCTAGCGTCTCGTTTACCGGAACCGGTACCTCGGCGGCATCGACGACGTAGCCGTTGATCGCGTCTATTTCGGTCCGTTGGCCGGCGAGCACGTCCTGGTACATCGAGGAGTGGTTGTCGGCCGTCTTGCGGGCGACAGCTTCAGCCAGCGCGACGGCGCGGTCGTCGGAGAGGTCGATACCCCGGTCGCGGGCAACGGCGGCCGTTTCGCGAGCGGCGTCGGTGACCAGTCCATTAGCCGGTGGGTCGGCGAGAACCCCGTTCTCGACGCGCGCAAGTGCCGTCACTGCGTTTATCGCAGCGTTGACGGCTAACTTCTCCCAGAGGCGGGTCGGCATATCCGCCGCGACAGTCGCATCGATGCCGGCCGCGCGGAACGCCGCACCGACGTCGTCGGCGATAGCGGAACTGCCACCGCTACGGACGCCAAGTACGACCTCGCCGCGTCCGGTGAACGCGACGGTTCCCGGCTCACGGAGCCGCGCGCCGTAGGAACACGTCCCCGCAAGCACCGGACAGTCAAGTTCGGCGGCCAGCCGCTCCTCGTTTCCCATCCCGTTCTGCAGCGAGAGGCAGGCGTCGAGCGTGCAGTCCGCGAGTTCTTCGGCGGTAGCGGCGGTGTCATACGCCTTGACAGTCACGAGCGCGAGGTCGGCATCCGCTGGAATAGTAGTCGTGGCGGCCGGTCGGACCCGGAACTGTTCGGTTCCCACCACTGACAGGCCTGCATCGGCAACGCAGCTCACGTGTGGCTCACGACCGACGAGCGTCACATCGTGCTCGCGGGCAAGCAACCCACCGACGAGACTGCCGAGGCTCCCGGCCCCGACAACGACGATATCCATATCTGTGGAACAGGCGCGGCCCGGACAAAAACCCATCACTGGTGGCCCAGAATCAGCACGCACTTGACCGGGAGCGACGAACGGACAATTATGGGCGACTCCGACGACGCCAAGGCGGTAGTTCGGGCTATCGACGAAATCGGTATCGACCGCCTGACTGAGACAATCGTCGCGGCGTGGGAGGACCTTGGGATGCCGGACGACGACGGTGTGCGGTGGCCACTCGGTGAGAACCGGTATCGGTTCGAGCTAGCTGCCCCCGACGAGTCGGTCGGTCTCGACGTGCTCGCAGCGGTGCTTGACGCCTCACCTCGGACGCCCGCACAGGCGTTCATCCATCTGGGTCTCGGGCGACAAGACGACCCTGGCAGTGCGCGGTTCGCCGTCGAGACGCTCGCCAGCCACACCAGCGTGACCGCCACGGAGAACCATACGACTGGGACGATCCCGCTAACCGGAGAAACGTTCGACGCGCTTGCCCGGGTCGACAGCGACACGCTGCTGTATGTGGTCGTCTGTGACGGCGACGGGCGGGCCATCGTGGAGCGCGACTGGACAACGTTGCAGTTCTCGCTCCCGGCGTCCGCCGTCGGGACCGTCCGGGAGGGAGTCGATTCGACCGCTGAGCGGTTCGAGCAAGTCTGACTGAGCAGACGGACCGCGTCCCCCTGTGACGACCCAGTTGGTCAGCGACTGTCCGTGTCAGTCCTCCTGCCAGTAGTAGATGTCCTCTTTCTGTGCGCCACAGGACGGGCACTCTTCGGGGATGTCTTCGATCTGGCCCATCTCACCACACTCCCAGCAGCGCCACATCAGTTCGGCTTCGCCGGCGGCTCCGGCACTGAGGTGTTCGCTTGATAGTGCCTCGATGCCGTCCTCGACAGTGACGTAGAAGCCGTGCTCGTCGAATCCGCGGATAGTTCCGAGTTCGTTGCCATCTTCGTCGTACACCGTCTGTCCGAACGAATACGCCTCGCTCTCGATGCTGGTTGTCATATCAGACATACATAGAGCTAGTCGTAGCGATATGTGATAAGTGCTACCGTGGGAATATCTCTACTGTGGGCGGTAAAAAGCACCAACCGGCCGCTGCAGTGGCGCTACTGCGAGAACAGACTGTTATGAACCGGTGCGAAGTCGCTCTCCTGGCTGTCTTCGACCATGGAGTCGGTGACGGCGTTCCCGGAGATTCCAGCGTTAAGGAAATCAGCGAGCGGCGGGCCGACGTTGTCCGGTTCGACGAGGAACGCGTCGTGGCCGTGGTCTGAGTCGATGACGTGGTGGGCGACGTTCGCATCGGCGTCACGGAGCGAGTCTGCCAGCGCCTCCGCCTGCTGGGTGGTGAAGTGCCAGTCGCCAGTGAAAGACATCACCAGTGCGTCGCCGTCGAAGGCCGCAAGGGCGTCAGCGTCGGACTCGAACCCCGCCGCGAGGTCGTAGTTGTCCATCGCTCGTGTCAGGTAGAGGTAGCTGTTGGCGTCGAAGCGCTCGGTGAATTTCTCGGCGTTGTAGTCGAGGTACGACTCCACGTCGCGGTACGGGAAGAACGCCCCGGCAGGGTCAGTAGGGAAGGTGCGCATCGCGTCCCGACCAGCAGCGCGGCGGCCGAACTTCCGCTCCATCGACGCCTTCGAGAGGTACATCACGTGGCCCAGTTGGCGGGCCAGCGCCAGACCGTCGCTGGGCGAGTCGTCGTCCTCGCCGTAGTAGTGGCCCTGGTTCCAGTTCGGGTCTGTCGTGATAGCGCGCCGGGCGATGGCGTCCAGTGCGAGACACTGTGGGTCCTGTCGCGCAGCGGTGGCGATGGGGACGATACGATTGACGTGGTCCGGATGGCGCTTGGCCCACTCTAGAACGTTCATGCCGCCGACGCTGCCCCCGACGACGGCGTGGAGATGCGGGACGCCGAGTTCGTCAAGCAGGGCACGCTGAGCTTCCGTCCAGTCGCCGACGGTGACCGGTGGGAACTCCGTCCCGTATGGGTCGCCTGTCTCCGGGTTCTCGCTTTTCGGCCCCGTCGACCCGTAGCAGGATCCCGGCACGTTCGCACAGACGACGTAGTACTCTGTGGTGTCGATGGCCTTGCCCGGGCCGACGATGTCGTCCCACCAGGCACTGGCCTGGTCAGCGCTGTCGATTCGGTCGCGGCCGGCCACGTGGGCGCTGCCGGTCAGAGCGTGACAGACCAGCACCGCGTTGTCGCCGTCGAACTCCCCGTAGGCCTCGTAGGTGATTTCGAGGTTCGGGATCGTCTCCCCGCAGTCGAACTCGAACTCGCCGAGCGAGACGGTGGCGTGTTCTGCGTTCATGTCACCTGTTCGATGGCGTCGTCGATATCTGCCACGATGTCTGCTGGGTCCTCGATGCCGACGCTCATCCGGATCAGGTCCGGCGTGACGCCGCTGGCGCGCTGTTCCTCCTCGCTGAGCTGTGCGTGGGTGGTCGAGGCCGGGTGGATGACCAGTGTCTTCGCGTCGCCGATGTTGGCGAGGAACTGGGCGAGGTCAGTCTCTTCACAGAACTGCCGCCCGGCGTCGTACCCTGCCTCCAGCCCGAAGGTGAGGACACCGCCGAACCCACCCGAGAGGTACTGCTGTGCGAGGTCGTGGGTTTCGTGGCTCTCCAGCCCAGGGTAGGTAGTCCAGGCAACCTCGGGATGGTCTGCAAGGTGTTTTGCGACAGTCATCGCGTTCTCACAGTGCCGCTCCATCCGCAGCGAGAGGGTTTCGGCTCCCTGGAGCGTTGCCCAGGCGTCGAACGGCTTCTGGCCGTCACCGAGCGACCGAAGCGAACGCTGGCGTGCGGCAACCGAGAACGCACGGTCCCCAAAGGCGTCAGTGAAGTTCTTGCCGAAGGCCTCGTTCTCGCCGCCGAGTTCCGGGAACTTCTCTGGGTACTCCGCCCACGGGAACGAGCCGCCGTCGACGAGAACGCCGCCGATAGTCGTTCCGGAGCCGTGGATCCACTTCGTCGTTGACTCCCAGAGCAGGTCAGCGCCGTGATCCAGCGGGTTGCAAAGCGCCGGTGTCCCGAACGTGTTGTCGACGAACACCGGGACGCCGTGGTCGTGGGCCACCTCGGCGATATCCTCCATGGGCGGGACGACCAGCGACGGGTTACCGATGGTTTCGAAGTGGACATAGGCGGTGTCTTCGTCGATTGCCTCGGCGTAGGCTGCTGGATCGAGCGTGTCGACGAATCGCGTCTCGATACCGCGTCGGCTGGCCGTGTTCGAGTAGTAGGAATGGGTGCCGCCGTAGATCGAGGAGGCAGTCACGATGTTGTCGCCGTTGGCTGCAAGAACAAACGTTCCGGCGTCGAGTGCTGCCATCCCTGACCCCGTCGCGACGGCGTCGACGGCGTTCTCCAGCGAGGCGAGACGGGTTTCGAGCATTCGGACGGTCGGATTGTCGAAGCGTGAGTAGACGTTGCCGTCGTCCTCCAGTGCGTACCGATCAGCCGCTGTCCCCGCGTCCTCGAAGACGTACGACGAAGTCTGATAGATTGGCGGCGCGCGCGCCCCTGTGGCCGGATCAGGTTCCTCTTGGCCGGCGTGGACACAGCGCGTCCCAAAGGCGTAGTCGTCGGTCATGTATGGCATGCATATATCTCTAGCTATCTATAACCACCAGTTACGGCAAAACTCTCTGACTGTGAGCGACTGCCACACTACCCCGGGCAAAGCGGATGGAGAGAGTATTTGTCGGTGGCTATCTACACGCCGATATGGACCACGACACTGCCGGGCGAACGAGCCGGCAGATCCTCGACGCTGTCGGCAGTGCCGTCATCGCCGACGACCACTTCCTCGAAACCGTTATGACCGGGATTCTCGCCCGGGGTCACGTCCTGCTGGAAGACGTGCCTGGCACAGGGAAGACGCTCACCGCACAGTCGTTCGCGACGGCGCTTGACCTCTCGTTCAAGCGGGTGCAGTTCACGCCGGATCTCTTACCGGCCGATATTACTGGCTCGAACGTGTTCAACGAGGCCACCGGCGAGTTCGACTTCCAGCCCGGTCCCGTCTTCGCTAACGTCGTGTTGGCCGACGAAATCAACCGTGCACCGCCAAAGACCCAGGCCGCGCTGCTTGAGGCGATGGGCGAAAAACAGGTGACCGTCGACGGCGTGACCCACGAACTCCCGGACCCGTTCTTCGTCATCGCCACGCAGAACCCCGTCGAACAGGAGGGGACGTTTGGCCTGCCAGAGGCCCAGCGCGACCGCTTCATCCTCAAGACAGCGATGGGCTACCCGGACTTCGACGGCGAACGTAATCTCATCGACCGGCGAGCCGACCGGACGGCACAGGCCCCGAGCGTCACCAGTGTCATCGACGGCGACAACCTCCCGTCCCTCCAGCGGACCGTCGAGTCCGTCACCGTCGATGGCACGCTCCGCGACTACGTCGTCGGACTGGGGCGGGCGACCCGCGAGGACGACCGCGTCGAGGTCGGCGTCTCCCCGCGTGGTATCCAGCGACTATTTGAGGCGACCCGCGCCGCCGCCGTCCTCGACGGACGGGACTACGCCGTCCCGGACGACGTCAAGAAAATCGTCGAAGAAGCCTTCGCCCACCGACTCGTGCTGACCGCCGATGCGGGCGTCCGCGGCGTCGATCCGACGACCGTCGTCCAGGACGTGCTGGACCGCGTTGAAGTGCCAGCAGTTAGTCCCGGCCACTGAGTCAGACACGGCTCTTCGCTATCGGTCACGTAGCAGGTCGGCATCGTCCCACAACCGCTCGAACCGGGCCTCGAATGCCGACGTGACCTCCGGATCAGTGATCCCGACCACGCCGAACCGATCAGCGGGCGAAATCGGGTGAAGCACATCGAAAGTGACTGCCGCGGAATCGATGATATCAAACGAGAGCCGGACTGTCGGGGCGGTCCGGATCGACACGTCGGCTGCCCAGTCTGTGAGCAAGTCGGGAAGGGAGACGGGGAGCAGATCAAGTACCGCCTCGCTACACAGCAGGTTGATTCGAACATCGTCGCTGACGCCGTCACGGAACGCTTCGAGTTCGGTCCGGAGAACCTCCCACGATGCGTTCTCGTAGGGCGGACCGACGGTAGCCTGAATACAGTCCCGCGCGGTCCGGACATGCTGTCGCATCGCCGTCTGCATCTCATCGCTCCCGAGTGTGCCGGGCCAAAAATCGCTGTCGACCGGCGGTTCTGGCATGAGATCGGACCTGACAGACGTAGCGATAGATCGGTAGCGGTCGTACTCCGCCGCGAGTTCACGAGTCCGCTCCGTTAAGAGTCTGTCAACGGCCGTCTCCGGCTCAACGGCGACGTACTGCGTCGGATCAGTCGGCTGTGTCCGAACGAGTCCGCGGGCCTCAAGCCCATTGAGCACGTCGTAAATCCGGCCTCTGGGAACGCCGCTCGCGTCGGTGCAGTCGCTTGCGGACACCGCGCCAGTCACCAGTAGTGTCCGATACACAGTCTCCTCGTAGCTCGAAAGACCGAGTTCGCCCAGTTCGGTCATCGTTTGTTCGTTCGGGACGGCCAGTACATAGAGATACAGGCCTGCATTCGCCATAGCGGCGACGCGTTGCGAACGTCGGCCCTGAATCCGTCGGAACACACCGAAAGTGGCGGAGCGTTTCAGCACGTTCATTTCCGGACCGGCCGGCGCATGTAGCATGAACCCCTACGCCCTGCTCGGAGCCGCGATACTCTCGGAGCTACTCGGAACAACCGCTCTCAAGCTCTCAGAAGGGTTCTCGAAACCTGTTCCGAGCCTCGCTGTCGTTCTCGGATATGGCGCGGCGTTCTACCTCGTCTCGCTGACGCTGGAAGAACTACCAATCGGCGTCGTGTACGGGACGTGGGCCGCAATGGGCATCGTCGGCGTTGCAGCTATCGGGACAATCGTGTTCGATGAAGCGGTCGATGCGGTCGGGGTGCTTGGAATCGTCCTCATCGTCGCTGGTGTGTACTGTCTCAACGTCCTGTCGTCGATGTCTGCGCATTGATAGGTGGTCGATCTGAGCAGACACCATGGTTAAGCCATCCGCTGGTGTATGCCACACAGCGCATCAGTTCCGTTCCGACTCTCGTATCGTCGTGCTATCCGCGGCGTTTTCCAGCGTCTCCGTCTCCAGCAACCGTTCCAGCTTTCGCTCGAACTGGTCGTCGGTCAGTTCACCCTCGGCATACCGGCGGCGCAACCGTTCGAGTGGCGTCTCTTCGGTTTCGGAGGATGCTGTCTCCACCGCGTCGGCACGCTCCTCGTCCTCCCCGAATAGGATCTCGACCAGCGGGACAACCACGACGTAGCCGACAAGCAGCGCGACGAGCCACCACTCCTGCCCGGTCAAAAGGGCCACGAGCCAGAACCCAGTGACGGCGAGTGAAGCGAGTTCCGTCGTGTTGGCTCTGACTCGTTCTCGCGGGGACTGGTCGGTCATACCGACGGCTTAACACCACTGTACAAAGGGTTATTCGGTGAAACGCTACCGTATCGCCGCCACCAGCGCCAGAACAGCGACGAGACAGACCACGAGTCCCGCCACGGCGGCCGGTGGTGACACAGTAATGGAGCCGCGAGCGACGCCAGCCAGACCCAGCGTCGCCACCGCACTGACACTGCCGACGGCGACAGTCCCACCGGTGTGGACGAGTACCGTCCGTCGCGTCGCTACTGCGGTGCCAACCTCCCGCCCGATTGTCGTTCCGAACGATCCGGCATCCCAGACGACGACTGCACCGACCAGCCCAGCGAGTACCAGCCACGTCGGGGCCGTAAGTGTCGCAGCGAAGGCACTTGCACCGAACAGCCCGGCCGCGGCGAGCGTGGCGCCGGCTGTCCGCTCACGCAGGTAGTTCGTCGCCAGCGCGGTCCACAGCTGTCCGATCGTGCTGATAACCGAGAACAGCGACGCGACGACGAGCACCAGCGTGACGGTCTCGGGTCCGTACACGTCCAGTATCGGGACGAGAAGCTGCTCGACACCCGCAGCGGCCGGCGTCGCTCGGAGCGCCGTCTCAATGGCCCCAATAGCCGGGCCTGCGGCCGCCAGCATTGCGACCGTGATGACGCCTCCACCGACGTACGGCGCGAGGACGGTACCGACGCGGTCGGCTGAACTCTGGACCGTCCGTCGGAGGAACCAGACAGACGCCGAGACGGTCGTACCGCCGAGGAACAGCCACCAGAGTAGTCGACGAAGTCCTGGGGCAGCCGTCACTGTGACGGCAAGATCGTACAGCCCGCCGGGGAGCGAGCTGGCGAGAACCTGCTGTCCGAAGGTGAGTTCGACCAGCCCAGCGACCGGAGCAATCACGAACGTGAGCTGACCCATCCGCCAGAGCAACTGTTCAGCGGCGTCGACAGCTCCCGCAACGTCTGGTGCATCACTTGTCTCCGGGACTAGTTCGGACAGTGGCAGTGCATTGATTCCCTTGGCCAGCGCCACGGTAGCGAGCGCGAACAGCAGACTGAACATAGCGATGTGCGTTCGCCACGGAGCCGGCTCGAACACTGGTGTCAGTACCTGAGTGAGGATATTTCCAGTCAGTTGCTGAATGCCCGGGGCACCAGTGTTGGACTGCAAGTAGTCGACGGCACCCTGCGCGAACAGTAGCGCGCCGACGACGAACGGGACAATTGTCGTCCGCACCACGATCCCACCGTATGTTGCCACCCGGTCAGTGTCGACAATACCGCGGGTGACCGCGCTCGCACCGAACACAGCGGTCAGGCAGCCGAGGACGACGGCCATCTGCGAAAGCAGTGTGACGACCGCTGGTCGGATGCTAGCCTGCGAAGAGACAGGAAACAGTTCGGCTCCGAGCGTGACGACCACGCCGACGCTGGCGACCGAGAGCCCAACCGCGACTGGGAGGACAAGAACGCTGGCTAGCACAGTTCCGACTGCCCGCCACCGTTCCCAGCCACTCAGCCACAGCGATAGTGCCAGCAAGATTCCAGTTACCACACCAACAGTCGCGGCCCGGTCGGCGCTGACGGACCCCAACAGACCGATGACAAGCACGGCTGTCAGGGTGATGACGGTCACCAGACTGGTCCGGGGCAGTTGCGTTGAGGGTGAGCGATGGTCATCCATGGTTACACGCTGAATAGGTCTGCAAGTGAGGCCCGGAGCGCCACGTCAATCGGGCTGTCCAGGTCCCAGTCGATAACAGTCGCGCCGGCCAGTTCGCTCCGCTGGAGCCGTGCGTTCCGCTCAACACCGGCGACGGCCGCGCCAAGCGAGTCCCCGCGAGCCAGTGACGGACTGACAAGCGTTGCCGGATAGTCGCGCACCGAAAGCGACGATACGAGCGAAACCGGCCAGTCGTCAGCTACGGGGGAGAACACGACCACCTGCGCGGTTGGCGGGAGCCGGGCGAGCACTGCCAGTAGCGCCGGGTCCTCGATGGTTCCGCCGTCAGCAGTCGTCACCGGCGCGTTACTCCCATGAGTCCGTGGTGGGGGCTTGCTACTGGACGCATCGGCCCCGTCAGCTGCGTCAGCATCCGATTGTCGGGTTGCGGCGCGCCCCACGCTGTCGAACACCTGTCTCGCGCGGGCGGCCGCGTGTCCACCAGACGCGTCAACCCACGCCAGCCCGTCAGGGCCGATCCCACCGGGCACGTCCTCCTCGGCGAGGCCGATAGCACAGACACTTGCAACGACGCTGGTCTGTGAGAGGGCGTCAAACAGTCGCTCGGCGGCGTAGGCCGACAGCTCCGCTCCCGTCGGAAACCCGGGCTCAGGTGTCACGCAGGCCGACGGCCGTGCATCGACGACCAGCACTGTCCGGACGGCCTGTTCCTCCCGGTAGTCGATGGTGGTCAGTTCGTCAGTCTTCGCGTAGCGCCGCCAGTCGATGCGGTTGACCGGGTCCCTGCGCTGATAGCTCCGCGTCGAATGGAACTCCAGACCGCTCCCGCCGGTGTCTGTCGGCAATGTCCCCGCCCGTGGGAGCGTCGCGTCAGCCATTGGCACCTCGGAGACAGTGTTCGAACACGTCAGCGTCCCGTCGCCGGCCACCGGCAGGTCAACGGTCGCCGCGTCGCTGGCTGACAGCGTCCGCACCCGGACCGCGGCGGCCTCGAACGTGTAGGTCCCGCGTTTGGCCATCACGGCGTAGGACAGCGTCGTGCTCTCACCCGGTCGGAGCGACGTACAGAGCCGCGGCGACCCCTCAACGACGGCCAGTTCCGCTGGTACACCATCAATGACCCGCACGTCGGTCAGCGAACTGCTGCCGGTGTTTGTCACGGTCAGATCGATGGCGACCGGTTCGCCGGGCGTCGGCTGGGCGTCAGAAACAGAACGTGCCGCCTGCATATCTGTCCCTTCCGGTACCCGTGACAGCGCGCCATAGGCGACGTAAATGAGCGGTATCGCTGTCGCCGCGAGCAACAGCGGCTCGGCGGTCAGCAGGGAGACGCTGACGAGAAACAGCGCGGCGGCGAGACCGCCGCTCCAGCGCCGGCGCATCGTCACCGCTCACCTCCGGAGACGCGTTCGATGGCGTCGACCGTCCGACGGATGCGCCGCCGCCGCTCGCTCTCCGGGTCAAGCCACAGACGGAGTCGGGCCAGCAGCGACTGGGGTTCCGTCGGGGAGAGTAGCGCCGCCGCGACGGCGTCATCAGTCCACGTCCCCGCGTGCACGGCCTGACGTGCGGACGCCCGCGAGACGCCAGTGCCGATGGCATACGCCGTCGTCGCCGCTTCGGCGAGCCGCTCAGTGACGGTATCCATCGCGGCGTCGTCACCCGCGACCGTATCGTCGATGGCCGCGTCGATGTCAGCGGCGAACAGGTGACTCTCCGTCGCTGTGACAGCCTCCGGAGGGTTGTCGACAGCCACGTCGAAGGTTGTCGATGTACCGCCACCGAGCCAGCCAGCGAGCACCGCACAGATGCCCATGACCAGGCTGCCAGCGAGCAGGACAGTCGTCGGAGTAACAGCCCCGAGCACAGCGACAAGCGGCTCGCCAACGACGGTCGGCGCGAACACCAGAAGCACAGCGACAGTGGTCGCCAGCAAACCGGCGGTCCCGAAGACGACACTCCGAAGGCGCATCAGGGCTGTGCCTCCGTTGTGTCGCTGGCGTCGTCACCCGCCACGGCCTCCGCTGACCGGGCGTCCGCTTCGATGGTTCGTATCGCGTCTTCGACGGCTGCCACGTGCTCCTGTGCGTCCCGCTGGCCGTACTCGACCGCCCGGAACGCGTCCCGAAGTGTCCGTACAGCGGCCGGCGGGAGGTCGTCGCGCTCAATAGCGTGCGTCGCGATTTCTCCCGGCGTCCGTGTCCAGTACCGACGAAGCGAGACGTGGCACAGGAGACGCGTCCACGCTTCGCGGATGGTGACGTGGGCCGCAGGCGTTCCACTAGTGCCATTCGACTCGGTTGCGGAGACGGCCGCCACGGCGCTGCTGGCGGCGTCTTCAGCCGCTGAGAGGTGAGCATCGACCCAGGATCGTAGCGCGTCGAGGAGTTCCGACGGTGTCCTGCGGCCGGCGAGCAGATCCCGAAGCGCCGCGAGGGTCAGCCCGAGTCTGGACCGGAGACGGCCAAGCAGGTCGTCAAGCACCACTACAGCACCGACGAGTGCGCCGACAGCGAGTTCCCGCGCGGCCCGTACCCAGCCCCACACTGTCGCCGTCGTGACGTTCCGCCGACGGGCTCCGGCAACCATCCCACCGAGGAGGACGCTGAGAGCAACCAGAACGCCCGCAATGTTGACGAACAGCCCATCGACGGTCGACGTAGCCGTCTGGCCGTGTTTTGCGACCGAAACTGTGGCGCTGGACGTGAGTGGCAGACTGACCGTCGCGTGTCCGTTGATACCGGTGCGTGCCGCTGTCGTCCCGTCCAGTTCGACAGTCGCGTTCGTAACAGGCTCCCCGCCCATCGTCGCGTTCACTCGCTGCCCGGTCCCGGGCAGGGCCAGCAGGAGCGTCGGCGATGTAGCCACAGAGAGTCGTTCGAGCGCGACGGTCGCGTTGCCGCTGACCGCGTCGCGCTCGACGGTAATCGAGGCGTTGCCGGGTTCAGTCGGGAGCGTGACCGCTGCGCGCCCCTGCTGATCCGTCGTCGCCACCCGCTCGCCGTTCAGCCGAACAGTGCCCCCTCGGACCGGCACGTCGTCGACAGTCGCGGTGACCACCACCTCGCCCCCGGTGACGCGCTCGCCAGTGAGACTCACCGTCGCATCGGTTTCCAGCTCGTAGCTCGTGTTCACCGACTGCTGTGCCTGCGGCCCAGCGACGGCGAAGGAGCGAGCGCTGCCACGTGGGACTGATGGTGCGACGAGCGGTTGCTCCGCTTCAGACGAACTGACCGTGATCGTCAGTCTGTCCTCGTACGGAATCGTTCCGACAACAGTGCCGTCAGGCCCCGACGTCCCGATGGAGTCGCCATTAAAGAAAACCTCCGCTCCCTCGACCGGTGCGCCGTCGCGGGTCACCGTCGCCGTCACCGCCGCGCCCGGCGTCGCCGTCCGGTTGAGTTCGATGGTGTACTCGCCTGACTGGGCGACTGTCTCACCGTCGCCCGACTCGCCGGTCCCTGCTCCGTCGCTAGTCTCGTCCGTACTCGTCTCAGTCCCCGCAGTTTCGTCGCTTTCCGATTCCTGCCCGGTCCCATCGGTCGGCGTCTCAGCCGTCGGCGTGCCAACGGCGAACTCCTCGTCGGGACTCCCGGACTCCGAGGCGCTGTACTCCTGGCTGTCGTTTTGCATCGCCTGCTGTTCGGATTCGAGGCGGTCCTGCCCCGGTGTCGGGTCGAACTTCACCCAGCCGACACCCTCGAAGTACACCTCGACCCACGCGTGGGCATTCATCCCACGGACGGTGTACTCGTTCTGGCCAGTCTGTTCACCGGTCGAGTAGCCGACAACGTACCGAGCCGGGATGTCCTGACTCCGTAGCATCACCGCCATCGAGGTGGCGAAGTACTCACAGTACCCCCTGTCCATCTCGAAGATGAACTCCGAGGCCACGTCGTCCTCGGGCGGCTGGCTGACGTTCAGCGAGTACTCCTTGTTTGTCTCCAGCCACCGCTCAATTGTCGCCGCCGTCTCGTAGGGCGAGTCGCTGTCCGCCGTCAGACGGTCGGTGAACGGCCCCACGCGGGCCGATGTGGCCGATGGGAGCCCCGTATAGCGCGACTCGATATCGGCAGGGTAGTCGCGGCCACTCGTCCGCAGTACGTCTGGGTTATCTGGCGGCGTGACGCTGGTCGCGCTGTAGGTGGTCCCCGCCGGCAGCGGGCGCTCGGACGTGACCGCGCCGTACTCGGTGACCATCACGTCGTCGCGGGACACTGACCGGGGTCGCCAGACGGTCGGGAGCGCCGACGCCGACCTGGCCAGTTGGACATCGTAGTCGACTGTGGTATCGGCCAGTCCTTCGCGCTCTATCGGGCCGTCGTAGGCCCGGGGCGCTGCCTGTCCGTCCCAGCCCGTTCCGGTGTACGTCTCGTAGGCCCCGGTTCGCCAGTACGCTGGCTCCGAGCTCCTGACCGTGAAATGTGTCTCCGTATCTTGTGACTGGTATGGGCTGTCGCCACCGTCAAGAGAGCCGCCAACGCCGGTCTGGTTCCCCGGATTGAGCGCGCCAAGTTGGCCCCCGCTACCGCCAGGAGTGGAGCCGCCCGCACTCCCGAACGGGTACTCCTGTGGGAGCGGAACAAGGGACTCGATGGGGCTCTGTGCACCGGACGGGGACAGAATCGGGAGCGTCGCCGTCGCAAGCACTACCGCGACGACACAGACGACAGTGAGCAAGACCCGAAGATAGTCTCGGCCGGCTGATACATCGCTGAAGGGCGAGTCGTCGGGAACCACGTCAGACTAGCGTACTGTCCCGGCGCTGTCGGCATAAATCTGCTGTCAGCGACGCGACCGCGCCGGCATCCGAGTTCGTTCCGGCAGCGCGGGTGTGGTCGCGACGAATACAGTTCGGAACTCCGGGACTGCAATCGATGTCGACGAGGAGTTCACCACAGTCTCGAACAGGGACTCAACGTCACTCGCTAGGGACAGCGTCGGACAGTGCTGTAAGATATAAACCGCCGGCCCGGCAACCACGTAGCAATGACTGACGACGAGGAGCCGGTCCAGTGCTGGCTGGTCGAGCGTTCCAGTTTCGGCGACGAGCGGATGGTAACGCTCATCTACGCGACGCCAGCAGGGGACCGACACCTGACGAAGCAGTTGTCGCCGAACCTGCTCAGGCGCAAGCGAGTCACGGCGGCTACCGACGTCGAGCCAGAGAAGCTTGAACCCGTGACTGACGAGGAGACACAGGAGCGCTACGCCACAGAGGCCGAACGGATGGCCGAGCGTCACGATCCCGACGCCGAGGTCTGAACGGCCCTGAAACGGTCTGTGCCAGTGTATTTACTTTTTTGATTGATAACTGGAACACGAAAGACTATACACGCGGCCGTCACAAACCGGCCGTATGGCAGCGATAGAACTGGATGGCGTCACCAAGCAGTTCGGGAGCCTCACCGCACTGCAAGGGGTCGACCTCACCGTCGAAGAGGGGGAAATCTTCGGCTTCCTCGGCCCGAACGGGGCCGGAAAGTCGACGACGATTAACATCCTCCTCGATTTCGTCCGCGCGACCGATGGGTCAGCGACGGTACTCGGCCACGACATCCACGAAGAACCGAAGCAAATCCGTGCCCGCACTGGAGTCCTCCCCGAAGGCTATGACGTGTACGACCGGCTCACCGGTCGCCAGCACCTCTCGTTCGTTGTTGAGTCGAAAGACGCCAACGACGATCCCGACGAACTCTCCGAACGGGTCGGCATCGCCGACGCCATCGACCGCAAGGCCGGCGGCTACTCAAAAGGGATGCAACAGCGTCTCGTCCTGGCGATGGCGCTCGTCGGCGAACCGGACCTCCTCATTCTGGACGAACCGACGACCGGGCTTGACCCCAACGGCGCTCGGCTGATGCGTGAAATCATCCGCGAGGAGAACGAACGCGGCGCGACCGTTTTCTTCTCCAGTCACATCCTCGGCCAGGTCGAAGCCGTCTGTGACACGGTCGGCATCCTCCAGAACGGCCGACTCATCGCGAAAGACAGCGTCGCTGGCCTGCGCGAGGCCGCGGCCGGCGACACCGTCCTCCGCGTGACGCTGGCCGACGGCGACGATACCGGCGGCGTTACCGCTGCCATCGAGGGACTCAACGAAGTCTCTACGGTGACCGCGGACGGCACCACACTGACCGTTTCCTGTGACAGCGATGCGAAGATGGGTGTCCTCAATGCCGTCGAAGAGAACGGGAACGAGGTTGCCAACTTCGAGACCGAAGAGGCGTCGCTCGATGAGGTGTTCGCGGCCTACACCGAACAGCAGGAACAAGAGCAACAGGAGGTCGACGTATGAGTACCGAGGAGAACCCGGTCAAGAGCTTCCTCGGGGACGTCGACACGAGCATCAAGAACTCCGAGTTCGCCGATTGGTACCCCATCTCGAAAAAGGAGTTCCGCGACACGGTCCGCTCGCCGTGGATCTGGGTCCTCTCGTTCATTTTCATCGTCCTCTTCGCCCTGCCAGCGCTGCTCGGCCTGTACTTCAATGTCGGCCAGCAGTTCGCCGAGGCCGGGGCGTCGCTGACCACTGACGCGTACGTCCGGTTTGCCTTGCCGATCGCAGCGCCGCTTCTCCCCGCAGTCGCGATCGTTATCGGCTATGCAGCGATTGCCCGTGAGAGCGAACGCGGGTCCCTGAAGATACTGCTGTCGCTTCCCTACACGCGAGGGGAACTGCTCGCAGGGAAGTTCGTCGGCCGGAGCGCAATAACGCTCATTCCGGTCACAGTCGGGCTCCTGACAGCCTTGCTGGTGTTGCTCCCGTCGAAGATCGAAATAGCGTGGGAGTCGTTCCTGCTGTTCGCGCTGGCCACGATGGCATACGGCGTCGTGTTCACGGCGTTCGCAATCGGCCTCTCGGCGGCGATGAAAACCGCGCGCCGGACGATGGCGACGTCGCTCGGGATTTACGTCTACCTGCAGGTGTTCTGGTCGAATCTCGGCTCAGGTCTGTCGAACCTGCTGTCGGATCACGTCATGGATATCAGTCAAGTAACCCAGCTCCACATCGAGCTGTTCGTCTCACTGCTGAGCCCGATTGCGGCTTACCGAACGCTCGTCCAGGAAGTGCTGCAAGGCTCGCCTATCCGCTCGCGGATCCTCCTGACATCCAGTCCGCAGGTGGCCTGCGAGGAGATGCTAGGCGGGACGCTCGAACTGACACAGACCGGTGCCGAGTGTACCGGTGCGGTGCTGCCGCCGCAGTACGGGACAGCTGCGGTCATCGGCTACCTGCTGCTCTGGCTGGTCGTCCCGCTGGTCGCCGGCTACTACGTCTTTGAAGGGAAGGATCTGTAACGAGAGTCAGGATGGTGAGTGTAGTATCCGTGTTCACCGTCCCGAAGCGGTACAGTGATTTCCATTGGTCGTGCCGAGGCTGTACTCCACGAACGACACAAATGAACAGAGTGGCCGCGTTCCGAAGATTACATCCAAGACTAAGTCTGAGGAGTCAGATCAACGAAATAACGAAAAGTGGGAACTCTCGTAACACCCATCAGTTCTCAAAAAGATACTTTCCAAGATCTTCTTGATAGCTACAATTGAACAACATGATATCAAAAATGAAAATTGGAGAAGTGTTTTCTTATACTAATTGATGTGATGATGATATGTGTCTGGAGAAACTGCTTCAGCGACCGAAGCCGCCGTACAGCACCAAGCGGAGACGGATGGAATTACCACCATGGATGGTGAGATGGTTCTGGAAAACCGCCATCCAGGGTGGGGCCTCTGGTGGAAGTTGCTCGCCACCGCAGGATTTCTGTTTCTGATTATGCTCGGCACTGGTGAGATAGCCGGCATCTTCTTCGGCCTTTTGCTGGCCGGTGGAATAGTCGGTTACGTTGCGTTTGCACGTTCACAATCACGCTTTATTGTGACCGACGAGCGTGTCAAGATGGATCTTGGCTTCATTCGGAGCAATAGCCGTGAGTACCGTATCTCGGACGTACAGGGACTTGACACCTCACAGAGTATCCTCGGGAAACTCTCCGGAATCGGCGATATTCAGGTGCGGACTGCTGACGGGACGACGATTACCTGGGTCGGCGTCCCGGATCACGATGCTGTGGCAACTGTCATCCGAGAGCAACAGAGACAGTTCGATGCATCGATGGATCGGAAGTAACTGAATCCGACTGGTACGCTCTTCCCTACCTAACAGAACAGCGAATCTCGGTATCGTTCTATCTTTTATATTGCTCACAGACTCCGTCAGCGTAAGTGCCACTAACCTTCCTGAGAGCCTATCCAGCTATCGGTCCAGGCTAAAGACCAATCGTCGTACCCCCACTCATAGCACGCCGGCGACGTCCAGCAACTCCTCGAATTCAACTTCGCTGAGCGTCTCTACGTCGTGTTCCGCCGCATCGTCCTGTTTCCGCTGGCCAGGATTGTCACCAAGGACGAGATAGTCCGTGTTACCGGAGACACTGCTGGTCGCTGACCCGCCGTTGCGTTCGACCAGTTCTTGCGCCTCGCTCCGCGTGTAGCCGTCGAGGGAGCCGGTGAACACGAACGTCTGCCCGTCCAGCGCGTCGCCACCGGTCTCCTCTGCGGCCTGCGGGTCGACGTGGTCGCGCAGGCGGTCGATAACAGCACGGTTGCCCTCGCCCTCGAAAAACTCGACGATAGAGCGGGCGACAGTCGGACCCACATCCGGAACAGCCTCGAACGCGTCGGTATCGCCGCTGTCGGCGGCGTCCAGTATGTCTTCGAAGGTACCGAACTCCTGTGCCAGATTGCGCGCTGTGACGGTCCCGACCTCGGGAATGCCCAGCGCGACGAGAAAGTCCACGAGCGGTGGCTCCTGAGCGTCTGCCATCTCGGCGACTAGATTCTCCGCGCTGGTCTCGCCCCAGCCCTCCAGGTCGGTGAGGTCGTCGACGGTGAGTTCGTATAGATCCGCGGGGTCCGAGACGAGGCCGGCGTCAAGGAGTTGCTGAACGGCCTTCTCGCCAAGACCCTCGATGTCAAGGGCATCGCGGCTAGCGTAGTGCTCGACGCTGCGCTCCCGCTGGGCGGGGCAAGTGAGTCCGCCGGTACAGAACGCCATCGGGCCGTCACGTTCCACTGGGCTGTCACAGGCGGGGCACGTGTCCGGAAACTCGAAGTGGCCGTCGCCGTCGTCGTCTAGGACTTCGACGACATCCGGGATGACGTCGCCAGCCCGCTTGATACGTACGCGATCACCGATGTCGACGCCGAGTTCGGCGACAAGCGAAGGGTTGTGCAACGAGGCACGAGAGACGGTGACACCCCCGACTTCGACGGGGTCCATGAGCGCAACGGGGGTGAGTCGTCCGGTACGGCCGACCTGAACCACGATGTCCCGGACCGTCGTCTCCTCCTTTCGGGCCGGGAACTTGTAGGCGAACGCCCAGCGGGGTGCGCGTGCGGTCGACCCGAGTTCGTCGCAGGCATCCATATCGTCGACCTTGACGACGACGCCATCGATCTCGTAGTCGAGGTCGTCACGAGCGTCGAGCTGGTCGTTGCGGTAGTCGATGGCCGCCTCGATGTCGTCGACGACCATGGTCCGGTCACAGACGCGCAGGCCCCACTCGGGGAACCGCTTGTGTATCGCGCTGTGGCTCTCGAACTCGACCGAGGCGTCGAGGACGCCAAAAAAGAACACGGAAAGCGGGCGCTGGGCGGTCACCGACGGGTCAAGCTGGCGGAGCGTCCCGGCGGCGGCGTTGCGCGGGTTCGCGAAGGGGTCTGAGCCCTGTTCGACGCGTTCGCGGTTGAA
Organism: Haloarcula sp.; assembly: GCA_042219425.1. Taxonomy (GTDB): domain Archaea; phylum Halobacteriota; class Halobacteria; order Halobacteriales; family Haloarculaceae; genus Haloarcula. The sequence continues at coordinate 7,036 of JBDGPY010000011.1, read as the reverse complement.
CGCAGTGAAGGCCTCGCGCGGGATGTACACCTCGCCGCGGACAGCCAGAAAGTCGGGGTAGTCCCCGCGGAGGCGCTGGGGGATACTGGCGATGGTGCGGACGTTCTCAGTCACGTCCTCGCCGACATCGCCGTCCCCACGGGTCGCGGCCCGCTGGTAGACGCCGTTTTCGTAGACAATCTCGACGGAGAGTCCGTCGAACTTCGGCTCGCAAAAGTACTGCACATCGTCGGTATCGAGCCCGTCACGGACTCGTTCATCGAACTCCCGGACAGCCGATTCCGTACCGCCCTGATCGATAGAGCCCATCCGGGCGACGTGTTCAACGTCGGGGAGTTCGTCCAGCGGCTCGCCCCCGACACGCTGGGTTGGACTTCCCTCGGTATCGAAATCAAACGTCGATTCCAGCGTCTGCAGCCGAGTAAAGAGCGCGTCGTAGGCCCGATCTCCGATGAGTGGGTCGTTCTCGACGTAGTACCGGTGGTCGTGATAGCGAATCGCCTCGCGCAACTGATCGACTTGCTCGCGTGCCGTGTCTTCATCGAGGGCGTCCGGGTCATCGAACTCGGTCGGTGGGTCCTCGATGTACGGGTTGTCCGCGAGATCGGCGTCGGAGACGGCTGCCATTACTGTGCCTTCGGCGTGCCGGCCACTAAGCTACTGCGTCTGGGACTGGACCGCAATAGCAATCGGCCGGACACAGTCGTGACTGGGGACACAGAGCAGTCGAATGTGGGAATACAAAGTGGCAGACAGCCTACAGGGGCAGGCAGAACTGGGCTAGCGGCCGATACTGGCACCGGGGGCTGTAATGACGACTTCCCCGTCGCTTTGAACAGTGACCGAGTGGCCGGCGTGTTCGAAGGAGATGCTGACCGGCGTCGGGCGTTCCGCGTCGTCGATGAGCGAATCGAGCGCTTCGGGATCAATTGTCTCGTACAGCGGTGCAAAGTCGGTTTGCTCTCGCCCCGTGATGGCAGAGATGTACTCCGTCACTGCCGTGCTTGGTCGCGTCTCGGTCCAGTCGAACTGTTTTCGAGTCACGTTCATCTGTGTCGACTGTCTACCGTCTCGACCTTGTCTGTTGCTTCTACTCATAGTAGATCACCTACTTCCACATTGGTGTATGTATTGATATACTCTTCCCAGCATTATCAAATTGTGAAAATGGCTGACATTATATCCAGTCCGATCCAAAAGCAAGTCATACAGGCTGAAACACTTCGATTTCGGCCGTAGTTCAGATTACAGGTCGGCGACGTCCTCAATAGCGTCGGTGAGGGCCTCGATGCTCTCGACCGTGTGTTCACCCATGTGACCGATTCGGAAGCTCTCCTCGCTGATATCGCCATAGCCGCTGGAAAAGACCATGTCGTACTCCTCGGAAACGGTTTCGACGGTCTCGGCGACGTTGATGCCACGCGTGTTCTCGATGCAGGTCACGGTCTGGGACTCATATCCATCCTCAGCAAAGAGATCGAAGTGCTCGCGGGCCCACTCTCGGGTGTATTCGGCCATCTCCCGGTGGCGCTGGTCGCGGGCCTCGCGGTCCTCATCGAGCATGTGCTTCATCTGCTTGCGGTAGGCGAGCATGAGGGGAATCGCCGGCGTGGAGTGTGTCTGTCCCTTCCGGTCGTAGTAGTCCAGACAGCGCTGGAAGCCACCGTACCACGACGCGGACTCCTTCTCCAGTTCCCGCTCGTACGCCTCGTCGCTGACGGCGCAAACGGCAAGTCCCGGCGGCATGGCGAAGGCCTTCTGTGTAGACGTGAAGATGGCGTCGATGCCGTGGGCCTCAATGTCGATAGCGTCGCCACCCAGACAGGAGATCGCGTCGACGATGAAGTACGTGTCCGGGTAGTCATCGACGATATCACCGATTTCTTCGATGGGATTGCGGACGCCGGTAGAGGTCTCGTTCATCACGGCACCGACGGCGTCGTAGTCGCCGGCGTCAAGCGCATCGCGGATGTCCTCGGGCTTGACCGCCTGCCCCCACTCGTACTCGATGCGGTCGACGTCCTTGCCGAGGCGCTTGGCGACGTTGGCCTGGCGCTCGCTGAACGCGCCGGACGTCGGCACGAGCATGCTGTCCTCGACGAGGTTGAGCGTCGTGGACTCCCAGAACTCGGTTCCCGACGCTGTGAGCACGATGACATCGTTGTCGGTACCGAGGTACTCCTTCGTATCCTCGACGATGGTCGTGTATAGATCTGTCATCCGGTCCATCCGGTGCCCGAACATCGGTTCGGCCATTGCCTCGATGACGTCCTCACGCACCTCTGTCGGTCCCGGCAGATACAGCGTCTTGTTCTGGTAGTCGTCTTTGTATTCGCGTTTTTCGGTCACAGAACCACCTATCGTAGATATGATCTGGAAGTCAGGGGGCATGGTAGTTTTGATACTGCGCAGTGAGGTCACACTGTCGCGACTGCGTCCGGTCGCCCGCACCACCAGGTGCCAGCCGGGATAACTCAGACAGTGATTGTACTTTTCAGGAAATATATGTGAGTTGATTTTTCATGCATATGTATGGGTCGCCACGCCCCGCTCACCGATGATCAGCGAGCGGCCATCGCAGATAGAGCGGTCGAACAGGTCGCTGACACGCTCGTTGACATGCACGAGGGAGAGCTATCGGCCAGTTGCCTAGTCTGGCGGACAGAGTAGCTGTCTCAGCGGCGACGGTACTGACGGAGCCCGTACAGAGCCAGTCCAGCGTAGACGGCCGGACCGAGAAGCGCGGTGGGAGCGGCGGTGTTGAAGCCACCGAGGAGAACGTCGATGAACACCAGCATGAAGGGGGCAAGAGCGAGCGCCTTCACACCGGTTCTGATTGCGGCGTCAACTGTCGCTTGTGTGGCGGCGACGGAGCCGACACCGACGACGGCGAGGAGGTACCACAGGGTGACACCTGGCGGCGAGGCAAACGGGAGGGTGAACAGCGCGACGGTGCCGAGTCCGATACCGACGAGCGTCGGCCCGCTGTCGCCCCGAGAGAGCGCCCTCCGGATACCGTCCAAGTCGCCGGAGTTGAGAGCTGTTTCGAGGGCAGTCGCGGTCTGACTGCCACCGGCGTCGAGAACTGTTGTTCCTGTCCCAGCGTCGACAGGGCTCTCAAACTCCCGGCCGCAGTGCATGCACCACGTCGCGGTCGCGCTGACCTTCTCCGAGCAGTGGGGACAACGGGGGTCGGCGGTCATACTATCATGTTCGAGGGGTCGCAGTTAGCGGTTACGGGGGGTAGGATTCACGTTCGTCCGTGTCGAATAGCCCGTATGGATTGGGTCGCACGGGCCGAGCTCCTCCTGTACGACGGCGAGGAGGTAGAAGAAGAAGTCCGCCTTGACAGCGGTGCGGTCGTCGTAACGAGTCACCGTGTCCTCGTGTTTACGCCAGACCGAGACGGGGCAAACTACCGGCAGGTCGACCGCCCCAACGCGGACGGCGTCGCGGTCACGACGAGCGGGAACTGGGATTTTCTGGAACTCGGCGTGAAGGCGCTGGTCATCGGCGTCGTGCTGGTCGGTGCCGGGATGACAGTCAGCCTCGACGGCCTCGTCGGGAACGTTTCGCTGGACAGCGGCGGTGCCGCGAGCGCCGTCGGCATCGGCGGCATGATAGGGATGCTCCAGACGATGTTGACGCTGATGGCACAGCTGGACGACCTGATGCGGTTGTTTGGCGGCCTCGCGCTGGCGTTCGCCGTCGTCGTCCTCGGCGTCTACCTCTTGAGTCGCGACCGGCTCCTCGTAGTGCAGGTCGCCGGCGACGACGACATCGAACTGGCTGCCCCGAACGACGAGCGCGTGGTGGAGCAAATCGAGACCGCTATCATTCCGGGCGCTCCGTCCGCCGACGAGCCTGCTGCAGGACAGAGCCCGCCTGACGACCCGCTGGCGTGACGTTCAACTCCGCGGAGGGCTAACTCGAACCCGATGGACGCTGACGAGGTTCGAGAGCGCGCCGGATCGCTGCCGGGAGAGCCCGGCGTCTACCTGTTCGAGCAGGAGCACGACGACCAGCGCCGCGTCCTCTACGTCGGGAAGGCTGTCGACCTGCGGGACCGCGTCCGCTCCTACGCCGACGCAAGAGGCGGCGAAGCTGCCTCGGCACGCGAGAACGGCAAAGCCATGAACGGACCGCGGAGCGAACGCATCGCCAAGATGGTCGGGCGGGCAGAGACCATCGACTTTGCCGTCACCGACACCGAGACGCAGGCGCTCCTGCTTGAAGCGAACCTTATCAAGCGCCACCGTCCGCCGTACAACGTCCGGTTGAAAGACGACAAGTCCTACCCACTGGTCCAGTTGACCGACCATCCCGTGCCCCGGATCGAGGTAACTCGCGACCCCGAAGACGGCGCGACGGTCTACGGGCCGTTCACCGACAAAGGCCGGGTTGAGACAGTTGTGAAAGCACTGCGGGAAACCTATGGACTACGGGGCTGTTCCGACCACAAGTACAGCAACCGGGACCGACCCTGTCTTGATTACGAGATGGGCATCTGTACCGCCCCCTGTACTGGTGAAATAGCGGAAACAGACTACGCCGAAGATGTCGCATCCGTTACACGGTACTTCGAGGGCGAAACCGGCGTCCTCGCTGACCCTCTACGCCGCGAGATGGAGGCCGCCGCACAGGCACAGGAGTTCGAGCGCGCCGCGAACCTCCGGGACAAACTTGGAGCTGTCGAGGCGCTCCATAGCGAGGGCGACACTGCCGTCAGGGATTCCACAAGCCACCAGACATCTGACATCCTCGGTGCCGCTGTCGAGGGGGAGCAGGCTATCGTCGCCCGGCTCCACGCCGAGGGTGGCAAGCTCGTCGAGCGGGACCGACACACGCTCGACGCGCCGGACGGCGAAGGAACAGCCGGCGTCTACCGGGCGTTTATTCCACAGTACTACGCCGAGCGCGAGCTTCCGGACCGGATCCTCTGTGCCGAGAACCCGGCAGACTCCGACATCGAAGCGTGGCTGGAGAGCCAGGGCGTTACCCTCGGAGTCCCGGGTGCCGGGCGGGAAGCGACGCTGGTTGATCTTGCACTGAAAAATGCCCGTCAGCGCGGCGGACGGAACGACGAGAGCGGGCGGCTGGCCGACGCGCTGGGGATCGACCACCCGAACCGTATCGAGGGGTTCGACGTGAGCCACGCTCAGGGTCGGTCGGCCGTCGGCTCGAACGTCACCTTCGTCGGCGAGACTCCCGAAAAGAGCGACTACCGTCGGAAGAAGCTCACCGAGCAAAACGACGACTATGCAAACATGCGCAACCTCGTCCGCTGGCGGGCCGCGCGCGCCGTCAAGGGCCGCGATGACCGACCAGATCCGGACCTGCTCCTCATCGACGGCGGCGACGGTCAACTCGGGGCCGCCCGCGATGCCCTTGCTGAGACCGGCTGGGACGTACCGGCTATCGCGCTCGCCAAGGACGAGGAGCTGGTCATCACGCCGGATCGGGTGCACGACTGGGACGACGACGCCCCGCAGCTCCACCTGCTCCAGCGAGTCCGTGACGAGGCGCACCGGTTCGCCGTCCAGTACCACCAGACGCTCAGAGATGACGTGTCGACAACACTTGACGACGTACCCGGCGTCGGCCCGGAGACGCGGAAGCGGCTCCTCCGCCGGTTCGGCAGCGTCGCGGGCGTGAAAGACGCGTCACTGGCGGAGCTGACGGCGCTTGACGGTATCGGCGAGCGGACTGCCGAGACAATTCAGACGCGGCTTGGCTAATTTGATATAGCGGACAAAGATTCATTGCGATCCCTCTGTGGGAGAGAGACGGTATTCCGGCGGACGAACGGTGACACAGGAAAATCCGGGTGTCAAAGGGTCGGAGTGCCACGCTGCTCAGACCGGCAGCAGCCGTGCCGGAGCCACAGTCGCTACTCATACGACCGGCTGTCCCATTTCGAAAGAATTCGGGGTACCTGTACTGACACTTCGTAATCGCACGTTCTGAGGTCACCGGACATCACTTTTCTCTATCCATGATCTATAGTTATCGCCTGATGCTTATTTCTATCGTCAATCCATTCAATGATACTGCATATGTACACTCAGCAAACGCCTACTCAGTGTTTGGTTCTGGTATTCACCAACTTGGGACAGTATCTACGATCAGAGTTCGTATTTTATCTCCATATTTGGTTACTTTATAGCCATATATCGGCTTTATGGTTATACCAGTCCGAGCGAATGTATCATAATACTTCAACGTGGGATGATAGCGTCCAAGCGAGTCGGCGACATCCGTGAGCAGTGCGCTGTCCGACACATACCACCGGTCACTGTGTCTCGACAGCGGGGTGGTGGCATCACCACCGTCCGTACCTCCGTAACCTGTTCGTCGTCGCTATCAGTCGTCGAGGCGGCGCTATCCGTTTCCGGATAGTCGGGACGGACCGGCGATCCCGATTCACCCAACTGGTCGGCATCCTCGCCCACGAGGCACAGATCGCTATCCAGTGGATAGTCGCCGGGCGTCTCGATTGCGACGTCCTCAGTCTGGCCCGATTTCAGCGTCTCGCGCATCAGGATATCCTGAGTTCCCGGCCTGGGCTCGGTTACAACATGTCGGCTCTATATGCGTATTGAGCCTCACGTACCGATCCTAGAAACGGCTATGTTCTGACAGCAGCAACGATGAGATATGCAAGCCAGCCTCCCTCGACGAGCAAGCGAGAACCACTCGAATCCGACACACAACTGCCCGCTGTGTAACTGTACTGCCGGCAGTCGGGACGATATTTACTGTCATTTGCTGGTCTCACATCGGAAAAGTGCGATCACCGACGCCCTGCTCGACGGCACGGAGTGTAAGCAGTAGGAACACCGAGACCACGGAGTTATTCTCCGGGTTGTGAATACCACACGGTGGCCTGTGGCTTCGCCGTGGTCTCTGGCACGTGACCAGTGGCGATGTAATTCTGCCCGTGTTTCACGCCCGCCCACGGTGGGGCAGAGAACTCGCGCTGCTTTTCGTTTAGACATGATGCCATGAACAGTGCCGCCACGAGAGGAGGTTTTCC
>JBDGPY010000075.1:0-68283 GCA_042219425.1 Haloarcula sp. | reverse complement strand
CGATGGTCCGAACGGTTCCGGACGTATCGCTCGTGAGGTTGTGGAAGTCGTGCGTGCCCGATAGCGCGTCGACAGCAGCGTTCCAACGTCCGTCATCGACGCCCGACCTGCCGGGGCGGTCGTCCGCTGGCGTATCGCCGTCGCCCGGGACGTGACTGCTCTGTGGCGCGTAGTGGAAGTACGTGTACGTGCGCGCGGTGGCGTCGTGGGTCGCGTGGAACTCGGCGGGTACGTCGGCGCTGGCCCACACGCACACGTCTGGCGGGAGTTCGCTGTTGAACGCCGTCGGTGAGAGCCACGCCGGGGCGTCGAAAGCCACTGTCTGTGCCCGTGCGGATACGCCGGCGTCGGTCCGGCCGGCGGCGGCGTAATTCTCTGGAAGGCCGTCGCCGCGCTCGCAGACGCCCAGTCTGACGAGCGCCGAGCGGAGTCGGCCCTCAACCGTGTCCACGTCAGGCTGACGCTGGAACCCGTGGTACGGCCGGCCGTCGTAGGCCACACGATAGGCGCGCATACCGGCGACTCGACGGCAAGACACTTGTCTCACCCGAATCCCAGTTTCCGGGAAGGATAGACGAACTTAGGAATAGTGAGTGCAAAGCAGGAATATGTCCAACGCTGCCGCGGTGGATCACGAGTTCCCGCGCCCGCCGAAGACGTTCTCCGACCACGACGGGCGGACGGTTACTATCGACGCGTACGATGGCAACATCGACCCGCTGGTGGAGATGTACGCCGATTTCGGCTCGGAGTCCCGGTCGCAAGGCCTGCCGCCACGGTCCACGGCGGAAATCAGCGACTGGCTCTCGGGCCTGCTGGAGAGCGGACTGAACGTCGCCGTCTGGCACGACGAGCAGCCTGTCGGCCACGCCGTACTCGTCCCGTACGAAGACACGTCCGAACTGGCTATCTTCGTCCACCCAACGTATCAGCACGCCGGCATCGGCTCGCAACTCATCAACGTCCTCTTGGGCAACGGACAGGAGAACGACCTCGACACCGTCTGGCTCTCCGTTTCTCGATCCAACCACGTCGCGAGACGGCTATACGAGGCGGTCGGCTTCGACACGACGGTGCGCGACAGAGTGGAACTCGAAATGGAGCGATCGCTGTAGTCACTCGGTTTCGAGGCTGACTTCGTCGCTGGTGCGGTTTTCTCTCTCGGTACTTGCAGAGAGCGATTCGGTCTCCAGCAACCGGTCAAGTCGTCGCTCGAACTCGCTGTCCGTCAGCTCGCCGCGAGCGTACCGTTCTCGGAGTTGGTCGACCGGGTCCGTCTCCATGTTCGTCTGGACAGTCTGTGACGACCCCTCCACGTCAGTGTCCGGCGATTCAATCATCGGCAGCGCCGATCCCAGAAGGGCGACGAGCGGGCCCAGAATGAACCAGCCGAGGATAATCGAAACCGGTGCAATCGTCGAACCGAGGCCGGCCGCGCCCGCGAGCATCGCAATGCCGGTCGACAGAATCGCGATGGTCGCCACGAGCTTCCACCTCGGGAGGGCGATGGAGGGAAGTTGCATGTCAAACTATCGAGACGGAAGTCGCAAAAATCTACTGTCGCGGACGCTTTCTGTCCCCGAATCGCGCTACTCCGCGAAGTCGTCGAACGTCGGCCGGTCGTGGTCACCGGGGAACTCTGACAGCGGGACGCTTATCTGCTCGCCCTCGTCCATCTCTTTGAGCGTCACCTCGTCGTTTTCGAGGTCCTGCTCGCCGACGATGACGACCGTCTCGGCGTTGATGCTGTCGGCGTAGCCCATCTGTGCGCCAAAGGAGCGGCCCGCCACGTCGCTCTCGACGACGTGACCGCGCTCGCGCAGGTCCCTGGCGATGCGGGCTGCGGTCGGGCGCGTGTCACCGACCTGGAGGACGTAGTAGTCCGTCGACAGTTCCTCGGCGGGCCAGACATCGGCCCGCTGACAGAGTAGCTGGAGGGTGGCGTGCCCGGGCGCGAACCCGACGGCCGGCGTCGGCTGCCCACCGAAGCCCTCGATGAGGTCGTCGTAGCGGCCGCCGCCGAACACAGCCCGGGAGACTTCGCCCGTCGAGTCGAAGCACTCGAAGACGACACCGGTGTAGTAGTCCAGTCCGCGCGCGGTCGTCAGCGAGACGGTGAGGTGGTCGCGGACACCGAAGTCAGCGGCCGCGTCGAGAACCGCCTGAAGATTGTCTGTCGCCTCGCGAACGTCGTCGGAGCCGGTAATGTCGCCGAGCGTGTCGATTTCGTCGGCATCGACCCGGAGCATTTCGTCAAACGTGTCGGCCTGGCCGTAGTTGAGCCCCGCCTCCACGAGCGAATCGAGGTACTCTTCTCGGTCGATCTTGTCCCGCTTATCGACCGCGCGGATGGCCTCGGTCACATCCACGTCGGCCTCGAACGACTCCAGCACGCCCGAGAGGATATCTCGGTGTGACACGCGAATCTCGAAGTCGTCGCTGGTCAGCCCGAGTTCAGTGAGCATATCCACCGCAACGGCCAGAATCTCCGCGTCTGCGGTCGGCTCAGAGGACCCGAAGATATCGACGTTGGTCTGGTAGAACTCACGGAACCGGCCCTGCTGTGGCTCCTCGTAGCGCCAGAACGGCCGCGTCGACACCCACTTGATCGGCTTCGACAGCTCTTGCTGCTTGGCGACGACCATCCGCGCGACGCTCGGTGTCAGCTCCGGCGTCATCGCAACCTCGCGGCCGCCCTTGTCCTCGAAGCTGTACAGTTCCTCGACAATTTCCTCACCGCTCTTGTCGACGTACATCTGGGTCGGTTCGAGCGCTGGCGTTCCGACTTCTCGGAACCCGTACTGCTGTGCGACGTCTTCCAGGGTGTCCATGGCCCACCGCCGAGCCTGCATCTCCTCGGGGTAGAAATCGCGAAAGCCCTTGACGGAGTCGTACATACCCGCGCCTACAGGCAGGGCGCGCTTGAACCTGTCCGTTCATCGCTGACTCCGGCCGACGACCAAGCGCCAGTAGCGGTAGTATGCCATGATCCGAGCGGACAACAGTGCTGCACTTGTCATTAGTTGCTCTCTGAAAGCCACTCCCGTACCGGTGTCGAGCCGTAGTGACCGGCTACGCGACGGACGTACTGTGGTAGAGAGTATACAACAAAGTAGGACTCCGCCATGTGTCTCCCATGGGACAGTCACTGGAATTGGGGGAATTCCGTGGGGGGAGACAGTGACTCGACGAGTCGAGACGGGCATTCGAGTGCTGGACAGGAAACTCGACGGCGGTCTCCCAGCGGGGAGTCTCGCTACGCTGCTTGCTGAGCCGGCGAGTCAAGCAGAACTGTTTCTCTCCGAGTTCGCCGCGCAACAGCAGACGGTGTACCTCTCCGGCGAACGAGCACCGACCACAATCACGTCGACACTGCGGTCCCAGCGAGGTGTCTACGACGACCTCGCAGTCAGCCAGCTAGATCGCGAGGCTCCGGTCAGCGATGCGCTTGATCACGTCGACCGGCTCACGGACGAGTCGCTGCTCGTCGTCGATCCTGTCGAACCACTGGAACGCGCTGGGGAGTTCCGTGCTTTCCTCGAAGCGCTTCGGTCCAAGCTCATACAGACCAACAGCGTCGCGGTCCTGCACGCACTCAAGCACGGCTCGACGCCCTCTCAGCGCCACCGAACGGAGTACACGAGTGACATCGTGTTCGACCTTGAAACGGACCGAAGCACCGACGCCATCGAAAACAGGCTCTTTGTCCCGAAGTTCCGCGGCGGCCGCGCGCTCACTGAACCGATATGCCTCGACCTCACTGATAGCATCGACGTGGATACCAGTCGGGACATCGCCTGATCTGGCGAGAGCGCGGACAGACTCGGCGGCTACCGCAATCCTCGGACGCGGGACTGGGTGTGCTCGGGGAACACATCGGTCACGGCACCGTCGCCATACCGCTCCCGGAGTAGCTCTCGGAGTTCGACTTCGTAGTCGGCCTTCGGAACATCGGCGCTGGGGCCGCTCTCGACCACGAGCCGGTCAGCGGCCATCGCGTCGATGGCACTGCGGCCGATGCCGGCTAGCGGCGCGAGGTAGTCCACGTCGAAGCGATCCTCAACGCTCTGGGCGAGCGGTCGGTCGACTGTCGGGACCCGGTCGTCGCGGCGCGTGCCGTCCGCAACAGCGTCGATGCTGTCGATCCCGTCGGTGCCGCCGACCCAGTCACCGCTGGCGACGGTTTCGACGGCGTGTTCGTGAACCTGCTGGATACCGTTCCGTGGGTAGCCATCCTCGTGCATCTGCTCAACAGCGTCGCAGGCCACGTCGCGGTCGAGGGCGACCGTCGCGTGGTCGAACCCGACAGCTGTTGCGGCTTCTCGGGCTGGGGCAGTGTCACGGACGCCGAAGGTACCGCTGACGAGTGTCACGTCGTAGAACGGGTCGAGTAGCAGCGCCGCCAGCGTCGAGTCCTTGCCCCCGCTGTACAAGAGGGCACAGCGCATCTACCGGCGCTTGATGTCGAAGCTCTTGGAGTCAGGCGTCAGCTCCGAGAGGAGCTCCTTCATCTGCTCCTCGTCGATCTGCCCCTGTACGCGGCCGCTGCGTGCCAGCGCAACGACCTGCTGTTCGATCTGTTCTCCGACCTGGGGCTTCGACATCTTGACCGTATTGAGTCGCTTGCGCGCACCGTCTGTGAGGTTCTGTTTGAGAATCGCCTTCTTCTGTGCCTCTGCCTGCTGCTTGGCAGCCTCTTGCTCCTCGGCGTCGCCGCCGCCCTGCTGTTCCTTGAGCTGCTCCATCTTCTTCTTGCGGAGTTCTTCGAGTTCCTCCTCGCTGGGATCGCCACTCATAACTGGGTGAAACTACTGGAGTCTGCCGGAAAACGATTTCGGAGCGGCTGCTACGAACCAGCGAGGAAACGGCGAGAGAAAACCGCTAGTTACGCGTAGCGTTCAAGCTCCGGGCGGTCAAGTTCGTCGATGAGTTCGCCAGCGGTGTCGTCGAGGAGGCTGCGACCCTCACCGGTGACGCGGCGGCCGTCGTTCTCGCTGGTTTCGACGTAGCCGGCGTCTTCGAGCTGCTGGAGCGCCGTGCGGACGATGTTACCGGACCCTTTGCTCTTCTGGTGCGGACGGACGCGGTAGCGGGTCGTCCCCTGCTTCGAACTGCCGTACTCCGTACGGAGCGTGTTGACGCCGACGGGCCCGTCGACGGCAACCTTCCGGAGGAGGCTTGCGGCGCGTCGGGCCCAGAAGTCTTCCTGCTCGGGTGGGAGTTCGCGGTCGACGCCAGTCTTGGTGAACTCGGTCCAGTCGGGCGCTTCGATATCGTCTTCGTCTGCGAGCGTCTCTGTGAGTGCCTCGATGAGGTCTTCCGGGGGAACGTCGTAGAGTGTCGCCATTGAGGATTCCTTTCCGTCGCCGTCATTTAAACGCGTCGTTCGCGCCCGGTGGGCGTGAACCGTTCACTCGCTCCTGTGGCGGCGAATAGCGACGCGGGACAGTCGGTCACGTCTCCAGTAACACGGCCCGGTCGATGCTCAGCGCGGCGGCGACTCCGCCACCGATGAGCGTCGGCAGGAGGTAGCTCCCGACGCGGTGGATCAGGACCGCCGACGTGGCGAGGGCAGCCGGGATCGGTGCAGTCGATACCAGCAGCGTCACCAGTACCGTCTCGATGGCCCCGGACCCGCCGGGGAGCGGCACGACGCTGGTGATGCTTGCAACGGGGACGACGAGCAGGACAATCTCGGCCGACACCGGTGTCCCCACGGCATACAGCGAGGTCCACAGCGACGCTGACAGGCAGGCCCAGCCAAACGCCGAAAGCCCGAATGTCTGGAGGACCGTCCGTCGGTCGGTCGCAATGCGTTCGATTGCCACGAAGAACCGCTCGATCCGTGCTTCGATACTGGCCGTGGTCGGCGGTGACCACCGGGGTACGAATTTCGACAGGGAAGCAAGGGTCGGTTCGACACCGCGGATGACCGCCGTCTGGACGCGATACCGGTGTTGCCAGCCCAGAACGGTGGTGATAGGAATGCCGACCGCAAGCACGGTGACGGCGACGGCGGCAAACGCGAGGTTCTGGGTCAACTGGACCGCGCCCGCGGCGACGAACGTGAAGCCGACGATTGTGTACGCGATAGACGGCAGGAAGTGGACCGTATCGACGGTGGCAATCGCCGCTAGTCCGGTCTCGTACTCCGTGTCCGCGGCGGCGGAGATGAGCAGTGCGCTCAGTGGCTCCCCGCCGGCCTGTCCGAATGGTGTGACGTTGTTCGAGAACACAGCCGCAACGAACACGAGAACTGCGGTGTGTGGCGACACTGGCGAACCGAGCGCCTGCAGGACTGTCCACAGCGCCAGCCCCCACGAGACGAGCCAGAGCAGGGCGATACCGGCGACGGCGAGGAGGGCGGTCAGGTCGGCCGCCGCGACCGCGTCAACCGTCTCGCCGATGCCGACAATCCACACCAGTCCCGCGAGGACGACGAGTGTCGCAGCAAACCCAGCGACCGTCGCCACCCGGTTCCCATCCATGTGGGTGGGATTGGTAGTCTCTTGTTTCAACCCACCGACCTCGATCCGTCGGCCGATATCCCCGAGGGTTTTGCCATGGGGTGCGGACGGATAGGTATGGACGAGCGGGCTGCACTCGCCGGTCTCGCCGACCGGCTTCCGGATGCAGGCGACGACTGCGCTGTCGTGGACCAGCAGGTCATCACGACCGACATGCTCCACGAGCGGACGGACTTCCCGGCAGGGACGACCCGCTACACGGCTGGCTGGCGGGCCGTCGGAGCCTCGCTGTCAGATGTGGCCGCGATGGGGGCCGACGCGACCGCCGCGGTAGCTGCCTACGGCGCGCCGTCGTTCGAAGCGGACGAACTCACGGCGTTCGTCGACGGGGCACGCGACGTGTGTGACGCGGTCGGCGCGGAGTACGTCGGCGGCGACCTGGACAGCCACGACGAATTCACTGTCGCGACGACGGCCATCGGGACCGCCACGGACCCGGTTCGTCGCTCGGGCGCATCGCCCGGCGAAGCGGTCTGTGTGACCGGAACGCTCGGCCGGTCGGCCGTCGCACTCGAACTGTTCGACCGGGGAGACTCCGACCGGGCGAACGATCTATTCCAGTTTCACCCGCGTGTGCGGGCGGGTGCAGCACTCCGTCCCCTTGCCACTGCGATGATGGATTCGAGCGACGGACTGGCCCGCTCGCTGCACCAGCTGGCCGAGGCCAGCGAGTGTGGCTTCGCCGTCGAGGAGCCGCTGCCGATCGACACGACGGTCGATGCGATCACAGAAACCCCACAGGAGCACCGCGAGCTTGGCGTGTTCTTCGGCGAGGACTTCGAACTGGTCTGTACGATGCCGGAGACTGCTGTTTCAGAGGCCAGACAGGCCGTCCCGTGCCAACTGCATCGTATCGGGACCGTCACTGAGAACGGCGTGACGCTGGACGGCCAGCCGCTGCCGGACCGAGGATACTCGCACTGACACCGGTGTGACCGCCGAGCTGAACTCCTGTTACAGCGCGGTAATCTCGAACGGAATCGGCGTGAAACAGGCCAGACCGAGAGCGAACGTAAACAGGCCAAGGAGCGTCCGCTGTCGGTCAAGTTCCGCGTCGACAATCGGCCGAGCCGGGCCGGCGTACGCGAGGCCGATAGTGAACAGGCCCCAGAACACCCACAGCCCCCAGACACCGACGCCAACGGGTGGCGGGTCGCGGGTGAAATACAGATAGCCCGCGAGCGCGAACAGCGCGCCCGGAACCGCGGCGGCGACCGTTTCCTGTCGCTGTCCCACGATGGCCCGCACGATGTGCCCGCCATCAAGTTGACCGACCGGGAGCAGGTTCAGGAACGTGAAGAACATCCCAGCCCAGCCCGCGAACACGATAGGGTGTATCGACTCGCCAGGGCCGACCTCCGTCCCGAGTCCCAGCGCGTTCACCAGCGCTTCCAGCGCCTGGAACAGCAGCGGATAGTTGAACGCGATGACGACGCCGGCGTCGCTGCTTGCGATCCTCTCGGGAACCGTAATCGGGTCCATCGAGAGGCCGATGACGGTGACTATCGCTGTCGCGACCAGCCCAGCTAGCGGCCCGGCGACGCCGATGTCGAACAGGGCCTCACGATCCGGGATCTGTCCCCGGATGTTGATAACTGCGCCCATCGTCCCCAGCAGCGACGGGAACGGGATGAAGTACGGGAGCGTCACGTCGACGCCGTGATACCGGGCTGCGGCGTAGTGTCCCAGTTCATGGATACCGAGCACGCCGAGCATGGCGACGACGAACGGCCAGGCCTCGAAGATGCGAAGCGGCTGTTCGGTGACGGGGAGGTAGTACCAGCGGCTGGCCCCGACGTACAGTGTCGAGGCGATGGTAGCGAGCAGCAGGACGACGTTGAGCCACGGAACGCCGTCGTGGCCTGTATCCGTCGGTTCCGCCACCAGTGCGTACTGTCGCGCGTTTGTGGATCCGCCTGAGACAGTAACCGGGCCGTCGGTGGCTGGGGTGCCGACAAGTTCCGTTCCCCCGTTGCTAGCTGGACCGGCCCCGTCTGCTGGTCCTGCCGAGAGTCCTTCGAGTCGCACATCGTATCCCTTCTGTCGAAACATCGGGCGGAGCTGCTCGATGACTGCGTCTGGTGGCACGAGCGGGTCGCCGATGTATCGAACCGCCGCTCCGGTCCGCTGGACGGACGAGACTCGGAACACGCCAGCCAACTGGTCCGGCGACGGCGGGTCCCCAGTAGGACCACTCATCGGCTACCCGTACACGATGGGAACACTAATACTCCGCGAACGGCCGTACCGCTCGCGAGTCGGGGTTGTCCGAAAACGAAACACGGGGACCAGTCCGCTATGCCGGCTCGACACGCCAGGTGGTCGCGCTCGTGTACGACCACTTCTCGACCTGAATCTCGGACGCGCTGTCTTTGAGCTTGATCATCAGGGCACCGATCTCTTTCGGCGACAGACCGACCTCGTCAGCGATGAACTTGCTCTTGAAATACACCTCGCCGTCACTTGCCTTTTCTGCGAGGAACGACTTCAGTCGTTCTTCTTTGGAGGGCTCTTCCTCGCCGGAGGGCGTTGCAGTAGCGCTCATCTGAGTCACCTCACTCATCCGTAACCCTGCCGGAGGCATATAAAGAAAGGAACCTTCAGGTCGATTCGATCACTTTCACGACAAATAGACGTAAAACGCATGTTTTACTATCGTTTGAAATATCTTTAGACGTTTTATCGACAGCTCTCATGCTGTTATATTGGCTAGCCGTAGCCACACCCCGATAGGTCTGTAAAACGATCGTATCACCCATTCTCAACGATGTAGGGGCAAAACCTTCCGGCATAGTGCTGACGCCGTCAGACGCGCGTCATCCCACCGTGACCTCACGGCGAGGTCTCCGCACGCGTCGGCGAGCGGCCTTGACAACCCTTAAGAGTGCATCGCGGTTACGGCGGGCTAATGAAAGTCGTCGTCTCCATTGGCGGGAGCGTACTGGCCCCGGACCTCGACGCGGACCGGGTCGCCGACTACGCGGACGCCATCCAGTCTCTCGATGCACAGGGTCACACGCTCGGTACAGTCGTCGGCGGCGGCCCGACCGCACGCGACTACATCGGCAGCGCCCGCGAACTGGGCGCAAACGAAATCGAACTCGATCAGCTCGGCATCGCGGTCACGCGGTTGAACGGCCGGCTGCTCATCTCCGCGCTGGACGACCGCGCGGCACCGACACCTGCCGAGAGCTACGACGAGGGCCGTGAAGCTATCCGTCGCGGTGACATCCCCGTCCTCGGCGGCATCGTCGCTGCACAGACCACTGACGCCGTGGCGGCCGCCTTCGCGGAGTACGTTGGGGCCGACCTACTCGTGTACGCCACATCGGTGCCCGGCGTCTACGACGCCGACCCGAACGAGGACGACGACGCGACGCGGTTCGACGAACTCGGCGCAAACGAACTCGTCGACGTGATCGCCGACATCGAGATGGACGCTGGCAGCAGCGCTCCGGTCGACCTGCTGGCCGCGAAAATCATCCAGCGGTCCGGCATCCGGACAATGGTTCTTGACGGCACTGACCCCGAGCGCGTCGTGCGCGCGGTCGAGAACGGCGAGTTCGACGGGTCCGAAATCGTCCCGGAGGCATAATGGCGGAAGACCCGTACGAGGTCGGCCGCGGCGGTGACCGTTCCTTCTGGGCCGATTCCGTCGCTGACGCCATCGAGGCGCGCGACCCCGACGAACCGGTCGTCATCAAGGGCGGCGTCTCCCCGTCAGGTGTCCCCCACATCGGCCACTTCAACGAGATAATGCGGGGCTACTACGTTGCCGAGGCGCTTCGGGACCGTGGCCACGAGGTCCGACAGGTGTTCACCGCCGACGACAAGGACCGCCTGCGGAAGATCCCCCGCCAGCTCGCTGATCTCGACTGGAACGTCGTCGGCCTCGGCGAGGTGGACGCTGGCGCACTCGGCCGGAACCTCGGGAAACCGTACACCGACATCCCGGACCCCTTCAGCTGCTGTGGCTCCTATGGCGAACACTTCACCACGCTTCTCCGGCAGAGCGCCGACCTGATCGGCGTCGACGTGGAGTTCGTCTCGAACACTGAACTGTACGCCGACGGCGAGTTCCAACCCGTCACGCGCCGCGTCCTCGAACGCGCTGACCGGGCCCGCGACGTGCTCGCCGAGTACCAGAACAAGGTCGACGACGACTACGTCCCGTTCCTGCCCCAGTGTGCGAACTGCGGCAAGATCACCGAGGGTGTCACCTCGGTCGACCTCGATGCCGGCGAAGTCACCTACGTCTGTGAAGATGTCGAGGCCGGCGACCAGACCATTGAGGGATGTGGTCACGAGGGGACAGCGACGCTCCGAGACGGAAAGCTCCCGTGGCGCTTCGAGTGGCCCGCACAGTGGGAGATTCTGGGTGTCGACTTCGAACCCTTCGGCAAGGACCACGCAGAAGGCTCGTGGCCCTCGGGCGAGGACGTCGCCGAGAACGTGCTGGATATCCGTCCGCCCGTGCCGATGGTGTACGAGTGGTTCACGCTCGATGGCGAACCGCTCTCGTCGTCCTCGGGGAACGTCATCACCGTCGATGAGGTGCTCGACATTCTCGAACCCGAGGTATTTGCGTACTTCTTCGTGAAAGACCCACGGAAACAGCGCGATTTCTCCGTCGAGAACATCGACCAGCTGGTCGACGAATTCGATCGGTTTGAGCGGCGGTACTTCGAGGAAGTCGAGGCCAGCGAGGACGACGCCGAACTCGCCCGGCGGGCCTACCCGATGATAGTGGACGAGCCACGCGAGGAACGCATCCGGATTCCCTACACGTTCGCGGCCGTCCTCGGGATGACCGACGACCCGGAACTCCGGGAGGAAATCGCCCGCAAGGAAGGGCATATCCCGGATGATGCGCCGGAGTGGGCTATCGACCAGGCGCTCGCCCGCGTCGAGCGCGCCCAGGAGTGGGCCAGACTGACGGACAACGAGTTCAACTACGAGCTCAAGCGCGCAGAGATACCCGACGTGTCCTTCGACGACACGACGGCGGCCGCGCTAGACGAACTGGCTGATTACATCGCTGAGGGCCACGATGGCGAGGAGATTCAGGCCGAAATCTACGAGACGGCAAAGCGCAACGATATCGACATCAGCGAGTTCTTCTCGGCCGGCTACCAGCTGCTGTTCGACGACACCGAAGGCCCGCAACTCGGCACGTTCATCGCAAAACTCGACCGGGAATTTGTCGTGGAGCGCTTCCGTCGGAACAAGTAGCGAACGAAGTAAGTCTGTCTTACCCGGCCGTGCACCCAATCCAGACGGACCGCTCAGGGCGACTGTTCCTGCGTGCTGTCGACCCGTTCAAACATCGGTCCGAGTCGCTCGTCGTAGCAGTGCCGACAGACGTACGCGTCGATAACGCCCGACTCGCTATGGGTGTGAATCATCGTGTGGACGGTAGCGTCGAAGGGGACTGTCTCGCCACAGATCCCGCAGGTTTCTGGCATTGCCAAACACTTGCTTGTAATATGACCTCAATGACCAAAGAATGGTTGGTTTGTATACAGAACAGTCGTTCGTTGAGTGGCTGACTCACAGCGACGGGGAGACTGCTCGACACCCGTCTGTGTCAGGTGGAGCGGGGTGTCACCAGTACTGGGACGTCGATGGTTCGGAGCAGTTGCGATGTGACGCTGCCAAGCAGCTGGCGTTTCAGGTTCGAGCGGCCGTGTGATCCCATCACGACGAGATCGATGTCGCGGTCGGAGACGTACTCGCGGATGCCGACAGCGATGCCGTCGAGCGATGTTGCCCGTTCCACCGCGGTTTCAACCGGCACGTCCGGGGCCGTCTTTTCGAGGGTGTCAACGACTGAGTCGACGGCGTCGTGCCCACTCTCTTCCAGTCGCTCGACGAACTCCGTACGCAATCCACCGGCGTTGAACGTCCCACCGGCGGCCTGGATATCAACGATGTTGAGAACGTGTACTGTCGCGTCGTGCTGGGCTGCGACTGTCGCCCCATGTCGTGTGGCCGTTTCGACGTTCGTGCTGCCGTCGGTCGGGACGAGTATCCGCGAGTAGTCACGCTTGTCCGCGCCAGCCTGTGTCCCGCCCGAGACGACGAGCATGGGCACCGCGGTTCGATGCAGGACCTGTTCGGTGACACCGCCGAGGAGGCGCTTCCCGAGTCCTGTTGCCCCTTGCCGGCCGATGACGAGGAGCGAGGCGTCGGCCTCGCGTGTGTACTCAGCTATCTGGACGCTCGGTTTCCCCTCCAGCAGTTCCGTCGTGATGGGCTGTCCGATATCAGCGGCGAGCGACTCGATTTCCGCGAGGATTGACTCGCCGTGCTCCCGGAGTTGTCCGGTTTCGTCGTCGGTTCTCGCGAGGGTGAGTACGCTCCGCTCGACGACGTGGATCGCCTCGACGGTTGCGTCGAAGTCACGGGCCAGTTCGAGGCCGTGACGCGCGGCCGCCCTGGACTCGTCGCTCCCGTCAACGGGAATCACGATGTGTTCGTACATTGTCTCGCCGTTCGAACGGAGGCCACTTCATCATTGTCTGCCGTGGGACGGCGGTGGTGTGTCCCAAACCAAACCCTCTTGCTTTGGTGGACCTAGGTTGGGATAAATGGTGAGTACGCTGACGTGGGTCCTCGCGGGCCTTGTCGCCTACACCCTCCTCGCGATGGCGCTGCGTACACGCGGCGTTGTGCCGGACTATATCCGATTTAGCGGTCCGATTACGACGATTCACACGCAACGGGGCAAGGCCGTGATCGACTGGCTGGCACGGCCGAAACGGTTCTGGCGGGCGTGGGGGAACCTCGGCGTCGGGTTCGGGCTTGTGGTGATGGTTGGCTCCTTTCTCCTTGTCGCGATCGGGGCATACCAGGCACTTGTCAACCCGCAGCCGTCCGCACTGAACGAACCGCGGAACGCGCTGGCTATCCCCGGCGTCAACGACTTCCTCCCGCTGTCAGTCGCCCCCGAAATCGTCCTCGGTCTGTTGCTCGGACTTATCGTCCACGAAGGTGGCCATGGCCTCTTCTGCCGCGTCGAGAATATCAGTATCGAATCGATGGGGCTGGCCTTGCTGGCTATCATTCCCATCGGCGCGTTCGTTGAACCCGATGAGGACGAACTCCTTCGATCCGACCGTGGCTCGCAAGCCCGGATGTACACGGCCGGCGTGACGAACAACTTCGCTCTCGCGATCATCGCGCTCCTGTTGCTGTTTGGCCCGATAGCGGGATCTATCGCTGTCGTCGACGGCGTTCCGGTCGGTGGTGCGCTCAACGGCGCACCGGCTGCGGATGCGGGTATCGAATCGGGTGATGTCATCACAGCGGTCGACGGCCAGCCGGTTGCGAACCGGCAAGAACTCGAAACGCTACTGGCCGAGAGCGACGCACAGACGGTCGAGGTGGCTCGGAAGGATGCCAACACTGTCACCGTCGAGCGGTCCGTCGTCGTCTCTGCGGCCCTCCAGAGCGCGCCACTCGGAACCGGCGAGACGATTGTCTCGGTCAACGGGACTTCGGTGGCCACCAGTAGCGAGTTTGAACGCGCTGCCCGGAATCACACGGTCGCGACGCTCAAAACGGAGTCTGGTGACGCCGTTACGACCCCGCTCGGCGCATACGTGTTGGTCGCCGAAGACGGACCGCTGGACGAGAACGGGGCACCCAGCGGTGACGCATTGATAATTACCGCAGTGGATGGCGAACGGACCCACAGCGGTTCGGCGTTGATGGACACGCTCGAAGGCCGTTCCGCTGGCGAGCGTGTCACCGTTACGGGCTACGTTGACGGGGAGCGAGAGACGTACGAGGTGACAATGGCCGAGAGTGAGCAAGTGGACAACGGCATCATCGGAGTCAGCATTCAGCAGGGTGTCAGTGGCATTCAGGTCAGTGACTTCGGCATCGATGCCTATCCCGCGGCCGCGTTCCTTGAATTCCTCGGCGGATCGCCGGATGCGCCCACATCAGTCTCTGAGTTCTCGTTCGCACAGCGGGTGTTCAGTACACTTCTGCTCCCCTTTATCGGCGTCGCTGGCGGGTTCGGCTACAATTTCGCTGGCTTCACCGGGATTGCGACGAACTTCTACACTGTTCAGGGACCGCTTTCCGCGCTCGGAACCACACCGGTGTTCCTGCTCGCGAACATCCTGTTCTGGACCGGCTGGATTAACCTCGTCATCGGTCAGTTCAACCTCGTACCGACGTTCCCGCTTGACGGCGGCCACATCCTCCGGGCCTCGACCGAGTCGCTCGTCTCGCGGCTGCCGGTCTCTGACGGACGACGGGTGACGACGGCTGTCTCCATCGCTGTCACTGTGTCGATGATTGGTGGACTCCTGTTGATGGTGTTTGGCCCACGGTTACTGACCTGACGTTCTGGCCGGGGTTTCGTTACCCATTTACTCCCCGCCGCGAAAGCCGGGCGTATGTTCCTGCAGCTTCGTGCGGAGGTCGAGGACGCCCTCGCCACCGCACTCACAGAGCTCGATCTGCCGGCTGAGGACCTCGGTATCGAGGAACCGCCGGAGGACGTTGACGCCGTGCTGGCGTCGAGCGTTGCCTTCCGGCTCGCCGGTGAGGTCGGTACCGCGCCACCGAACGTCGCTGGTGACGTCGCTGATGCGGTCGAAACCGACACGCTCACCTACGTCAGCGACGTGACCACACAGGGTCCGTACCTCAATTTCCTCCCGAGCGAGGCATACTTCGCCGACACCCTCCAGTCGGTCACCGATTCTGAGTTCGGTCGGCTCCCCGACCGTGACACCAGTGTCGTCGTCGAACATACCTCCGCAAACCCGACTGGACCAGTCCACGTCGGGCGGGCGCGCAACCCCATCATCGGCGACGCCGTCGCGCGCGTGCTCGACTACGCCGGCTACGATGTTGACCGCCATTACTACGTCAACGACGCGGGCCGGCAGATCGCCGTGTTCACCTGGGCCTACGAAACGTTCGACGAGGACGCCCTGCCCGAACCCGAGCGTGACTCCCCGGAGTACGAGATGGTCCGGTACTACCGGAAGGGCAACACCGTCCTCGAAGAGGGCGACCCCGAAGAAGTCGAGGAAGCAGAGACCGAGATACAGTCAATTTTGCAGGGCCTCGAAGACGGCGACGAGGAGACGTACGAACGGGTCGCCGAAGTCGTCGACACTGTGTTAGGCGGGATGCAGAACACACTCGGTCGCCTCCCGGCGGAGTTCGACGAGTTCGTCAAGGAGACGCGGTTCATGCGCAACGGCGACACGGACGACCTGGTCGACCGCCTGAAAGCGCTCGACTGCGCCGTCTACGAGGAGGACGCCTGGCAGCTGGACCTGCCCGACTTCGAGAAGAATCTCGTCTTCCTCCGATCTGATGGTACGTCGCTGTACACCACTCGGGACCTGGCCCACCACGAGTGGAAGTTCGACACCTACGACCGCGCCGTCACGGTGCTGGGCGAGGACCACAAACTGCAGGCAGACCAGCTTTCGGCGGCGCTGGACCTGCTCGACAACGACACCGACCAACTCCAGCAGGTGTTCTACTCATGGGTGAACCTCCCGGAAGGCGGGATGAGCACGCGCGAGGGGACCGGTATCGACCTCGACGACCTGCTCGACGAAGCTATCGACCGCGCACGCGAGGAGGTCGAGTCCCGACTGGACGACCGGACCCGCGGCGATCTCGATGCGGACGACATCGACCGTATCGCCCGCCAGGTTGGCATCGGTGCGGTGCGCTACGACATCGTCTCGAAACAGCCGACCAAGGGCATCACCTTCGAGTGGGAACGTGCACTGGATTTCGAGGCCCAGTCGGCCCCGTACGTCCAGTACGTCCACGCCCGCTGCTGTGGCATTCTGGGCGATGTGGAGGCCGACATCCCCGACGTGCCCGACTTCGGCCCGCTGTCGGAGCCGGAGGAACGGGCGTTGCTCCGTGAACTGGCCCGGCTCCCGGCTGTGATCGAGGCGGCCGCGGACGACCTCACGCCACACACCGTCGCCACCTACACTCGCGACCTCGCCGAGACGTTCAACGCCTTCTATCGGGAGTGTCCCGTCCTTGACGCAGACGACGAGACACGCGCTGCACGGCTAGCGCTGGTCGATGGAACGCGAACGACCATCGCAAACGCGCTGGACGCGCTGGGCGTCGAAGCGCCGACTTCGATGTAGAGACAGTCAGTTGAACAGCCCGAAGACGCCACCGGAGCCGTCGTCGGTTTCGGAGTCCGGTTCTTCAGTCTCTTCGAGGAACCACTCCTCGTCGAATATCGGCTCCAAGTCGTTCTGGATGGTGGTGCCCTCGAAGAACACCTCCTTCAGGACGCCTGTCAAACGCTGGTACGCGTCGGCTGTCGAGCTCTCGGGCGCGTTGAGTGCGAGCGGTTCCTCCGTCGTCGCCTGCGGGTCATCCGGGATGACCGCGAGAAGCGGGAACGCCATCTGTTCGGCGATGTCTGCAACTGCCGTGTGGCGGGTCGCACGGTTGATTATCGCCCCGAGGACGGTGCCATCGATACGAGCCGCAAGCTCCGCGGTTTTGACCGTATCACCGACCGCAACGTCGTCCGGGGTCGTCACGAGAACGATACTGTCAGCCAGCCCCAGTGGGACGGCCACTTCGTGGCTCAGTCCGGCACCGGTGTCGATCAACACGATGTCGTAGGCGTTGCGGAGCGTCTTGATGACTTTCCTGAGCTTCGCAGGATCGGCATCCGCGAACGCTTCGAGCGACTGCTCGCCGGGGATGACCGTGAGTCCTCCCGGCGCGTCAGTAAGCGCATCGCTGACAGCCGCGTTCCCGGCCAAGACTTCATGGAGGCTCTTGTCCGGTTCCACTGAGAGCATCGATCCGAGGTTCGCCATTCCAAGATCCGCGTCGACGACAACGACATCGTAGCCCAGTTCCTGTAAGACAGTCCCGAGATTTACCGCGGTTGTCGTCTTTCCGACGCCCCCTTTCCCGCCCGCGACTGTACACACATACCCCGCCATATCTGGTTGCTTGGGTACAATACAGGCAGTCATATAAATGCGATTGTCATCTGTCGGACGGGCAAAGTGGAACTTACCGAGCAAAGCGCCGAGACCAGCCCCGAGTTCGCCGCCACTGGCGCACTCGTCGCACTTCTCTCAGCCGCTGTGCTGGCTCGTCGCCGAGACTGACTGTCACGGCGGCAGGTTGTGGCTCTGTGTCCTCGTCTTTTCCTGCTCGCCCACTTTGCGGTTCCCGCATCGCTCGAAGCGTACGTCCTTCGTGGCTCCCTCTGGTCGCCGTTCCGGTACGAACCCTTCGCTCCGCCCAGACCTCGCTGCTCACGGGTCGTCCCTCCCCGTTCGCTAAATCCGAGGATCGCTCACTTTGTTCGCGCTCCTCGCTGTCAACAGGTTCTTACGCCACCTCGGCCAATACGGAGTAATGAGCGAGCAGCAGGAACAGGAGCAATCTGACAAACAGAAATACGAGTTCCGGAAGGTAATAGAGGAACTCAAGGGGTACCAGGGCTCGGGGACCCAACTCGTCTCTATCTACGTTCCCGAGGACAAGCAGATCAGCGACGTCGTCGCCCACGTCACTCAGGAGCACTCCGAAGCCTCGAACATCAAATCGAAAGACACCCGGACAGCTGTGCAAGACGCACTCACCTCCATTAAGGACCGACTCCGGTACTACGACACCACGCCGCCGGAGAACGGTCTGGTGCTGTTCTCCGGGGCGTTCGACACTGGTGGCGGCCGGACCGATATGGTGACGAAGGTGCTTGAATCTCCACCGGACCCTATCGAGTCGTTCCGCTATCACTGTGACTCGGAGTTCCTCACCGAGCCACTGGAGCACATGCTGGCCGACAAGGGGCTGTTTGGCCTCATCGTGCTCGACCGGCGCGAAGCCAACGTCGGTTGGCTGAAGGGCAAACGGGTCGAACCCGTCAAGTCCGCCTCGTCGCTGGTCCCCGGCAAACAGCGCAAAGGTGGCCAGTCCGCCCAGCGGTTCGCCCGCCTCCGACTGGAAGCCATCGACAACTTCTATCAGGAGGTCGCCGGCATGGCGAACGACCTGTTCGTCGCCGACCGCCACGAACTGGACGGCATCCTCGTCGGCGGTCCCTCACCGACGAAAGACGAGTTCCTCGACGGTGATTACCTCCACCACGAACTGCAGGACATGGTGCTCGGGAAGTTCGACGTCGCCTACACCGACGAGTCGGGCCTGTACGACCTCGTGGACGCAGCCGACGAAGTGCTGGCCGAACACGAGATGCTCCAGGACAAGGAGCTCATGGAGGACTTCTTCAAGCAGCTCCACAACGGGGACAAGGCCACCTACGGGTTCGACCAGACGCGCCAGAACCTCAACATGGGGGCCGTCGAGCAACTACTCATCTCCGAAGACCTCCGAAAAGACGTGGTCGCCTACACCTGTGAGAACGGCCACGACGAGTACGACCTTATCAACAGCAGCGCCGAGACCGACGACCACGAGTGTTCCCGCTGTGGAGCCACGGTCAACGCCGAGAACGGCGAGCGTGAGGACGCCATCGACCATCTGATGGAACTGGCCGGCCAGCGGGGGACCGAGACGGTATTCATCTCAACGGACTTCGAGAAAGGCGAACAGCTCCTGACAGCCTTTGGCGGCGTTGCGGGCCTGCTGCGCTACTCGACGGGCGTCTGAAGCGGTATGACATATACAGCGTCGGACGGCGGATGCACAGCTGTACCCCGCGGTGTCCGCTCCCGATCCTGTTCGGGACAGGCTCAGCACGGTCCACGACAGCGACTGAAAAATTGGAGACTGGGAAGGCTGATTGTGGTTGTTGCCTCAGACTACCGGCTGTAAGTTCGTATATTCGGCACCCCGAATTCGTTCGAAATGGTACAGCCGGCAGTATCAGGAGCCATGTGTGCAGTCGTGTTCGTGACGAGTAGGACAAACAAGAGGGGACTCGGTAGTACCGTTCGCTAGCGGCCCGGTGTTTCACAGCAACTGTTCGAGTTGTCGCCGCCGACTACCGAGATCGACGTGGGCACGCTCACCGTAGCGGGCATCGAGCCGGTCCAGAACTAACAGCGGGTCCACACCCTCGCGTTCGACCCGCTCTAACAACGCGGTGATTTCTTCGCGGTGCAACGCAAGCGAATCGAGCAGCCCGACCAGCAACACCACTGGGACCGCCGCCGCGGCGTCGTCGGGAATCGCGTCACCGAGAACTGTGAGGTCCGGCACAGCCGCCGGCGGTGCTGGCTCCGGCTGGATCGCCAAACAGGACTGGCAGACGCTGGCCCCCGGTGTATCCCCGGGCAGAAACGTCTGGAGGTCGGCCGGAACCGGAAACGAAACCAGGTCGCCGCTACAGGCAGGACAGGACATACCTATGCACGAACAGAAACAACGCAAAAACGATGTCGGTCACGCCGGCACCGAACTCAGTCGTCGGCAGCGACCGGCTCGGGCTCTTCCTCTTCCGTTTCAGCTGCTGCTTCGTCTTCTTCTCTTTCCTTTTTCGCTTTGATCTTCTTCATGCGGAAGATCTCTTCGCGCTCCTGTTCTTCGAGCTTCTGCTCGATGTACTCCTGATTGTCGTAGAGGTCCGGCAGTAGCTTGAACTCGAGCGCGTTGACGCGGCGCTTTGTCGTCTCTATCTCTTCGAGCATCTTCTTCATCGCCGTCTCGACCTCAGCGGCGAGGATGATGTTCTCGAGCAGTTCCTCGTACGCCTCGGCGGCCTCGTCGATTCGGGCGGACGTGCCCATGACGCCGTAGCCGCGCTCGTCCAGCGACTTCCGGACCTTGCTGGACTCGATCTGCGGGACGACGACACCCATGATGTTCTTCGACTGGGTAGTCAGCTCAGGATGTTCTTTCAGCGCAGCGGCCGCGCCCCGGACGGCCACGTCGCCCTCCATCGCACGGGCCATGTTGATGGCCCGCTGGGCGCGGTCGTAGGAATCATCGAGATCCTCACGGACGTCCTGGGCCTGGTCCAGGATATCCATGAACTCCATAATGAGGCCGTCACGCTTCTTCTCCAGCGTGTCGTGCCCACGCTCGGACAGCTCGATGCGGTCCTCAATCTGCATCAGATTCTTACGCGTGGGTTTGACGTCCTTAGCCATTATGGGTCTTTTTTCGACCTAGGCAGTTAACGGTTTCCAGTTATTATGGCGTGAGCAGCACGGCTGCCGGACTGGAAACAAAAAACGAAGCCGTCGGACAGCAGCGGTTGGTTATACTGCCGGCTGTACGTTCGGACAGACATTCGGCGCCCGGTGTTCCGAACTTGTCCAAAATGGTACAGCCGTAGTATTAGTCGTCCGCGGGCGTTGCAGTCGTTCCGGTGGTTTCCACAGCGCCGTCGAGCACGCTGTGGCTCCGCAGGAGGATGAATCCGAATCCAACCTTGGCGGTCAGGTCGATGATCATGAAGCCGGCAGTCTCAACGCCGATCCCGACGAGGCTGAGACCCTCAGTGCCGATGAGCCACCACACCGGGTACACCAGCCACACCACAGTCACGAGGTTTCGAAGCGTCGTGAACGTGCTCCGCGTCTCACTGGGCAGATCGGTGACACGTCCGGACAGCGAACTGAACAGGAAGTACAGCAGGACGAGCAGGAAGGCGGTGCTGATGCCCCACCAGACCAGTCGTTCCGCCCCGGCGGTCAGGACACCGCTTCCCGCGCTCAGCGTCGCGAGCACGCCGGTCCCGATCATCAGAACGTCGAGGCTGACGAGCGAGGTGATGGTGTTACGGTCCGCACCGGCGAGCAGTCCGAGGTCGTACAGTAGTAGCGGCGTCGTGAACAACCAGTCAGTGTATCGCGCCTAGTAGATGGGGTGTTCCGATCCGCCGAACTCGACGAACGTCAGTCCGAAGCCAAGTGCCATCGCGAGGTAATTCACGAACGCGATTGCCGTGATTAGCTTCTACGGTGCAGGGCGCTAAGCCCCCGTCCTCAAGGAGCGAACGAGCAACGCGAGTGAGCGAGTAGGGCGGGGATACAGCGTCCGTCATCGTTTTACTTTCACACCCCGGCGGAACCTTACTACCCCAGCAGTCGAACGGGGTAGTACGATGCTCACCACGCTTCCGACGGTGTTCAAACGCGACAAGAAGCGTGCATCGTCGGTTGTGGTCGAGTATCCAACAGGTAGGAGTGGGACACTCCAAACCTCCTGTAAAGGGAAATCGCCTGCGGAGTCTGGAACCGCTGTGGGGCTTGTTCCTGCAAGTTCCGACACAGAAACAGGAAGCCCCGACCTCAACAAGCGAGGGCCGGGTAGGCCCGAGCGCGGTAGGTCGGGGTAGTTCACTATTGTCGCGATGTAGAACTTCTGGCGCCTACTGTCGGTTTCGCCCCAACCGCGCGCGATGAAGTATAGCATGCCGAGGAACATGCCCGCTGTACCTAGCCACAGCCAAATTCCCTCGCTCCCTGGTGCTGGCATAGTGCAGGCTTCGCTAGGTGCTTCTCGCTGAACAGTCGCATACCCAAATGATAGGGTATCTCACGGCGGAACCAGTAAAAAGGGGGCCTCGTCAGACTTCGGCTTCGACGGTTTCGGCGGTCTCTTCCTCGCGGTAGTGCTCCTCGATGAGGTCCTCGTCGATGCGGTTGAGGGCGTCTTTCGGGAGCATCGAGAGCAGGTCCCAGCCGAGTTCGAGCGTCTCGTCGATGTCGCGAGCCGTCTCGAAGCCCTGGTCGACGAACTCTTCCTCGAAGCGGTCCGCGAAGTCCAGGTACTTGTTGTCCAGTTCCGACAGCGCCTCGCGACCGACGATGTTGACGAGGTCACGAAGGTCTTCACCCTCTGCGTAAGCGGCGAAGATCTGGTCTTTCACGTCGGCGTGGTCGGCGCGGGTCAGCCCCTCGCCGATACCGTCGTCCATCAGACGCGACAGGCTCGGCAGGACGTTGATCGGCGGCTGGATACCCTGACTGTTGAGGTCGCGGTCGATGTAGATCTGGCCCTCTGTAATGTACCCGGTCAGGTCCGGAATCGGGTGGGTGTCGTCGTCGCCCGGCATCGTCAGAATCGGGAGCTGGGTCACGGACCCCTCGCGGCCCTCGATTCGACCGGCGCGCTCGTAGAGCTGGGCCAGGTCAGTGTACATGTATCCGGGATACCCACGTCGACCCGGTACCTCCTCGCGAGCGGCACCGATCTCACGCAGTGCCTCGCAGTAGTTAGTCATGTCCGTCAGGATGACCAGGACGTGGTAGTCCTTCTCGAAGGCAAGGTACTCAGCGGTCGTCAGCGCCAGCCGCGGCGTAATCGTCCGCTCGACGGCCGGGTCGTCCGCGAGGTTCATGAAGACGACGGAGCGTTCCAGCGCACCGGTTCGCTCGAAGTCGTCCATGAACTCGTTTGCCTCTTCGGCCGTGATACCCATCGCGCCGAAGATGACGGCGAACTCTGACCCTTCGTCGTCGCCTTCCTCTTCCTCCTCTGGCACCGTTGCCTGTCGGGCGACCTGAAGTGCCAGGTCGTTGTGTGGCAGCCCGGAGGCCGAGAAGATCGGCAGCTTCTGGCCGCGGACGAGCGTGTTCATGCCGTCGATGGCGGAGACGCCCGTCTGGATGAACTCCTCTGGGTACTCCCGAGAGAAGGGGTTGATCGCTTTACCGACGATGTTGCGGCGTTCGTCGGGGACGATATCAGGCCCGCCGTCTATCGGCTGGCCAGTCCCGTCCATCACCCGTCCGAGGAGGTCCTCGGTAACGGGCATCTTCATCGTCTCGCCGAGGAACCGAACCGAGGCATCGCGGTCGATTCCCTCGGTTCCCTCGAACACCTGGATGGCAACGTATTCGCTCGCGGATTCGAGCACCTGGCCGCGGCGGGTCTCGCCGCCGCTGAGCTCGATCTCCACGATGTCGTCATAGCCGACCGGCTCGTCAGTCTCGACGAACACCAGCGGTCCGCTGATCTCCGTGATAGTCTGATACTCTTTCATTGTTAGTACAGCTCCCGCAGTTGAGACTCGATATCGTCTTCGAGGTCGTCGATGTACTCGTTGTAATCCTCTTGGACACCGATCCGGTTGAGACGCGGCGCGGCGTCGATGTCGGTGATCTCCTCGACTGGGACACCAGATTCGAGTGCCTCGAAGGCCGCGTCGTTGTACGTCTTGGCCGCGTTCATGATGCGGTAGGTCTTCTCAGGCTCACAGAAGGTGTCCACGTCGTGGAACGCGTTCTGCTGGAGCCACGCCTCGCGCAGGTAGCGTGCGATCTCAAGCGTAAGCTGCTGGTCCTCCGGCAGCGCGTCCTTGCCAACGAGCTGGACAATCTCCTGGAGCTCTGCCTCCTCGTCCAGCGTGTCGATGGCCCACTGACGGGTCTCGGCCCAGTCGTTCCTGACGTTCTCCTCGAACCACGGGTCGAGCTGGTCCCGATACAGTGAGTAGGACTCGTTCCAGTTGATAGACGGGAAGTGCCGACGTTCCGCGAGGTCAGCGTCCAGCGCCCAGAACGTCTTGACAATACGTAGCGTGTTCTGGGTGACCGGCTCGGAGAAGTCCCCGCCCGGTGGCGAGACAGCCCCGATGACCGACACTGACCCCTCCGTGTCGTTGATGTTCTGGAAGTAGCCGGCGCGTTCGTAGAACTCGCTCAGGCGAGCGGCGAGGTACGCGGGGTACCCCTCCTCGCCGGGCATCTCTTCGAGACGCGAGCTGATCTCCCGCATGGCCTCGGCCCACCGCGAGGTGGAGTCGGCCATCAGCGCCACGTCGTACCCCATGTCGCGGAAGTACTCCGCGATGGTGATCCCCGTGTACACGCAGGACTCGCGTGCCGCGACGGGCATGTTCGACGTGTTGGCGATGAGGCAGGTCCGGTCCATCAGCGCGTTGCCAGTGGTCGGGTCTTCGAGCTCCGGGAAGTCCTCAATCACTTCCGTCATCTCGTTGCCACGCTCGCCACAGCCGACGTAGACAACGATGTCAGCGTCGGCCCACTTGGCGAGCTGGTGCTGGGTGACCGTCTTCCCGGAGCCAAAGGGCCCGGGAATCGCGGCCGTCCCACCCTTCGCGATTGGGAACAGCCCGTCGAGCACGCGCTGGCCGGAGATGAGCGGCTCCGTCGGCGTCTCCTTCTCGTCAGCTGGGCGCTGGCTGCGGACAGGCCACTCCTGGCGCATCCGGATCTCTTCGCCGCTGTCGAGTTCGACGACTGTCTCCTCGACGGTGAAGTTACCGGACTCGATTGCGACGACTTCGCCACCCTCGTAGTCGGGTGGTACCATCACTTTGTGGTCGATACTCGGCGTCTCGGGTACGGATCCAACGATATCGCCAGCTCCGACCGTGTCGCCTTCTTCGACTTCGGGGTTGAACTCCCAGGTCTTCTCCAGGTCGATACCGGGTGCGTCGACACCACGGTCGAGGTACGGAGAGCCCATCTTTTCTTCGAGAACATCGAGCGGGCGCTGAACGCCGTCATAGATGGCGTCGAGCATCCCCGGCCCGAGGTCCACGGAGAGTGGCGAGCCCGTCCCTTCGACAGGCTCACCCGGTGAGACACCGGAGGTCTCTTCGTACACCTGAATCGTGGTGATATTTCCTTCGATCTCGATGACCTCGCCCATCAGCCCTTCCGAGCCGACGTACACAACGTCGTTCATCCGGGCGTCGAGGTCCCGAGCCGTTACGACCGGTCCCGAGACGCTTTCGATAATGCCGTCCTCGCGGACGTCTGTGTCTGTTGCTTGACTCATGATTAATCTTCGTCCATCAGGTCGATTCCGATGGCTCGCTTGATCTGTTCACGCAGTCCGCCACTGCCAGTGCCGCCGCCGAGCGTGACCATCACCGGCTCGACACTCGTCTCGGCGTCCTGCCTGACGCCGCGTGAGAGATGCGAGAGGTCGTCGTCGTGCATCACGACGATGCCAACATCGTCGTCGGTGAGCATCTCCTCGACGGCGTCGTCGAGCTGCTCGTCTTTCTCGTCGGCGGGCACGTCCGCGAACTTGCGGACGCCCGCCAGCCGAAAGCCCGTCGTGAACTCCGGGCTCCCGATGACAGCGATCTCCTGGCTCATAGTATCA
Organism: Haloarcula sp.; assembly: GCA_042219425.1. Taxonomy (GTDB): domain Archaea; phylum Halobacteriota; class Halobacteria; order Halobacteriales; family Haloarculaceae; genus Haloarcula. Next base: position 42,721 of record JBDGPY010000075.1, on the reverse strand, counting down.
CCAGCTCCTGTTCGATTTCGTCGGGGCCGAGACCGGCCTCGCGACCGCGGGCAATCGCCCGGATGTTGTCGACTTCACGCTCCTTGGCGAGAACGTACGACAGCACCGGACAGACCGACAGCGGATAGCGGTTCGAGAGCCGGTCCGCGTACTCAAGCAGCGCCGCTTCCAGCGCTCGCTCGAAGTCGATGAGGCTCTGGGCGTCTTCGAGTGCCGAGAGTGCCTGGTCGAGGTCGTCGCCGTACTTGCTCTCGCGGACGGCGCTGACCAGTTGGTCGAGGTTCGTCGACAGCTGTGCGACCTCCTGTGCGTCGAACAGCTGCCCGCCCTCGATGAAATACTCCGACGGGTCGACGTCCGCGCCACTGTGGGCCAGCCGAAGTGCGTTCCGGAGGTTCCGGAAGTCGACTTCAGTCTCCAGGAACTCGACGTAGAGCCCAGTCGGGCTGTCGACCTCTGGATTGTCCGGGAGCCCCGACAGCAGCGTTTCGTAGAAGGCACGGTCGAGCGCGTTCTCGAGTGGGACGAGAACACCGCTCTCCTCGTAGATCTCGTATGCCTCGGCCAGCGACGCACCGAAGATGGTGTCGTCGAGCTGTTCGACGACCTCCTCGATGGAACTTGCGTTCAGCAGTCCCTCGATACGTCGGTCGGTGAACTCGCCGGCCCGGATGAGGTCGTCTTCGACCTCGGTCCGCTCTGCGTCCGAATAGAGACCGCGAATGACGGTCTTGGCGTTCCACACGTCGAATTTGCGGAGATAGCGGGCGATGTAGTCGTACAGCGCCCCCTCCGACCACTGAAGCAAGTCATCGAAGTGCTTCGCGAGGTTACGGTTCAGTGCGTACTCGACGAGGTCGACGCCGCCGTACCGGGAGCCGAGCGCGTTCATCTCGGTCTCGTACTCGGTCTCCTCCATGAAGCGGGCGATCTCTCCCGTCCCCATACGGACCAGCTTCCGGTAGTCGTCGTCGTCGAACAGCGACGCGCGTCGGGAGCGAACCCTTGCGATGACGTACTCGTAGTTGCTTCCCTTGCTGCGCTTTCCCGTCGTTCGCGAGCTCATTGGTCTTCGAACAGGCGCTCGCTGATTGCTTTCAGGTTGTCCTCCCAGACGTCCTCCAGGATGGAGTCGAACGTGTTGTTCACACGGACCCGGGATGCGCTACTCTCAACGATGACGCCGCCGAGGCAGTCTCGCTCGCCAGCGTACGTCGCGTTGTCGTACTCGTCGAGTACATCCTCGAGAAGCGACTGATCGGACGCGCGGCCGTACACCGACAGCTCATCGCCGTCGTCAAACTCATCGGCAGCGGCGTCGAGCAGTGCGCGTGTCAGTTCCTCTCGTCGGTCCCCTTCGAGGTCCGTGAGCGCGTCTTCGACGTCCTCACGAACCGATTCAAGGATATCGCGACGAGCGTTCAGGCGCGCCTGCTTGGCCTCGAGCTTCGCTGAGGAGAGTCGCTGCTCTCGCTCCTGCTCGATGGTCTTCGCGACCTCCGCCTCCCGCTCCTCACGGATCTGCTCGGCGTCAGCCTCGGCGTCGGCGATGATCTCCTCGGCACGCTCGTCGGCCTCGTCGCTAATCTCCTGAGCACGCGCGCGGGCCTCGTCACGGATGTCCTCTACGACTGTTTGAAGGCTCATTATTGGAAAAGGCGGAGTGTTGTTAGACGACGAAGACGACGACCAGCGCAAGGATGACGAGCGTTTCCGGTAGGACTGTCAGGATGAGCCCGCGGCCGAACATGCTCTCGTCCTCTGCGATGGCCCCGACGGCGGCGGCCCCGATCCCACGTTCCGCGTACCCCGAACCGAGCGCGGCGAGTCCGACTGCGAGCGCTGCGCCGGCCGATGCCGGAATAGCTGGAGCACTGGCGGTACCTTCCTGCAGTACTGCGTTGACAAGGAGTGCGATGGTTTCGATCATGGATGTGTAATCTCTGGAATTGCTCGTGTCCGAACAGGCGTATGTGAATCCACGTAGTTCATAAAGCTTCCCAAAACGGTTCGTCAGCGTGCTGTCCGGGCGGTTTAGCCACTCAGATAGGGGCGGATGTGAGCCGGTAGCAGCCGCCGTACACGCGACCGCCGTCAGAAACTAGCGGTAAATACCCGGTATTGGAGACGAAGAAGGAATGCGCGCGCTCAGTCCTCAGTCGTGAAGTCCCGCTTGTAGCCGAACGGGTTGTAGCGCTTCCCGCCACCTTCGAAGAACTTCCCGAAGAACTCCACATATTCGAGACGGACACCTTGCAGGCCGGCGCTAGTGATACCAAGCACTAGCACGAGCAGGTGGCCGATGACGAGGACAAGCAGACCGCCGATGATGCCGGCAATGCCGGAGTGGGCGAGGCCGCCGAACATGATCTCAGTCACCTCATGCCCGTGGGCCATGTCGCCAACATGTGGCATGTGGCCGATACCGAAGTGCCACTCGGCCTCGCTCCCGTGGCCGGTTACGTAGACGCCGAAGAACAGCAGGTTGACCACGAAAGCCATTCCTGCCTTTGCCAGCAACACAGCGGCCAGTCGCGTGTACGACAGGACGTTCACAAGGACGTTGAGGAATTCGACGACCTCGATCGGGTCGGCGAGCGCCAGCAACACGAGGCCGGCGAAAAAGAGGACAAGCCACGCCGAGAACGGCGACCCAAGCCCCGGAATCGTGAACAGGTCGAACGCTGGAACGCCCTGGAAGCCAAGCGGCAGCGGGTTGCCAGCGAAGACACCATCTGAGCCATAGAGGAATTCAGGTGCTGCTCCGTTCGCACCGGAGAACACCCACGCCCAGAGGCCAAACAGCATCAGCAGCCAGGACCCGCTCTCAGTGATTGCGTCCCAGAGGCCGTGGCTCAGGTTCTTGATGAAGTCGAATATCCAGCCTATGGCGAGGTGGACCATGCCGGCCAGCAGGCTCACTGTGAGCCACGCTATCGCATAGTCGCCGTAGTGCGGCTGGAGCCCCTTGTGCATTGGCGGATTACCTCCCCAGACGATCGCACCGAGCTGGTGAAGCCCGAAGACCTCGCCGTACAGCACACCGAACAGCGCGGTGAATCCACCGGCCCACATGCCGACGCCACCGAGGCTCTTCAGCACGTCGCTGTCGACCTTCGAGTACAGGCCGTAGCCGAGCGCCAGATAGAGGAGCCCATACCCGAGGTCGCCGATCATGAACCCGAAGAAGGCAGGGAACGTCAGGAAAAAGGCCACCGTCGGGTCGAACTCTCCGTACTTCGGCCGGTTAACGACCTCAACGAGGTCCTCAAAGGGCCTGACACCGCTGGGATTGTCTTGGATGACAGGCGGCGCGTCGTCACCCATTGTGATGACACCGCCGTCGGCGACGGTCTCCGGCGACTTGCTCTCACTTTCGCTTTCCGTATCCGAGACCTCGACGGAGCTGCCGACCGCCTCGCCGCCGTTACCGCCTTCGCGTTCGACTTCCTCATGGGACTCCGCATGCCCCTCGCTGTCGTACTCGGCGATCTCGATCTGCTCGATGTCGATTGCCTCACCGACCGCGTTCGACACCGCGCGCTCGAACTCCTCGTAGCGGTCGTTCGGGATCCAGCCTTCCGCGATGAAGGCGTTCTCCGTCGTCGCAAACGTCAGCGGCGCTTCGCCCTTCTGGGCCTCGATAGCCAGCTTCTCCTCCGCTGCGAGCAGGAATCCCGCGTGGTCGAGACGGAGTTCGTCGAGTTCGTCTTCGACAGTCGCGAGCTTCGATTCGAGCTGCTGTTTCTGATGCTCCAGCTCTTCGAGATACGTCCCCGGATCGCCATCGCCCTCAGGGATCTCCAGCCGAGAGAACGTCGCCCCGACCAGACCATCCTGTAAGGTGTCCTCGTCGGCCCGCGCGAACACGGCGACGACGCCGCCCGTGGTGAACAGGTCGAACGTTTCAATGTCGCTGTTGGCGAGCACGGTCTCGATCTCGTCGCTGTCGCCCTCGCCGACGACGACGGACAGCGAGTCGTAGCCACGCAGGAGGTCAAGGTCGATGCCGAGCGTGACAAACGGCTCCATCGTGTTGATCTGGTCCTCGACGGAGCGGAGTTCGTCGCGGATCTCGTCGCGCCGGTCATCGAGTTCGTTGACGTCCGTCCGTACCGCTTCGAGTTGCTCCTCGATTGCCTCGTCAGTCACGACCCGCGTCGGGCCAGCGTCCTCCTCGCTGACGTTCAGGATGGACTGCAGCGAGCGGACCGTCACGAGCTTGTCCGCGGTTTCGTTGGTCCCGGATAGCGAATCGCCCGGTTCGAACCCGTCCCACGAGCCGTCGTACTCGGTGACGTGGAGCATATCGAGCCCGTGTACCGCCTCGATAGCGGGCTCCATCGTCCGCTTCGACCCCGTCACCGAAACGCGGCACATCTTCTCAGGTCTGAGCATGCACCGCCTCCTCGAACAGGTCTGTGACGTATTCAACTACCTCGCCGGTCTGTGCGGTCGCCTGCTGTTCGAGGTCTTCGCGGGCGCCCTCGCCGTCTTCGAGGATGCGCTCGTATTCGGATTCGATCTCCGCTCTGGCCTCTTCGAGACGTTCCTCGGCGGCCGCCTCGGCCTCTTCTCGTGCGGACTCACGAATCTCTTCAGCCTCCTCGCGAGCCTCCGCGAGGCGGTTCTCGCGGTCCTGTTCGGCCTCTGCGACGATTTCGTCGGCCTCTTCCTCGGCCTCCTGTATCCTATCGAGAACTTCTGGCCGTGGCATTCTCTAATCATGTGAGCGTTGCCAGAGCGCCTATTTGGTAGTTGCGAAGTTAGCCCGTCTCTTGAGGTGTCTCAGACACTGCGGCCACGGCGGACAGGCCTACAGCCCGAAATCCGGGGAATTATGACTGCCAAGTCCTAACGGACGGACAATGGGAGTCCTCGAGAACAAGGCACGAGCGCGGACGTTCTACAAGTATCTCTCGAAGGTGTACGACCAGATCAACCCCTTCATCTGGGACGAACGGATGCGCGATGAGGCGATTGCAATGCTTGATCTTGCTCCCGACGACCGCGTCCTCGATGTCGGATGTGGAACCGGATTCGCTACCGAGGGGCTTCTGGAGCAGGTCGAGACAGTGTACGGGCTCGACCAGAGTCCACACCAGCTCTCGAAAGCGTACAAGAAGTTCGGCAAGTTCGGTGACGTCCGCTACCACCTCGGTGACGCCGAGCGGCTCCCGTTCAAGGACAACACCTTCGATGTTGTCTGGTCGTCCGGCTCCATCGAGTACTGGCCCAATCCCGTCGACGCGCTCATCGAGTGCCGCCGGCTGACGAAACCTGGTGGGCAGGTTCTCATCGTCGGCCCCGACTACCCCAACTCGACGGTTTTCCAGAAGATGGCCGACGCCATTATGCTGTTTTACGACGAAGAAGAAGCGGACCGGATGTTTACCGAGGCTGGATTCGAAGAGTTCGAACACCACATTCAACAGTCCCGCCCCGGCAGCCCGCGCGCGATTACGACCATCGCAACCGTCCCCGAGTAATCGAACAGCTATCTCCTGCGTGTGTTCTCGCGGGTAGCAATAGGCGTGCTGAGCAACTCGTTATTCTGAGCCACTGACGGGAACAGTCACCCGCTCGCCGTCCTGCGTGGTCACTGTAACCGTGTAGTCACCGCGTGGCTCGACGGACCAGAGGATGCCGTCAGAGCCTGTGGTTCCAACCCGCTTGCCGTTTATCGAGACGGACGCGTCGACCGGGATCTTGGTCTCGTTGTCGGTGACGGAGAGCAGTAGCGGACCCGAGTCGAAGGACCGCTGTACGCGGACACGGGTCGACTGGTTCATCTGCGACTCCACCTCTGACCGCTCGACCGTCGTCAGTTCGAGATGCTGGGTCTCGTAGAAGACATCCGTCGTGCCGCCGTCGAAATAGGCAGTCAGCTCCCCGTTCGAGTGGTCTGCCTGAATCTGGTAGATGCTGGTGCTACCGTACGCTTGCACGGATGGGTACTGTTCGCTGTAGAGCCACGGATACAGGCTCTCCGCGCGCGTGTTCACCGCACCGAGCGGGTCGTCGGTGTCTGCGAACTGGTCGACCGCCGTTACTTGACGCTCGTCCCCGAGGTACGTCTCGCGCGTGTACTGACTGTCGATGACCGTCGACAGCATGAAGCCACTCGACGACGCTTCGAGGTACACTGTGTTCGTCTCGGCGGTCCCGGCTGTCTCGGCGGTGATACTCCGGCTTATCGGCCCGCGATACGTCTTGAGAGTCCCCCTGTTGTTTTCCAGGTGGAACCGCTGTTCCTGTGACAGCGAGTAGTCGGGTGCCGTTCCAGCGGCTGTTCTGATCCGGTCGATCCGATCAGTCAGTTCTCTGGAGGCCGTATCGATTAGTGCCCGACGCTGCAGGAACTCTTCGGCCGTTATCTGGCCATCGCTATACTGCTGGATGGCCCGCTCGTTCCGGCGTTCCAGTTGGATCCGCTGTGCTTCGATATCGGCCAGTGTCTCATCGACAAGCTGGTCGCGAGCGGCATCGGAATCACGACGGAAGAATTGCTGCTCGAAGTTCGAAACCGCGTGACTGCCGCGGAGCTCGCGCGACCCGGCTGCGACCGCAACGCCGACGTCGAGTGTGGACTGGTTGTACGCTGTCGACTCGACCTCGTTCTCCGGTACTGAGAGGTGGTTCGTTGTGTTGTCCACTGCGGTAATCTGTGGCAGTTGGTCGCTGCCGTCCGCGGTCTGCATCGAAACTGGCGCAGTGTACCCGGCTACAGGCGTGGCCAGTGGAATAACCAGAAGGAGGGCGGCGATGAGTACGGGGAGGGGACGCATCAAGGTCGATTACTCTCTCGGCGTACAAAAATCTCCCCATTCTCCATATCCAGATAGCAACCTGAGAGGGCGCGAGACCTTTCAAAGCGCTCGCTGACGTTTTATTCTCGGATAGAAAGGGTTTTGCCCACGGGCTGTTCACCGGTTAATGAGAATGACCCCGCGGGTATCAGGTGCCCTCCTCTTCATCCTGTCTGTCGCGTTGGTGATCCCGCTGCTTGCGACAGCGGCGACAGCAGCGCCTGCCCAGCAGACGGCCGGAACACCTATGCCAGTCACAGAGAACACGACCTTCTCGCTGCAGATACAGTCTAACGGCGACGCCAGATGGACGATTACGGACACGTACGCGCTCGAAAACGAGAACGAGACTGAAACGTTCCGGACGCTAGGCGAGAACTTCGCGGACGGCGACGCCGAAGTCGGGTGGCTCTCGTCGTTTCAGCAGGCCAACGACGCGGCAAGCGCAGCAACGGGTCGAGACATGCAGATCACGGAGGTCACGCGTAAGTACGAGGTCACCGACCGACGGGGAGCACTTGTGCTCTCGTTCACGTGGACTGACTTCGCCACTGTCGACGGTGAGAACATCATCGTCGGTGACGCGTTCAATACGACGGATGGCACGTGGTTGGGGACCCTTACTGCCGATCAGCGGCTCGTTATTTCACCACCTCCGGAATATGGGGTTGAGAGTGCACCAAGCGCCGTCGAGGATCGAAAGCTCATATTCGAAGGCCCGCGGACGTTTGAGCCGGGCTATCTCTCTATCGTGTACACCGGAGAGCGGGACGTCACCTCCCCTTCGCCCTCCGAAACTCCGGGATCGACGTTCAGCGATATCAGCTCTTTCTGGCTCGGGGGCATCCTCCTCGTAGCGCTTCTCGTGGGGGCGACCGGGTACATGGTCAGACAGGGAAGCGTCGATGGCCGCCCGTCAGCTGCAAGCAGTGACACCGACAGTGATGACGCCGATGTCGATACCCACGCCGCCGCGACGGACACAGAGACGGAGGAGGATGTCGATGTCGAACTCCTGAGTGACGAGGAACGGGTCGAGCGGCTCCTCGAAGAGAATGGCGGGCGCATGAAACAGGCCCGCATCGTCACTGAGACCGGATGGTCAAACGCCAAGGTGTCCCAGTTACTCTCCTCGATGGACGAGGACGGTCGGATCAACAAGCTCCGGATCGGTCGTGAGAACCTCATCTCGTTCCCGGATGAGGACATCACCGACTTCGACGAGTAGGTGAAGCTGTCACAAAATAAACTTCGCGTCGGTAGTTTCTGGTTCGCAAACGTTTATTCGCTGTCCGGTCCGACGGTCAGCTATGAAAATCCTTGTCACGGTGAAGGAGGTTGCCACCGTCGACGACGAGTTCGAAATCGATGGGCTCGGAATCGACGACCGGTACGTTACCGCTGACCTCAACGAATGGGACGAGTACGCCGTCGAGGAGGCCGTCCAGATCAAGGAGGCTGGCGACGACGTTGAGGTTGTCACCGTCACTGTCGGGCCGGCGGACACCGATGAGACAATCCGACAGGCACTGGCGAAGGGTGCCGACCGTGCTATCCGCGTCTGGGACGACGCACTCGCCGACGCCGGATTGCTCGACCCTGAGACGAAGGCCGAAGTCATCGCCGCGGTCGCTGCTGAGGAAGAGCCAGACCTGGTACTGACCGGCGTCCAGTCCGCGGACGACGGGTTCGGTGCGACCGGCGTGACCCTTGCGGACAAGCTCGACTTCGAGTGGGGTGCTGTCGTCAACGACCTTGATCTCGACCGGGAGGCCGGTGTCGCTAGCGTCCACCGAGAACTGGAAGGCGGTGTAGAAGAGCTGACCGACATCGAACTGCCGGCCGTACTCACAATCCAGACCGGTATCAACGAGCCACGGTACGCGAGCCTCAGAGGGATTCGGCAGGCCCAGAGCAAGGAGTTAGCGGAGTACACCCTGTCGGATATCGGGCTGGAGCCGGCGGAAATCGAGAGCCCGCTCGAACAGACCTCGCTGTACGAGCCAGAGACTGAGGGCGAGGCGACGGTGTTTGAAGGTGGTCCAGAGGAGACAGCGGCCGACTTAGCTGACCTGCTCCGAGAGAAGGGGGTGGGAAGCTGATGTCCGTCCTTGCCATCGCCGAACACCGCCGCGGTGAGCTCCGCGACGTGAGTCTGGAACTCTTGACAGCCGGCCGAGAGCTGGCTGAGTCGACGGGGGATGATCTCCACGCCGCGGTGATCGGCGGCGACGTCGAGCAGTTCGGTGCGGAACTGAACCGGTCGGGTGTCGAGGCAGTTCACACCGTCGACATCGGAGAGGAGTTCAACCACAGCGTCTACACGCAGGTAGTCGCCCAGCTCGCCGACGAGCTTGAGCCGTCCGTGCTGCTCATGCCGAACACGGTCAACGGCCTCGATTACGCGCCAGCCGCGGCCAACCGTCTCGACCGGCCGCTCGTGACCGATGTAGTCGATCTTGCGTTCGACGACGGCCTCACTGCGACCAGAGAGCTGTACGGCTCGAAGGTCGAGACGACTATCGATGTACACGCTGAGCAGGCGGCGGTGACGGTCCGGCCCGCCGAGTGGCCGGCCGCGGAAGCCGACGGAGATGCGACCATCGAGCCGTTTGATGCGACGATCGACGAAGACGCGGTCAAATCGACGGTGAAGGGCTTCGAGGAGGTCGGTAGCGGGGATGTCGACATCACTGACGCCGACGTACTGGTCTCGGTCGGTCGCGGTATCGAGGAGGAGGAGAATCTCGATATCATCTACGACCTCTCGGAGGCGCTTGACGCGACTGTGTCGGGGTCCAGACCGCTCATCGACAACGGCTGGCTGGAGAAAGATCGGCAGGTCGGCCAGAGTGGCAAAGTCGTCACGCCCGATGTGTATATTGCTATCGGCATTTCGGGGGCCGTCCAGCACGTCGCCGGGATGAAAGGCTCCGACACGATTGTCGCGATAAACACCGACCCGAACGCGCCGATTTTCGATATCGCCGACTACGGCATTCAGGATGACCTGTTTGAGGTCGTCCCGGCGCTCATCGAACAGTTCGGATAGCTTATTCCAGCGGGTGACGACTGAGTACACTCCCATCTCGGCAAGTATGCCGATAGTTGGAGGGCGGCGTGGCCATGGGCGGAACCGCACTCGAAAGGCCACGCGAACACGGGTGATAAGGTACTTTTTACGCTGGTCCTAAGGGGCTGGTAATGGAGTATCTCGAGCGCCGGCGTGACCGGGTCGAGGAGCGGTTGCAGGCGGTCCTCGACAGCGTCGAGCCGGACGAACTCGCCGACGAAGTCCGCCACGTGGCACTTTCAGGTGGGAAGCGGGTACGCCCGACGGTGACCGTGCTGGTCTGTGAGGCACTGGGTGGGGAGCCGGCCGATGCTGTCGACTTCGCGGTCGGAATCGAGCTCGTCCACAACGCCTCGCTGGTTATCGACGACATCATCGACGAGTCTGAACTCCGTCGGGGGACCCCGGCCGCGTGGCAGGCCTTCGGCCACGGCCCGGCCATCGTCGCCTCCGACGGGCTCCTTGGCGAGGCGTTCGATCTCTTCTCGACGGACGAACGCGCCATGCAGACCGTCTCCGAATCGATGGTGGAACTCGGAGAGGGTGAGGCGATGGAACTGGTCGCGGAGCCGTCTAACGAGGCCGAGTACATGGAGCTGGCCCGCCGCAAGACGGGAGCGCTGTTTCGCGCAGCCGCCGAACTGGGAGCGATTGCCGCCGATTCGGACTCGTACACAGTCGAAGCGGTCGGCCGGTACGCCGAGCGGGTCGGCGTGGCGTTCCAGATGCGAGACGACGTGCTCGACGCGACGGCCGATGCCGAGACGCTGGGCAAGCCGGCCGGCCGCGACGCGGAGATGGAACGCCCGTCCCTCGTCGAGGTGACGGAGTTGACGCCTGAGGAGGCCAACGAGCGCGCCCGGGCCGAGTCTGACGCCGCCCTGGAGTCGCTGTCGACCGTCGACGCGCCTGACTCCCAGTCGATGGAGTACCTGCGCGACCTCGCGGAGTTCGTCATCGTCCGCGAGCGGTGAGAGCCGGTCTGAACGGGAGGGCTTTTGCCCGCTGCTCGACTACGACCGGCAATGACAGTTATCGGTATCGTCGGGCTGCCGGGAAGCGGAAAAAGCGAGGCAGCGAACGTCGCCGCCGAGATGGATGTGCCGGTCGTGACGATGGGCGACGTCATCCGCGAGGAGTGCCGTGACCGCGGGCTAAACCCCGCGACTGACCATGGAACGGTCGCGAAAGCGCTACGCGAGGAGAACGGCCCTGCCGCGATTGCTGAGCGCTCGTTGCCGATAATCGAGGCTGAACTCGAAACCAGCGACACCGTGCTCGTCGACGGCATCCGGTCGGACGTCGAGGTGGAGGCGTTCGAGGCGGCGTTCGGTGACTCGTTCCTCCTCGTCGAGATCGACGCGCCCTTTGAACTGCGCGCGGACCGTCTGGACCTGCGGGGTCGCGACGCGTCGGCGGCCGACGGCGGCGAGTCGCTCGAAGACCGCGATGCCCGCGAACTCGGTTTCGGGATGGGCGACGCAATGGAGATGGCGGACCTTACTATCGAGAACACGGAGACGCTGGCCACATTCCAGCGGAACGTCCGTACGCTTATCCGTGACGGGCCGGAGGCGGTTGACCAATGAGTGCCGTCTACAGCGTCGATGTTCGAATCGAAGCGCCAGTCAACGATACCGAAGTGACTGACCGGGTCGCCGATGCTGTTCAGAATCTCTTCCCTGAGGCCGACCTGACACACCAGCACGGCGAACTCGTCGCAGAGGTTCACACGATGGAGGGCTTCTCAGAGTTGCTCCACCAGCTTGAAATTCTTGACACCGCGCGCTCGGTTTTCTTCGACAACCTTGCCGGCGACACGTTCGCCTTCGACGTGAAGAAGCAGGCGGCCTTCGAGGGCCGAGTCAACTTTGCGGTCGGTGATCCGTCGGAACTGGGCGATATCCACGTGAACGTGACCGTCCGCGAACCGACGGCCGAGGAGTATATCAACTACGTCGCGCCGCCGACCGAGGAGGGGAAACCGGTTTACTCCGACGACACATGACGTCGGCGCTCTGTTTCGACCTCGACGGGACGCTCGTCCACTACTCCCGTCCATACAAGGACATCGTCCGCGATACGCTCGACGCTCACGGCATCGAATACACGAACGAACTCCAAGCGGTGAGTGAAGACGTGTTCCGAACCGCGTTCGACGCGCTGGAGCCGGAGCCGTACCGGCAGTCGATGGCCGCAATCGTGGCGGCAGCCGATGCCGAGGCGGACCCCGACGCGGTGGTCGAGACGCTCAGGGAGACTGAGTACGCATCGACCACCGTTCCCGACGCGGCCCGGAACAGCTTGTCGGAACTCGCCGCGGACAACCGCCTCGCGGTTATCACCAACGGCGTCCGGGACTGGCAGGTCGGTAAACTCGACCACCACGGCCTGACAGACCTGTTCGATGCTGTTGTCGCCTCATACGAAGCCGGCGCACACAAGCCAGACTCGGCCCCGTTCGACCGGCTCCGGGAGCGGCTCTCGGCCGACGAGTACGTGATGGTCGGCGACGAGTATGACGTGGATGTTGAGGGCGCACGCGCGGCGGGCTTTGTTCCGATTCACTACGAGTCTGGTGGCGACGGCGGTCCGGACCTCTGGGCGTCTATCGCCGCGCTGGTGTAGTAGCCCGCGCTCATCACTGGTTTCAGAGAGCGAGAGCGCAGAAACGTCGAGATACTCTCAGGTCAGCAGTGCGAGGAGAATGATGCTGGTGTTCCACAGCGTTACCACCACACCCAGAATTGACAGACCGAGTGGAATCCCGACAGCATACGGCAGCGATGCGTACTTCCAGATGGCGAAGAAGGCCCCGATAACGACGGTTTTCAGGATGGTGAGCGTCAGTAGTGCGTGCTGGTTGAGCAGCATCGAGACGACAGGGCTGAGTTCGGTGACTCCGGTGATGCTGTAGCCGATAACCGTCGTAACGAGGTCACCGACGCCGAAAAACGCGATGGCGATGAGCCACAGGAAAATGACAGTGTTCGGCGGATGTATGCGGTGCCTGGAGTGTCTCCGCCAGTTCATATCCTCTCGTCACGACTGACTGACACTTGGTTAATGATTGCTTCATTGCTCCCTGTGAACGGTAATCTCACCTTTCACACGGGGTGATCCGTTCGAGTTCGTCGACAGGGCGATGAGCCGCAAGTGACGACAACAGTAGTAGCGCAAGCACATCCCCGAATAAGACGCGTATAATACAGCGGAGTCATCCCTGTCACCGCTTCGAACCGACGATGATCTCGATCTGTGGATAGCGCGGCTTAGAATCCACTTGCGAATATCACGAACCATTCGCCGACTTCGCGCCGTTTGCTAACGCGGACGGATTCGACCCATTTCACCGGTAACAGGCGAACCACCCCAGCGAGGGCATGTAGGCCGATGACCGACACGCTGCTCGGCGTCCCGGCAAATATCGTTCCGTCACCCGTCGCAAACAGGGTGGTCACCGCCTCCAGTCGACCGCCCGTGTCGGTGGTAATCGGCGGACACCCATACCAGTCGGTAGCACTTGACCTGTTTCTATCGACTGCCACACAGTGTTGTCAGTACGAGCGTCGAAGCACTATCTCCCCGTTCGCGTTCCGGACGATGACGGTGTCACCGTCGTTGTTCCAGACGGCACCGCTCCGACCCCAGTACCGGGTGGTACTGGTATCGGTTCCGCTGCCGGTGTACAGCGTGACTGTTGCATTCGGGTCGAGCGTCAGGTTCTCGAATGTGTACTGGTGTGCCGCATCGTCGCTGACTGTCCATCCCGTCAGGTTGATGGCCGACTTGCCGGTGTTCGAGAGGGTGATGTACTCGTCGTTCAGGTTCTTGTTGTCGTTGCCCGCCGCGTCGTCGTGAATCTCAGTGACTGTGAGCCCGCCGGGATTCTCGGTGACGGTGCCGCCGTCGGCAACCGGCGTTTGTGTCACTGTCCCCGGGTCGGCACAGCGCCAGAGTCCCCGCCGGTCCGTTCGCGCTGTCTCCTCGGCGGCGTAGAAGCTATCGGCCCGTGAGAAATCGCTGTCATACACCCGCGCGTTTCCAGTCGCCACGATTCGGTAGTTGTACAGCGTCCCGTCGATGACGACGTAGGCCAGCAGCCGGTCGTAGTAGCCGCGCCGGTCGAGGTTCGGGTCGAACGCCAGCCCCACCGTTTCGCCGAGGAGTTGCTGTTTAGCGACTGTCGATGCGTTGGTGCCAGCACCGCGGAGGCAGGACTCACCGGCGTCTGTCTCGGGAACGCCTTCGAACTCCGAAGGATCGTTTTCCGCGTGGACTTCCGGGGTGTCGACGCCGATGAGGCGGACGGTGTCGGTGGTCCCGTTCTCGTAAGCCACACGGACTGTGTCACCGTCGACCACCGAAGTGACCGACACCGTTACCGCGGGGGCCGGTGCATCGACTGTGGACTGGCTGCCGATGTCGGTCCCCGTAGTCTGGTCGCCGATGTCAGCCTCCCCGGACTGGGACGGTGACCCAGTGAGCCCGCTACAGCCGGCGAGAACGACGGCGAGGGCGACAACGAGGCACAGAAACCGTCGCTTCACTGCCCGTATATTTGTGGCCTTGAACACAAGGGTGCCGGTATCAGCGGGCGGAGTGTTATACGTCTTCCATATCTGGATTGTGGTACGATGCTCGTCCCACTACCAGTCAGTGACGTCATGCGAACAGCGGTCAAGACGATCAGGCCGGACGCGACGGTCGTTGAGGCGGCGCGTCGGCTCCGCGACTGGGGGATCGGCTCGCTCGTCGTGGCGGACGACGGCGACTGCGTCGGCATCATCACGGAAAGTGATGTTGTCGCTGTCACCGCGGAAGAGGGAGATACGAGAGCACTGTCTGTCAGGGACGTGATGGCCGAGACGCTGGTGACAATCTCTCCCGATTCGGACATCGAAACGGCCGTGGAGCGACTGCGGACGCACAACATCAAGAAACTGCCCGTCATCGAGGACGGGTCGCTCGTCGGCATCGTCACGACGACGGATCTCTCGGACTATATCCCGACCCTCTCGCGGGCGAACCGGACATCTGACGACCCGTCACAGCGAAAGCGGTTCACCCGGCCGGACACGCTGTACGAGAACGAGGACTGGACGTTCGAGAGCTACGGGACCGCCGATGGAATCGACGTAGGAGATCACGTCCGCTTCAGCAAGCGGATAACGCATGCGGACGTGGAGGCCTTCGCCGAGGCCAGCGGCGACACCAATCGACTCCACCTCGACGAGACGTTCGCAGAGGGGACGCGTTTCGGTCGCCGGATTGCCCACGGCACGCTCGTCTCTGGCATCATCAGTGCCGCGCTCGCCCGTCTGCCGGGACTGACGATCTACCTCTCACAGGAACTGAGCTACCATGGCCCCGTCACCATCGGCGAGCGAGTCACGGCCCACTGCGAAGTCGTCGAGCGCATCAGCGACAACCGGTTCCGCCTGGCCACGTCCGTTGACGACTCCGAGAGCAACCGTGTCATCGAAGGCGACGCCGTCGTCATCTCCGATCCGATTCCGGATACGGCGTGAGCGGCCGAACCGCGCCCCGCTACGAATGCCGGGTGCGTTTCATCAGGCCCGCTCGCATCGAGGAGACGCTGGTCCTGAACGCCTCTCTCGATATGCGTTTCGTGTTACCAAACGGCAATGGTTAAGCGTCTGCCGGTAAATATCACTCGTATGGACGCAGTCGACCGGCCGACATTCGAAACGAGTGCGGCGATGGAGGTGTACCAGTACATTGAGCGACACGGCACGGCAGCGCGTCACAGAGTCCGGAAGATGTCAGATCTCTCGCCGGAGAAGTTCGACGAGGCCCTGACGCACTTGCTGTCGAAGGGGTATATTGAGGACGATGGCGGGACGCTAAAACTGGCGCTTGATGTCGGGTCCGTCGAACAACACACTGCGGACGAGTTGACGTACACGATTCGTCCGGCCCGGAACGACGATTTCGAGGGGCTTGTCCAGACGATCCGGGACGTTTCCAGCGACGGCACGTACGTCGTCGCCGAGAGTGTCGCCGAGCAGTTGCTGTATGAGGACGCCGTCACGCGGCACAACACGGTCGAGTCGCGAGTTTTCTTCGTCGCGACGGTCGATGACGACGTCGTCGGCTGGTGTCATCTCGACCTGCCACAACTGGACAAGCTTCGGGAGACGGCCCAGCTCACCGTCGGTGTGAGGTCGGAATACCGCGGGCAGGGCATCGGGAGCCAGCTCATGGAACGGGGGATGGACTGGGCCAGAGCCAATGGCTACCGGAAGCTGTACAACAGCATCCCCGTGATTACGGAGAGCGCGATGGTGTTCCTGGAAGACCACGGCTGGCACACAGAGGGCATCCGCAAGAACCACTACACCATCGATGGCGAGCAGGTTGATGAGGTGATGATGGCCTACACGTTCGAGTAGCGGTTCCGGGCGGCTACAACAGGACGACCAGCGCCAGCGCGATCCAGACAATTTTCAGCGCCGTGTTCACGGCGACCACCTTCGTCCCGAACTCGCGGCCCCAGATGCCGTACTGGAATGGGATCGAGCGCTTGAACGTCGAGACGGCAAAGGAGATGATCCCACCGACGAGCATCGTCGCAACGGCGGTCCGGGCGGTGAAGGTTCCGCTCCTGATGAGCGGCGCGATGACCGTCGCCCCCGAGGTGGTGTCGAGAGCGTAGGCGGCGATGACGGGAATCGCCGCGGCCGGCAGGCCGAGCAGCCCCGCGAACCCGTCGGCGGCGGCAGTCACAGACGCCCCGTCGCTGCCGACGAGAGCCAGGAGTTCCTCGCTGTAAGCCACGAGTAGCGAGACAACAACGTAGATGGCTGCCAGTCGCGGCAGGATATCTCGAACTTTGTCCGCTGTGGCCTCGTACGCCGTCGTGATCGCTTCCCGGTGGGTGGCTGGCCGGTCGTCGAACACATCGGCTGTCCCACCGTCGGGCGTCACGCTTATCGCTCGTCTGCCGTTCGGTGGGTCAAGCAGAACTGCCCCAGCGGCGATGCCGGTCAGCGTGATCGCCAGCGCGATGAGGCCTCGCGTGGCGACGTACAGCACACCGACCCTGAACCCCAGAATCGGGATGAGTATTGGCGCGTAGAAGGTGATGATATGCTGAGCGAAGCCAAAGAACGTGTTAATGGTGACGGCGACCAGTGTCGCCCGGTCGGACAGTACACCTGACTCGCGGAAGTCAGCGAGCATGCCGTAACCGGCGGCCGTCGAGGCCGTTGTCGTCAGGATAGCGGTGCCGACCTCGTCCGGGAGATTCGCCGGCGACGTGAGGTAGCGCGACACGACCGCGATCTTTTCGACTACCCCGAACGCAACTGCCAGCTCCGCGAGGAACACGCCCAGCGAGAGAAAGAGTGTGATGCGAAGCACACGGACAGCGACCTCCCCAAGAACAGCGACTACCGGGTGTCCGAGGAGTGGGGCAACGAGCGACTGCACGCCGATATCTCCGGCTGTGACCGGCAAAGTCCCATCGATACCATCAGACGAGTAGCTGCACTGCGCCGAACAGTACCACCACGCCGAGTACATCACAGACGTTCGTGACGACCGGGATGACCACGTCGTCGGGGTCCAGTTCGAACCGGTAGGCGGCGTAGGTCGTCACTGTCGTGACGACAACGGCGAGTACCGCCAGCAAGCTCCCGCTGACGAGCGCGACCAGGACGACCGTTCTGAGCGGGAGAGACGTGCTGCCAAGCGTGGTCTGGAGTCCCCACGCTCCGGCACCGACGAGCGGGAACAGCGTCACCGCGAGCCCGACGGTGGCTATCGCGTTGCCGGCAAGCCGGTCATCGCTCGCAGCGAACGACAGCAGCCCGAGATGAAATGCCGTCGAGAACCGCGCCGCGAGGATGCTGCCGAGGTTACCCGCCATTCCGATTGTCACCGGGACAAGCACGAGCAGCGACGGGTACTGCAGCAGTGTTCCCTCGAAGGTGTCGAGTACGAGTCCGCTCCCGAGTTCGATGGCGGTGAGTACGATCAGGATGGGGAACATCGTCCGCACGATACCTGAGACCGACCACTGGGAGGCAAATTCCGCCATTCAGCCGCCCCCCAGAGCGAGGACAAGTCGGGTTGCGCCGAGTAGCGTCGCGATGCCGACCACGTCTCCCGTCGTCGTCACAACTGGCCCGGCGAGCGTGTCGGGATTGAGGCCGCGGCGGTAACCGACGAACACCACCGACACGACGGCGATAGTCAACAACAGTCCGGAGGCGAACCCCGCGATGAGCGCAATCGCGACCAGCGTTGCCAGTGAGGCTGAGGGCCGCCCCAGTACCGCGAGCAGGGCGATGGTCATCGCTGCCGCGACGCCGCTGATGAGGACACCGTTTGCTAGCGCCGCCGCAACGGCCGCATTGATGCGGTCGTCGTCGAAGGAGAAGGCCGGGTCGATCAGTCCTTGATGGAGCGCCGAGCCGAGGCGCGCACCGAGCGAGCCGTAGACGTTGCCGCGCGTGGCAAGCAGCGCCGGAACGAGGACGAGCAGTCCAGCGACTTGCTCTAGTTCCGCGTCCATGCCACCCAGCACGACGCCCGCGAAGAGGCCGCCGACCGCGCTGAGTGCCAGCACTGGGAGCGACTCCCGGTAGGCTTCAAAAGCCACCTCGCGGACAGTCATGTGCAAGGCGAAAGACGGGGAGCGAAAAAAAGCCCCCTGATAGCGCTGTCCGTCCATCAGACGGAGCGCTGTCTGTCTCAGTCGGCGGCTGACCGGGCGCGGTCGGCCCATGTCGGTGGTCCAACCGACGTGTTACCGACCGCATGGAACCGGACGGTCCGTCTGACCCGAACTGTCTCGCCGCTGTCCGTCGTCGTCGTGTACTCGGTCCGGTAGAAGCGAACGAGCCCGGTATCGGTGACGTGCGCGGTTAGCGTCGCGTTCTCACGGGATTCCCACACTGCCGGGGTCCCGTCGTCTCGTAACTGGTCACCCCTGACTACGAAGACAGGATCGTCGGCTGTCGGGGTTCTGACGGTCCGGGTCCGGAACGGCGAGACGGTCTGTGTCACGTCGGCAGCCGGTCGGCCGTTCAGCGCGGCGGTGTGGACCCAGTAGCGCCACGTCCCAGCGTAGCTGTCCGGCGGATCGTACTCGTTGTAGATGGTCCGGTTGTCACGGACGAGTCGACGGAGGTACTGGTCGCCGTCAGACCAGAAGGACGCGGTCGCTGGCGGCCGTCCGAGCAACACCGGAGCCGCGTGGCCGCGGACGGAGATGTTTGCGAGGTGTGTTCGGTTCGCGTCCAGAGCGACGTGGACCCGGAGATGGGACCGCAACGACCCGTTTGTGTACCGGACTGTCCGGGTCATCGTCAGCGTATAGCCGGTCCCGTTGAGCTGTCTGCCATGGGCTGCACCGAGTAGCGACGGACTGGTAATGCCGGTTGAACCGAGACCGACCGGATACGTCGGCGCAGAACTGGTCGGGACCGAGGCAGGCGTTACCGTCGACGACGAATCGGCCTCACCACCGAAGCCGAACCCACCACATCCCGCGGTAAGGACGACAGCGATGACGAGTACCCGCCGCACTACCTGACTCGCCATGACATACCAAAGCAGATGGGGCGAAATAAGACTACGGATACCCCCGTCCCTGAGACACCGACCTTACATTGTAAAATAGACCATTAACTTACCGCAACTATTATGATATACTGGGTCACCGTATGGAACATGCCAACTAATGGCAGCTCGGTCAACCGACGACAATTGTTGAAGAGTACGGGCGTCGCAAGTGTGGCAGGTCTGACAGGCCTCGCTGGTTGCTCGGGGGGCGATGGGGGAGGCGGTGATGGCGGTGATGGAGGAGGCGGTGACGGTGGTGACGACTATCCGTCGCTCGGTAACTATCCGGTTGAGGGAGATACAGTCACCTTCGGATTCAACGTTCCACAGTCTGGCCCGTATTCCGCGGAAGGGGAAGACGAACTTCGGGCGTACCAGTTGGCAAAGAAGCACCTCAACAACGGGGGTGGCTGGGTGGACAGTTTCGAAAATCTCAGCGGCGACGGCGTCCTCGGGTATACAGTCGAATCAGTGAACGGCGACACTGCCACTGACGCCGACACTGCACGCCAGTCCGCACAGCGAATGATTAACCGGGACGATGCGGTGATGGTCTCTGGCGGCTCGTCAAGTGCAGTGGCAATCGCAGTCCAGGGGCTCTGTCAGCAGGCGAAGGTGATGTTCATGGCCTGTCTGACTCACTCCAACGACACCACCGGGAAGGACTGTGACCGGTACGGATTCCGGGAAATGTTCAACGCCTACATGACCGGACAGGCGCTTGCGCCGGTGCTCGAATCCGAGTACGGGTCGGACAACTCTTTCTACCAGCTGTACGCCGACTACTCCTGGGGCCAGACCCAGCAGGACTCGATGAACCAGTTCCTCTCCGAGATCGGCTGGGAGGAAGTCGACAGCGTCCCGACGCCGCTGGGAACCAGCGACTTCTCCTCGTATCTTTCGGAGGCCGCAAACAGCGGTGCGGACGTTCTCGTGTTGAACCACTACGGGCTGGACGGGGCGAACTCCGTGTCACAGGCCGTCGACGCTGGCATCGACGAGGACATGGAACTGCTGGTGCCGCTGTATAACCGACCGATGGCACAGGCCGCCGGCGGTTCCATTGAGGGTATTTTCGGCACCATTGCCTGGGACTCCCAGATCGACAACGAGGCCTCGAACGCGTTCACTCAGGTGTTCGAGGAGGAGTACGACCGCGTCCCCTCCGGACCGGCCCAGCTCGCCTACGCTCAGACACTCCAGTACGCGGCCGCCGCCGAGCGAGCGGGGACGTTCTACCCGCCGGAAGTCATCCGCGAACTGGAGGACTACGAGTACAGCAATATCGGAATGGGACAGGAGACGATGCGTGCCTGCGACCACCAGGCCCAGCGGGCGATTCCGGTGGCTCGCGGGCTCCCCGAGAGCGAGCAGTCCGGCGGGAACTTCATCGAGATCGTCGAGGTAACGTCGCGGGACGACGTCGGATACGCCTGCGATTCGGGACCAGCAGCGGAGTGTGAACTCGGCGAGTACGGCGACGAATAGCTACCGGCCCGGAAACGGAACAGTACAATCCCTCATGATTTATAGTTCAAGAGTTCGGCCTACCTGATACACAAAAGCAACATGATTAGAAATGAAGAAATACTGGGAGACGAGTACGACTGGGGGTGTCCGGCATGACGTTGCTCGCGGATGTCCTGACTATCCTGTTGAACGGGCTACAACAGGGCGCGATTTACGTCTTGCTCGCCGTCGGGCTATCGATTATCCTCGGCACGCTGAAATTCGTGAATTTCGCACACGGGGCGCTGTACCTCATCGGGGCGTATCTCGGGCTGTTCATTACTGGACAGGTCCCACTGTCGAACGGGCAATTGGCGGACTGGGGTGTCCAGACGTACGGGATCGGACTCGGGTTCATCGCCGCGCTGGTCATCGTTCCGATTGTCGTGTTCGTCATCGGCATCGTGATGGAGCGACTCGTCGCGCAGGCGTTCTACGACCGTCCCGACACCGACCAGATTCTCGTTACCTTCGGACTCGCGGTCATCGTGCAGGAACTACTCCGGGCGCTGCTTGGCGGGAATAGTCAACCGTTCTCACAGCCGTCGTGGGCATCCGGTCCCATCGCGCTGCCCGTCATCGGGAACTTCCCACGGTGGCGGCTTGGCGTCATCGCTATCACGGCGGTTCTCGTCCTGGGCGTGTACGCGCTCGTCGAGTACACCGACTTCGGACTCATCGTCCAGGCGGGGACCCTCGACGGCGAAATGGTCCGGCTGCTCGGTATCAGGCTGAGTCGGCCGTACCTCGTCGTCTTCGGCATCGGTGCCGCGCTCGCGGGTGTGGCAGGCGTCGTCGGCGGCCCGCTCGCCAATGTCAACCCCAACATCGGAACTGAGCAGCTGGTACCGGCGTTCCTGACCGTCGTCATCGGCGGCGTCGGGAAGATCGAAGGAGCCGTGATAGCCGGACTGATGCTCGGGACCCTGCAGGTGTTCCTCATCCAGACCGGCTACGCGGCCTGGAGCCAGGTCGGCATCTACGCGCTCGCCGCGGTCATCCTCCTGTTGCGTCCGCAGGGTCTGCTTGGCTCGGAGGTGGATGTCTCATGAGCGACGAACCGCGCGACGCAACCGCCCCGACGGCGACCGACGCGGACACGGGTGTCAGTGATGGGATCGCTGGCTGGTGGCGTCGCTTCCGTCAGCGGGAGGGCTCGACGGTGCTGCTAACGATAGTGGGCGTGCTCGTGTTCCCGTTCATCTTCAACAACTACCTCAACGGGTACACGCAACTGGCGACGCTGATGCTCATCTGGGGTATCTTCGCCGTTGGCTTCGACATCCTGCTGGGATACACCGGACTACTGTCGTTCGGGCACGCTGCCTTCTGGGGTGGCGCGGCGTACGCTGCCGGTATCTTCAGTGCAAGCGTCAGCAGCCAGCCGTTGCTGGTGCTCCTTGCCGGCACGGTGTTTGCGGTATTGTTGGCGTGGGTCATTGGTTTCCTCTCGCTGCGCCGCGGTGGTATCTACTTCGCCATCCTCACACTGACGTTCGGCCAGATGGCGTTCTATCTCGCGGCGTCACCGCTTGCCTTCCTCACGAACGGTGAGAATGGCTTCACGTCGGTCAACATCGGACCGCTGCTCGGCGTCATAGATCTCCACGGCGGGACCCCGTTCCCGCTGTCGATAGTGGTCGACAACATGCTGTACGTGTTCGTGGCCGTCGTGGCCGTGCTGTCGGTCGCGATGGCGAACCGCATCCTCCACTCGCCATACGGAACCGTGTTCCGTGCGATCCGGGAGAACGAGCGCCGAGCGGAGTTCGTCGGGCTGAACGTCTGGCGGTACAAGCTCATGGCGTTCATCATCTCGGCAGCGTTCGCCGGGATCGCGGGCAG
This sequence comes from Haloarcula sp., assembly GCA_042219425.1. GTDB lineage: Archaea > Halobacteriota > Halobacteria > Halobacteriales > Haloarculaceae > Haloarcula. Next base: position 19,891 of record JBDGPY010000075.1, on the reverse strand, counting down.
CCTATTCGCCATTGAGGGGAACTACGTGCCGCTGCAATCGCTGTACTGGACCGAGTCGGGTGCGATCGTCATCATGACCGTGCTGGGCGGTGTCGGGTCGCTGTTCGGGCCGCTGTTCGGGGCCGGACTGTACCTGTACATCGAGAACATCGTCAGCGGGTTCGAGACGCTCGGCCCGTTCTGGCATCTCATCCTCGGTCTCGTGTTCGTCATCGCGGTCGTCGTGTTCCCCAACGGGATCTGGGGCGGTATCGAGTACGTTCGCGACCTGCTTGTCGGGGGTGACGACTCGTGACGGTCCTCGAAACCGACCAGCTCACCAAACAATTCGGCGGCCTCACGGCAGTCGACGAAGTCGACATGGCGATTGAACAGGGCGAGGGCGTGAGCCTCATCGGCCCGAACGGCGCGGGGAAGTCGACGTTCATCAACCTCGTCACAAGGCGGCTAGAGCCGAGCTACGGCGAGATATCGTTCAAAGGGAATTCGATCCTCGGGATGGACCCGCATCAGGTCGTCCAGCTCGGCATGAGCAAGTCGTTCCAGACGGCGTCGATCTTCCCGGAGCTGACAGTCAAGGAGAACGCGACTATCGCAGCGCTTGCGGCCGAGCACGGCTCGTTCCGCTTCAACTTCTTCCGCCACCAGAACAGCTACCCGGAGATCGACGAGGTGGCAAACGAAGTCCTCGAATCGGTCGGTCTGTACGAGGAGCGGGAGAACCAGGCTGACAGTCTCGACTACGGGAACAAGCGCCGGCTCGAACTCGGCATCGCGCTGGCCGCCGAACCGGACATGCTGCTGATGGACGAGCCGACCGCCGGCATGTCTCCGGACGAGACTGAATCAACCGTCAACCTCATCAAGCGGGTCAAGAAGGAGCTCGACCTCACCTTCCTGCTGGTCGAGCACGACATGGAGATCGTCTTCGATATCTCCGACCGCATCGTCGTCCTCAACCGCGGCTCGGTCATCGCCGAGGGGACGCCGACTGAGGTACAGAACGATCCGGCCGTGCAGGAAGCGTATCTAGGAGGTGTCGAGGAATGACATTGCTCGACGTAGAGAACATCAACGGCTACTACGGCGAGAGCCACATCATTCAGGACGTGTCGATGAACGTTGACGACGGCGAAATAACGGCCCTGCTCGGCCGCAACGGCGCGGGGAAGACCTCGACGCTACGCTGTATCGCCGGTGCGAGGCCGCCGGACGTACGTAGCGGCTCGGTCCGCTTTGACGGGACCGACATTACCGAGGACCCACCCGAGGACACCGCTGTCCGGGGTATCTCACTGGTCCCCGAAGAACGGCGCGTGTTCACTGACCTCACCGTTGCCGAGAACCTCCACCTCGCGGAGACCGTCCGCAACAAGTCAAACACCTGGGGTCGAAACCTGAACTTCCGTGACGAGGGGATGTCAATCGAAGAGATATACGAGTACTTCCCCCGGCTGGACGAGCGCCGCTCACAGAAGGCTGGGACGCTCTCGGGCGGTGAACAGCAGATGCTGGCCATCGCCCGGGCGCTCCACCAGAGTACCGACCTGCTGATGCTCGATGAACCCTACGAGGGACTGGCCCCACAGATAATCGAGTCCGTCGAGAACGCCATCAGGCGAATCAGCGAGGACGGAACGACGATTCTGTTAGTCGAGCAAAACGCCGTGGCCGCGATGAAGATCGCTGACCGGTGTTACGTCCTTGACCGTGGGTCGGTCGTCTTCGAGGGTGACGCCGAGGTACTGCGGGACGACCAAGAGACGCGCGACCGCTATCTGGGTGTCTGAGATGTCGGGCACACAATCAGCGGAGGCCCTGCTTGACGCGCTTCATGAAGAGAGCGTCGTAGTCATCGACGACGAGACTGACGCCGTCAGCACGACCGAGGCGTTCGAGGCCGACCGCGAGGTGTACTACGACACGTACGTGACGATGGCCGACACGGAGTTCCACGAGTCGGTCGCCGACGTGTTCGATCTCGACTCAGCGGCTGCGGCGGCCGAGCGGATCGACGAACTCGGCGTTACGCGCGAGGAGTTTGCGACGTTTCTGACCCTGCGATCAAACGTCGATGGGTCGTACACGATTGCGGATCTGGCGATGATGGCGCAGATGGCGACCGAACTCGGCCCGGAAACGTCGGTCCCCGACGAAATCAAGCACCTCGACGACGAGACCTACGCGGACTTCGTCGACTCCCACGACCGGTGTGTCGTCACGGTCTGGAAACTCTTCTGTGAGCCCTGCGAGGCGATGAAAGAGCAACTGGACGACGTTCTGGCGGCGTTCCCGGACGACGTTCCGGTCGGCGGTGTGGCTGGCGAACGGTCGCCCTCGTTCTGCCGGTCGGTCGGCGTCAACGCGGCCCCGGGGTTCGTGCTGTTCGACGACGGCGAGCCTGTGGAAGTAATCACCGGCCGCACCGACCCAGGACCGCTTGCCGAGCGGGTCGAAGAAGTGTACGGTAGCTGACCGCGCTACTCCGCTTCACCGCTACAGACCAGCACCGAGCGGTCCGTCCCTAGAATGACTGTCTGTGTGACGCTCCCGAACAGCACCTTTCCGGTCGGCGTCCGTTTGCGACCGGCGACCACGATCATCTCGGCGTCGCGGTCGTCGGCCAGCTTGAGGATGGCGTCGGCCGGCTCACCGCTTGACTCCGAAAGCGTCACCTCGATACCCGCCTCTTCCAGGATGTCTTTGGCTCGCCGCACCGAGGCCACCTGATCGACCGACGCTCCCTCCGGGTTCTCTTCGAAGTCGTGCAACAGCGAGACGTGCACTTCGTCCTGGTCCAGTGGCATCTCGGTTATCGATTCCGCGATGGCAGTCCCACGAGCCTCGCTCTTGTCTATCCCAGCAACAATTTCGTACATATTCGCTTCGACGGTACGAATGGCCATACCTTAGTTCTGGTCCGGATTTCGAGTGCGTGCGTGGCAACTGTCCGTGCACAGTCACGTCTTCTCGGTGTGTGTCACACTGACCGCTGATGTCCGAGGGCGAGGATTCAGTCCCCGAAGGGGCCCATCCCACCGCCGCCCATACCGCCCATGCCGCCACCACCGCCGCCTTGCTGCATCTGCTTCATCATCCGCTCCATGTCTCCGTCGCCCATTCCCTGGAACTGCTTGAGCATCTGCTCCATCTGTTTGTGCTGTTGGAGGAGCTCGCGCACCCGCTCTTCCGGCTTCCCCGAGCCGCGGCAGATGCGCTCCGTTCGGGACTGGCCGACGACGCGGGGGTTCTCCAGCTCTTCCTCGGTCATCGAGTCCATGATGACGTCGAAGTCCCGCATCCGCTCCTGGGTGACGTCCATCGCGTCGTCGGGGAGCTGGTCCATCAGGCCCCCGCCCAGGCCGGGAATCATGTCCATCACCTGATCGAGCGGCCCCATGTTGTTCATCGTCTGCATCTGCTTTCGCATGTCCTTGAGGGTGAACTGCCCCTCCAGCATATCCTCGGGGTCCCAGTCCTCGTCCTCCTCGTCCTGGGTTGCCTCCATCGCGCGCTCGACGCGCTCGGTGAGCTGCTTCAGGTCACCCATCCCGAGCAGGCGGGAGATGAACCCGGAGGGCTCGAAGCGCTCGATGTCCTTGACCGTCTCACCGGAGCCGAGGAAGGCGATGGTGGAGTCAGTCTCGTTGACGGCAGCGAGCGCACCGCCACCTTTCGCCGTCCCGTCGAGTTTCGTGATGACGACGCCGTCGATGCCGATGGCCGACTCGAAGTCAGCGGCCTGGCTCTTCGCACTCTGACCCATCGCCGCGTCGAGCACGAGCAGGTCCCGGTCTGGCTGGACTTCTTGTTCGATCCGCTCGATCTGCTCGATAAGCTCCTCGTTCAGGCCGTCACGACCTGCCGTGTCGACGATGCGAACGTCGGCGCTCTCCGTCGCCTCTAGCCCCTCGCGGGCGATTTTCACCGGGTCATCCTCGTCGGGATCACCGTAGAAGTCGACCTCTGCGCGCTCGGCCATCTCCTTGGACTGGTCGTACGCACCCGGACGGTCCGTGTCAGTCTGGATAATCGCCGGTCGGAGTCCCTTCGTCGAGAACCACCACGCCATCTTCGCGGCCGTGGTCGTCTTCCCCGACCCGTACAGCCCGGCGAGCATGATCGTCTGCTGTTCGAGCGGCAGCTCGGTCGACTCACCGACGAGACCGACCAACTCCTCGTAGACGATGCGAAGCACCCAGTCCCGGGGAGTCGTCCCCGCCGGCGGCTCCTCGTCCAGCGCCCGCGTTTCGATGCTGTCCGAGAGGTCCTGAACGAGCCCAACGTCAACGTCTGCCTGCAACAGTGACCGCTGGATCTCCTTGACGATGTCCTCGATGTCCTCCTCGGAAAGGCGGGACTTTCCCCTGAGGTCGTCGAGAGTCCCCCGGAGCGAACTTCCAAGATCGTCGAGTACCATTGTTAGCGCGAGATACGCGACCACGCGGGTAAAGGCTTGTCGTCGTGCCGCCTCCGTCTGACAAATATACAGATGACGAAAGGGTGATGCTCGGGACCCCGACGGCGGTGTCGACCTACATCTACACGACGGAGTTGGGTGGCGACGCGGCCTTCGCTTCGCTGAACGTCTTCGCCTCGACGGTCACCTCCATCGGCACGCTTTCAATACTTCTCTGGCTGTTCACCTGACGCCCCGCCGTGACCACGTTTTTGAACGCTGCCGTCCCACCGGCGGTATGGCCTACCATCAGATCGACCCTGACGACCTGTCGGCGACGGACGAGTATCCCTGTGACCGGCGCGGTATCTCCGACGCCGCTGAACTCCACGCACTCCACGCGGCTACCTACGAGATGGCTCCCGGCGAGGACCTCTCGCGGACCTACCACTATCACGAGACGCGCGAGGAACTGTTCTACGTGCTTGGCGGTACGCTCCACGTCGAGACGCCCGAGGGTGAGTACGTCGTCACCGCCGACGAGGTGTTCATCGCCGAACCGGAGAGCCCGCACCGCGCGCACAACCCTGCCGACGCCGACGAATCGGTTACCGTTCTGGGCGTCGGCGCACCGCCCACCGACATCGCGCGCCCGTACGAACCCTAGGGGCGGTCGCCGGGACTCGGTGGTTCAGTCACGCTTTTGAGTCACCCCGTCGCAGGTGCGACCATGACGAGTAAACAAGCGGTGCAGCAGCAACTGGTCGACAGTGGTGTAACAGCGGTCCTTCGCGGGGTCCCTGAAGAGAAGATGGTCGACGTAGCGACGGCTGTTCACGAGGGCGGCGTCACCGCGCTGGAACTGACGGCCGACGCGAAGCGCTGTTCGGACATGATCGCCGCCGTCGACAAGGCACTCGACGACACCGACGCTATCATCGGGGCTGGAACGGTCATGGACGCCGCCGCCGCCCGCAACGTCATCGAAGCTGGCGCGGAGTTCGTCCTCGCGCCGAACCTCAACGAGGATGTCATCGACGTGTGTAACCGCGAGGGCGTCCTCGCTATCCCCGGCGTCATGACGCCGACTGAGGCCGCCGATGCGATGGAGGCGGGCGCAGACATCCTGAAGATGTTCCCGGCAAAAACGGTCGGACCGGACCACATCGGTGCACTGCAGGGCCCCCTGGGTGACGTGCCGATCATGCCAACCGGCGGCGTCTCGACGGACAACGTCGATGAGTACTTCGATGCCGGCGCGGTCGCTGTTGGCGCTGGCTCGGCGCTGGTCAACTACGAGGCTATTGAGGACAACGACATGGACGGCGTTCGCGAACAGGCCGCGGAGTTCGTCGCCGCGGTCGAGGCCGCCCGAGAGTAGCCTCACTGGGACGGTCCCCCCGAGCCCTCCCCGTTCCCGGCAGGCTAGATAGACCCCAGCGACAGTATCAGCTGGCTATTCGTCTGTTTCGTTTTCTTCCTCAGTTTCCATCCCAGACTCGTCCTCGGTTTCCATCCCGGGCTCTTCTTCCGTGGGTGTCCCCGGTGCTTCGCCACCACCGCCGCCATCGCTGGCTGTTTCTGTCCCACTGCCACTGGTATCACTACAGCCAGCGAGCGCCACGAGAGCGCCGCCAGCGACTTTGATAACGTTCCGTCGCGATATGCTCTGGTGTCCCATAGCGTCTGACCGGACGCCTTCCGGACTGTTTATGCGACAGGCGAACCCGGAAACCTACATCCCCCCCTAATCGCCCGGGACCAGAAACGAGCAGTTATCGGAGTTCCACTCTCGGGTTCTGGTCATGACACTCTGTCCGTCGTACTGCCGAGTTCTGTCGGCACAGTCCGTTATAAAACTGAGCTCAGATCGGTATTTAATGGTCGCTCTCGTGGGGATGAAGTTGGGTCCCGTAGTTCTCGGCGTGGTCGGCGTAGTCGATGAACCGTGGGGCGTCCGGGTCGAAAGGGCGCTGTAGCGCGTCGAAGGCCTTCTTCTTGTCCCAGCCCTGGAGCTTGCCGACGGCGGAGCGGTCTTCGAGGTCGTGGTAGTCGAGGTCCGGCTCGGTCAGATCCCACGCTCGCAGGCCGGTTTCGGTACGGACGATGACCGAGGAGTACTCGTCGCTGGACCCGACGGAGCCGACCGTCAGGTCGGCACAGTAGCCCGTGAAGTCGGCGCACTCGTCACAGCCCTTGAGGGCAGCGCCGTGGAAGTTCTCGACGTCCTCCTCAAGGAGCATCTCGCCGTCCTCACCGTACACCATCATCTTCCCGTGGAGCACGTCCATCTTGCCGATGTCGGCACGGTCGATGCCGCGCTCTTCTTCGATGAGTTCGCCGATGAGCGAGTAATAGTTGAAGTTCTTCGTGCACATCAGCGCGATGGTGTAGTCGATGGCGCGGACCCCGTCCTCCTGAGCGGCGTAGTCCCAGTCGAAGTCCTGCAGGGCGCGGATCCCCTCGATTTCACAGGGTGTGCCGACGAGGGCCAGCGACGCCTCGGAGAGGGAGACATCGAGTTTGTGCTCCCACTGTTTGAGGTCGAGGTTTCCCAGTGCGAGCGTCTGGTTGTAGAAGCTCCCGGTGTTTTCGATGCACTCCTCGGGCGTGGTTGCGAGGAACGACTCGGCTTTCCACTCAGCCTCGTCACTCTCAGTAGCGATAAGCGCGCCGTCGATTTCGCCGGCTTCGAGCAGGTGACACAGTATCGATGTCACGAGACCACCGTCCTGGGCGGTCTCGCGCCAGCCGTCCTCGACTTTCGCCGAGAACTCCGTGATTGGGTCGCCCGCCCCTTTCACGTTGTCGTCGCCACCAGTAATTTTCCACTGGCGCTCGTACCGCAGGCCGCCCCGGGGACACATGTCCCAGCACAGCGAGCAGCCAGTGCACATCTTCACGAGTTTCGGCAGGTCGTCGTCACCGATACCGATGGAGTCACTGGGACAGGCCGCGACGCAGGTCCCACACTGGATACAACGGTCGTCCTGGATAACGGCCTCGTCGAGTTCCATGAACCACGTCTTGTCGTCGGGTTTCTCGATGTCGTTCATCTCCGAGCGGATGCCGTAGCCGGGCGTGTCGAGGTCGACGCCATCAGGGACATCGACCCGCTCGTCGGGCTGGCCGTCGTCAACGTTCTGGCTGGTTCCGGTCGCGGGCTTCGTGAACTGGATGGGTTTGAGCTGACCGTCGGGGGCGACGTTCGTCGCGCCGGTGCCGCCGTCCGGTCGGACGTGTTGCTCGTCTCGGCGGCCGTGCCCGCCACACCCGCAGGAACTCCCACAGCCACAATCGTTGTCACTGTCGCCCGGGACGCCGGGCATCGGCTCGCCACCATCGGTGACGAGCCGGTGTTCTCCCTGGCGGCCCATTCGCTCATCACGGTCTGTTTCAACCAGTTCCGGTGCGGCGTCGGCCGGCGCGATCTGCCGCTTACAGCTCTGGTCAGTCATCGTCGGCCACCTCCTCTCGACCGCCGCCATCCTCGTGCGCGACGCCACCGGAGACGTTGGCGTCGGCCCGCTGCATCACTGAGCGGAGTCGGTCGTTGCCGACGCGGCGACACCACTCATAGAACCGCTCGCTGTCGTTCTTCTCGTCAGCATACGCCTCGAACAGTTTTTCCAGGGCCGGAATCACGGCGTCAGCCGGGACGGCGTGTTCGACCCAGTCGAGGAACTCGTTGTCAGCGCCGAGGCTCCCGCCGAGGCCGAAGTCCATCCCTTCGACGATGTCGGTGGCTTCGCCGTCTGCCCGAGGAATCTCTGATCCCTCGCTGTTATCCTCTTCCTCGTTGGTGGCCTCTTCGGGGTCGTAAACCTGGACCGTTTCGCCACGAAAGCCGATGTCGGCTATCTGCGGCTGGGCACAGGAGGCCGAGCAGCCGGACATGTGCATCCGAACCACGTCGATCTCCGCTGGCACGTCGATTCGTCGGTCCAGGGCTTTCGCCCAGCGGCGGACGCGGTTCTTCGTCTCGATGATGCCGTAGTTACAGAATTCCGAACCGGTACAGCCGACCGCACCCCGAGAGAACGGGCCAGGGTCCGGCTGGTACTTTCGGGCAAACGGCGTGTTCAGCAGGTCTCCGATGTTCTCCTCAGGGACGTGCGTGACGAGGAAGTTCTGGTCGGTAGCGAGTCTGACCGAAGCGTCGTCGGTCCCGTACTCCCGTGCAGCACGGGCCGCTCGTGCGAACTCGTCACCGCCCATCCGCCCGGCGATGACGTTGAACCCGACGTATTGCAGGCTGTCCTCGCGCTGGTCGTGGACGCCGACGTGGTCGCCACGGTAGCCCTCCGAGAGATCAGTCCCGCGTGTCGGCAGATCGACGGAACAGCGGTCCCGGACCGCTTCCTCGAACTTCTCGGCCCCCATCTGCTGGACGAGATAGCGCATCCGACAGACGCCGCGGTTATTGCGGTCGCCCAGTTCCTTGAACGTCTGGGCGACGGCCCGGCAGAACTCGACGGCGTCTTCAGGGGGAACAAACACGTCCAGATCCGAAGCCATCCGCGGGCCGTCCGAGAGGCCGCCCCCAACCCGGACGTGGAAGCCGTAGTACTGCTGGCCGTCGACGTCCCGGCGGGCCGGCGTCAGCCCCACGTCGTTGATCTGGGACTGGGCACAGTCCTGCCGACAGCCGGTGATTGTCATCTTGAACTTCCGCGGGAGGTTCGCGTACTCCCGGTTCTTCGTGAAGAAGTCGGAGACGGCGTCGACGACCGGCTGGGCGTCGAAACACTCGTGGTCATCTAATCCGGCGGCGGGACAGCCCAGCACGTTGCGTGCTGAATCACCGCAGCCCTGTACCGTCGTCAGACCGACTTCGTCGTAGCGCTGCCAGATGTCAGGTACGTCCTCGATTTCGATCCAGTGCATCTGAATGTCTTGCCGGGTCGTGATATCGAGGAAGGCATCGCCCCAGATGTCGTTCTGTTCTTCGCCGCCGAATGCTTCGGGTGCAGTGGCGTACTCGTCAGCCACCTCGCCGATGACTTCGGCCTGCGCCGGTGAGAGGTAGCCACCGGGGACTTTCGTACGCAGCATGAAGTAACCGTCTTGGCGTCCGTGAGCGTACAGCCCGGCCCACTTCAATCGCTCCCACTCGCCGTCACCGGCACGGGCCTCGATCTCTTCGAAACTCAACTCCTCGGCCGCGTACTGCTCGACGTCCTCGATAACGTCCAGCGGATGCTTCTCCTGTTTCCATCGTTCAACTGTGTTCATAGGTGCCACACAACAATATTGTGTGTATTGATAGTGAGACACAAGCACCTTCAACGCGCCCCTGCCGGCGAAAACGACCACACCTCCCCTTATGCGGTGGTATTTGCCGAAATATATGCCACTGCTGTCCGTCGGGTCGTAGCGGTCTCTGGCGGTTCTGAACAGTTAGGGTTGATAGTACCCGCTCTCAGAGCGTAGGTAGGGGAAAGTATTGCCTCGAAGTCCGAGGCCTAGCTTCCGATCAGACTGTCGACGATTTCCTCGGGATCGAACGGTTCCAGATCGTCGTAGTCCTGGCCAGTCCCCAGGAAGAGAATTGGCTTCCCGGTGACGTGGGAGACGGAGATGGCCGCGCCGCCCTGTGGGTCGGCGTCAGCCTTCGTCAGGATGGCCCCGTCGATCTCGGCGGCGTCGTTGAACTCGCGCGCCCTGTTGACGGCGTCCTGTCCCGCGACCGCTTCGTCGACGAACAGCGTCATGTCCGGGTCGATGTTGCGGTCGATCTTTGCCAACTGTGCCATCAGGTCGTCCGAGGTGTGGAGCCGGCCAGCCGTATCGCCCAGCACCACGTCGATATCGTTGGCTTTGGCGTACTCGACGGCGTCGTAGATGACTGCCGTCGGGTCCGAGCCTTGCTCGTGGGTGATTATTTTCTTGCCGAGGTTCTCGGCGTGTTTCTCAAGTTGCTCGTTCGCGCCGGCACGATAGGTGTCGCCGTTGGCGAGCACCGTCGAGAGCCCGCGCTCCTCGAAGTATTGGGCGAGTTTCGCTATCGAAGTCGTCTTCCCGACGCCGTTGACGCCAGTGAACACGATGGTTACGGGCCTGTCAGCCGCCTGCACCCGCTTGTCGAAGTCGAACTGCCCGACGCTGATGACGTCATACAGCGCCTCGCGAAGTGCGTCCCGGACGAGGTTCCCTGTGCTGGAGAGCCGTCGCCGGGTCTGTCCCGTGAGGTTCTCTTTGACACCGTCGAGAATCTCGTTGGCGACGCTCATCTCCACGTCGCTCGACAGTAGCGCCAGTTCGAGGTCGTCGAGATGACCCTGCAGGTCATCCTCCTCGATGACCGTCTTCCCAGTCGCCATGATCTTCGCCTTGGCGGCGAGACCGCGACCGCTGTCGTCCTCAGGTGCCGCGTCGTCGGCTTCGGACGGTTCGTCGGCCTCTGTATCCGCAGCCGGTTCTTCTACCCCGTCGGGCTCGGTGGCTGTCGGTTCAGAACTGGCCGGAGATTGCTCGGTGTCCCCTTCGGACGGTGTCGCGTTAGCTGTCTCCGGGACGGGTTCGGATTCGGTCGCTGGATCGACACTCGCTTCGCCGTCGGCCTCGTCAGGCTCCGGTGCGGCCTCCTCCGCTTCGAGTGCGTCCTCGTCTACGTCTTCTTCGACGTCACTCGTGAACCCGCTGAGTTTGTCCTTCAGTCCGTCGAACATGCGGCCTTACTCGTCTTCCTGCTCTTGCTGTTGCATCATCTGCTGCATCTGCTGCTGTTGCATCTGCTGTGCCTGCTGTTCGAGTTCCTCCATCTCGGTCTCGACGTCGGCTTTCTCTTCCTGCAGCTCGCTGATGTGGTCGTTCAGCGTCTCCTTCTTTGTCTCCAGCGTGCTGACGGCTCCGTCCTGCTCGCGCTCGGCGGAGTAGCCGCCACCGAGGGAGACAACGACTTCGTCGATGTCCTCGATAGTCGCGCGGATGTATGCGTCACCGCCGAGGGGGACCTGCACTGTCGACCCGGATTCCAGCGTCTCGATGGCTTCGACGGCCTCGTCGATGTCCGTCTGCTTCTCTCGGAGGCGCTCGATTTCCTCGTCGATGGCGTCAACTTCCTGCTCCATCTGCTCGATCTCCTGTGCGACCTGCTGCATCTGACCGCCGCCACCGCCGCCACCGCCCATCATGCTGCCACCTCCTCGATCGTGATCTGTGTGCGCTTGAGGTTGTGCTGAGAGCCGAAGTCGCTGTAAACGCGCTCTTCTGCGACGTTTTCGTTGGGTGCTTCGACCTCCTTTTCGAACTCCTGTGGACCGTCTCGGGCCGGGAAACTACCGCGAACAGTGTACGTGCTCATACACGCAGATGCGGGCAGGGCAGGGAAGTATCTTCCCCTTCCGCCTTTTCCTGACGGCCGTCACACCTGATGCTCATAGTACCACAATCCCGCCGCGGACTCCATCGTACATAAACTGTGACTACCACGCCATCGAAAGCGGCCCAGAGGCACAACCACTGTGGCGGACGGTCGTTCTTGTGTCCCGATACAGGTCGGCGATCTACCGAAGCGGTGTGCAACTGTCTGTGTGATTCGAGATTTCACCCCTCTGGTTCCGGAGCGTACACCATATCGCTGCCACACTCGGGACAGGACGGCCGAAGCACATCTGTCGAGTAGTCACACTTCCGACAGACGAGGCGGTTCTGGTCGCCGGCGGTTGGCTCTCTCTGAACCATGTCCGGTTGTTGGGAACGCGCCGTATTATTCTTTGTCACGAATTCGCATGGCTTGTGACCCCGATGGGATTTGACCTTTCGCATGTAATGGTATCATATGAGCGAGACGACGTATCAGTGCGAGTGTGGTGCGACCTTGCGGTTCAGGCAGGACCTGGACCTGATTCGTGGCGGGACCAGTCGGTCCTGGGCCTGTGGGGACTGTGGACTCCCAGTTCCGGGCGTGGTCGCCGAGAAGCTCAGCCATCAGCACCCATCCTGAACGGTGGGTGAGAGCAAAAACCGCTGCAAGTGAGAAGATACCTCAGTCGATGTAGCCCAGCGCCGCGTCGATACGGCCCAGTTCGGGCCCCGACGTGTCCGAGCCACAGACGTAGCCGTCGTCGTTGGCGACCAGTCCGGAGCCGACTAGCGGACCACCGTAGTTGATGGTCCCGATGTCGGCGGGCACGTCGAGCACATCTTCGAGCGCGTCGAGCTCGCCGTCTGTCGCCTTCGGATGGCAGAGCACGCCCTTGTTAGTGGCGACAGCGGCGGTCCCGACGGTTGTAACGCCGGCGATGACGCCGCGCTCGATGGGCACATCGAGGCCGTCTTTGACCGCCTGGACAGCGTCTCTGGAGAGGTCGGGGTGGACGTACGCCCCGTAGTCGTTGCAGCAGACGACGTTGCCAGCGGCGTTGATCCGGCCAGGAAGCCGGGTCACGGGCACGTCGACAACGTCTTGAATCCGCTCGATTTCAGTCTCGCGGACGCGTTCGGAGACGATCAGCCCGTTCTCGTTGCCGGTCGCCAGCGCGCCGACAGTGCCCGAGCGGCCCACCGTGGTCGCGATGGCGGGCACGTCGAGTTCCTCGCTTAGCTCGTCGAGCAGCGATTCGTCTAGATCTGGGCGAACCAGCACGCAGTCGTCGGTCGCACGGGCGAAAACACCCACGTACGACGACCCGGAGAAAGCCGCGCGGAGCAACGTTACTCTGCGGTTTCGGCTTCGACGATGGCCTCGCCCTCTTCCTCGAAGCGGGCGGCGCGAACACGAAGCTTGCTCGGTGTGTTGGCGCGGCCGCGGGCCCAGGCCGCCTCGTTGATGGAGGGGTCAAGGCGGACAGCACTCTCGTCGACCGAGAAGTGCTTGGCGAGGTGCTCACGGATGAGGACCATCGCCTTGTCGGCGCGCTTGTGGTTCGGTTCGGCTCGGGCGTCTCGGAGCGGGACAGTGACGACACGCTCCTCGAAGTCACTGGCGCTCATTATTCGTCAGTGTCGTTGCGCCGCCAGTGGCGTCGTTTGTGGTTTCGCTGCACGTCGCGGTCCGTCTTGAGCATGACCCAGGCCGGAACGCGACTGTTCTGGTTGTCGAGCTTGGCCAGTCGCTTCTTCGTGGCCTTCGATTTCTTACCCATGGTGTGGTGCTTGTTCCGCGCCGTGGCTTAAATTCCTTCTCTTTTTGTACTGGACAAGATCCGTTATCAGGGGCTATAATTACGGACGTAGAATTAAGTGCGAACATCGCTGTCTCTTTCTGTACATGCACCGTCGCGAGTTCCTCCGGCTGGCCGGTGTCGGAGCGACAGTCACAGGGTCTGGCTGTCTTGGCGGTGGCGGGGAAGTTATCGTTAGCGTACAAGAGGACGTAATCGTCGAGACTCAGGAGGCCTGGATGGAAAAAGACATCCCCGACGTGTCCGACTCCGGCGGCAAGATCCAATATATCGTCAAGGCTGACATCCCGTTCAACGTCTACTTCTTCACCGACCGGGAGAACTTCGAAAAGTACAACAACTACATCAACGGCCAAGAACCCGATGAGATGCCGCCGGGGAATCCCGAGTTCAGCCAGACCGCGGTCCGGCCGGAAGGGGGAGACATCTATGCGGCGTCGACAACCGATAACGGTGCGCGGGAGTCACTTACGGAACCCGGGCCATACTTCTTCGCTGTTGACCACTCTAACTACCGGATGGAGACTCGCGTCGAGGAATTCGGCGATCCCCTGTCAGCCTTCGTCGACCTGACTGTCATCCGGGACAAGCTTCCCTTCTAGACGAACGCCAAGGGCACCATCGCCAGTACGCCGACAGTGATGCCAGCGGCTAATTCGCGCTTACCCCCTCCCGGAAGTCCGTCGCCGTATTCCAGGGCTTCAGGAACGAACTCGGTGAGGACGAGATACACCATCGCACCGGCGGCGAACCCGAAGCCAAAGGGGAGAAACGCCTTCGCCATCGTGACGAAGTAGTAGGCGATGACGGCTCCCAGCGGCTGTGGCAGCGAGGAGAACACTGCCCACCAGACCATCTTCCACTCGCTGATGCCGAGCGAGCGGAGCGGGATGGCGATGGCAGTTCCCTCCGGAACGTTGTGGATGGAGATAGCGATCGTCATGAACACTGCCAGAAGCGGGACTGAAACGCCCGCGACGGCGACAGCGCTCGCGGGCGTGGCCGACTCCAGCCCGAGTTCCGCGAACGAGACACCGACTGCGACGCCTTCGGGGAAGCTATGGATGGTCAGGATTCCCAGAATGAGCAGGAGTTTCGTGAAATCGGCCTGCTCGAACTGTTCCGGGGAGTGGTCGAAGTCGTCCAGTAATTCGTGCGCTGCCACGACGAGTACAACCCCGACGAGGATGCCGGGACCCATGAGAATCGGTGACCCATAGGAGAGCCCCTCGCGGACGAGTCCGAACAGCGACGCTGCAATCATAATTCCCGAAGCCAGTCCCCACAGCAGTACGTTCCATCGGTTGGAGAACTCGTCGATCAGGAAGAACGGGAGCGCCCCGAGCCCCGTGGCGAGCGCTGTGAGGAGCCCCGCGAAGAACACGAAGACGATGTTCTCGAAGACGACCATAGCGGTGCTAGTCCATTAGGACCGATAAGAATTATCACTAATTTGATTGTTTTTGGCCGACCTAGACAGTCCGCTCTACCGACGCAGTACGGTTTATATAACCATCTCCCCGGCCCACCACCACGATTGGACTTGCCGGGTGCGTCTGTCGCGCTTACAGCGACACCGATTCGACTGTCTGGTACGTCGGTCCATCGGACCCCAGCACGCTCTCTTTCAGGCGGATTTCGTCAACCAGCAACCGTCCTACGTCGGGATCATCGGTTTCAACCACTTCTTGCACTGTCTCCTTGCCGCCAGCGTGGTCCATCCGTGCGATAGTGACGTGTGGCGTGAATGAGTGGCCCTCGGGCTCGAACCCCAGCGCCACAGTCCGTTCCTCGACGGTTTCATGGAGCGCGGTCAGTTCCGTGTCGCCCCGGCCGTCGCGGACGCCGACCCAGACGACATTGATGTAGGAAAGCGAGGGGAAGACGCCGAGACCACCGAACACCGCTTCGAACGGGTCGACACCGCTGTCGTCGACAGCATCATCCAGCGCAGCGGCGACATCGTCGACGCGCTCCGGCTCAGTGTCCCCGAGGTACTTCAGCGTGACGTGGGCCTGCTCCGGATCGGTCAGCCGAAGGCCCGACACACCGTCGAACCGCTCCTGTACCGCCGCCACGGCGTCCCCGAGCCCATCGAGGTCGACACTGACGAACAGGCGCTTGGACATGGCTGGAACTTCCGGCTGGGTCCGCAAGAAAGCAACGGCGGACAGTCGGCCAGGGGTCGCTGTGGCTCCCGGCAACTCCCCACCGGCCGAGACAGGCCATCGCGGCCCCCGCCCGAAGAGATGGCTGCTCGGAAAAAGACTGCGAACACGCTCCCGAAGAAGACGAGGAACGTATCCAGTACAGCGGGTCCCGAATGGTCACAAATCGAACGGCTGGCTACCGAGTCGTGGACGTAGCCCTTAACCGGATTGGCCGTCAATCCAGAGGTATGACAGAACGCGACCCCGACGACCACTCGTTCTCCGAAGGCCAGGGGTTCGACGACCCCTACGAGGGGTTTGATCTCGAACCGCCGGAGTTCGAAGTGGACCCGGACAAGGTCGACCCCGTTGACTCCCGCGTCGTCACCGACATGCTGGACCAGCGGAACATCTCGTCAGACGCCGTCGAGCCCGAGAAACTGCTCGATGTCGGTCTGGAGTACATGCATATCAACCGCCACGAACAGGCCGCCGAAACCTTCGAGCGCGTCGCCCAGTACACCGAGAGCGACCGGCTCAAACAGGAAGCCTGGACGAACAAGGGGGCGGCCCACGCGGAACTCGAAGAGTGGGACGCCGCCATCGGCGCGTACAAGGAAGCGCTTAATTTCGACGAGGAGTCCGATCACGCGGCCACGGCGGAGACGAACCTTGCGTACGCACTATGGAAGTCCGGCCGCTCCGAGCAGGCACTTGAACACGCCGAGCGCGCCGTCGAAATCGATCCCCGGTTCGGTGAAGGCTGGTACAACCGCGGCTTCTTCCTGCTTGAACGGGGACTGGCCGAGGACGCCATCGATGCCTTCGACAACGCGATCCGGCTCGGCTTCCGGAACGCTGACGTGCTCGAAGAGAAGGCCCGCGCACTCGAAGAGACGGGCGAGTACGACCGCGCCGAGGAGTTGGCCGAGGAAGTCGACGAGATGCGCGAGGAGGCCGAACAGCAACTGCTTGAATGATACTTAACGAACGCGAGACCGACGAAGGACTGCTCGTCTCGGTCTGTGACCCAGATATCATGGGCGAGACGTTTGAGGATGGCCCCGTCTCGCTCACTGTCACCGAAGAGTTCTACGGCGGTGAACCAGCCTCCGAGGACGAGATAATCGACAGCCTCGCCCGCTGTTCTGTCGCCAACATCGTCGGCGACGAGGCTGTCGGCGTTGCTGTCGAGCACGGGTTCGTCGACGAGGAGAACGTGCTCGACCTGGGTAGCACCCGCCACGCGCAACTGCTCTGGATGTAGCCGCCGACGCGACTGGGACGACCCGAGAGCCTTTGTGCAAGACCAGTGTGACTGACAGGCATGTATTCCCGCGATCACGCCATCGTCTCCGCGGTTGTCGGTGCTGTCGGTGTCGTCGCCTTCTCTCTCCCCCTCTCGTGGTGGGCCGCCGTCGGCTACGCGGTCGTTGTCGGCGTCACCATCGACGTCGACCACTTCGCCGTGGCCCGACTGGAGACCGGCGACTGGGCCGCGCTCCGCCGCTGCATGCGAAACCCGAAGCTCACAGTTCTCGACCAGGACGAGATATTCGGGCCACAGGAC
Organism: Haloarcula sp.; assembly: GCA_042219425.1. Classification (GTDB taxonomy): domain Archaea; phylum Halobacteriota; class Halobacteria; order Halobacteriales; family Haloarculaceae; genus Haloarcula. The sequence continues at coordinate 2,644 of JBDGPY010000075.1, read as the reverse complement.
CTCTGGCCGCTCCAGCGGCTCCTCAGCCATCACCTTATCGGCGGTGTGGTCGTACTCAGTCTTTGGCCCGTCACCGAGCCGCTGGCGCTGTTTACCGCCGTCATCCTGTACGCACACATCCTGGGGGACCTCGTCTGGGACAACTACCTGCTGGAGACGTACCGTGAACAGCATGTGATGGCTGCCGAGTCCGACTCCGGGTAGGTCTGGCGGCCCCGCCACTGACAGGCGACTGGAGTTCTAGGTGAACCGAAGGAATGTTGCCTGTCGAGCCCCTGAACTGAGCTAATGGGACATTCGGAATCCGAACTACTGGACGTGGGACGCATCCGCGAAGACTTCCCTATCCTCCAGCGCGAATTCGACGGCGAGCAGGTTGTGTATCTCGACAACGCTGCCACCACACAGACGCCTGAACCCGTAGTCGAGACTATCGCGGACTACTACCGGACGACCAACGCGAACGTCCACCGCGGCCTCCACCAGCTCAGCCAGGAAGCAAGTGTCGCCTACGAGGACGCCCACGACCGCGTCGCCGAGTTCATCGGAGCCTCCGGCGAACGCGAGGAGATTATCTTCACCAAGAACACCACGGAAAGCGAGAACCTCGTCGCCTACGCGTGGGGGCTGAACGAACTCGGTCCCGAAGACGAGGTCGTTCTCACGGAGATGGAACACCACGCCTCGCTGGTCACCTGGCAGCAGATCGCCAAGAGGACCGGCGCGACCTGCCGCTACATCCGCGTCGATGAGGACGGCACGCTCGATATGGACCACGCCCGCGAGATCATCACCGATGACACCGCGATGGTCAGCGTCGTCCACGTTTCGAACACGCTCGGAACCGTCAATCCCGTCTCGGAGCTGGCGGACATTGCCCACGACCACGGCTCCTACATCTTCGTCGACGGCGCACAGTCTGTCCCGAACCGTCCGGTTGACGTGGAAGCAATCGACGCCGACTTCCTGGCGTTCTCTGGTCACAAGATGGCCGGCCCCACCGGGATTGGCGTCCTCTACGGCAAGAAACACATTCTCGAGGAGATGGAGCCGTACCTCTACGGCGGCGAGATGATCAAGAAAGTCACCTTCGAGGACGCGACCTGGAACGATCTCCCGTGGAAGTTCGAGGCCGGCACCCCAGTCATCGCACAGGGCATCGCGCTGGCGGAGGCCTGTGACTATCTGGACGACATCGGCATGGAACGGATCCAGCGCCACGAGGACCAGCTCGCCCAGTACGCGCTGGAACAGCTACAGGCCGAAGGAGACATCGAGACGTACGGCCCGTCTGCAGGCACCGACCGCGGCGGCCTCGTCGCGTTCAACCTCGACTCGGTCCACGCTCACGACCTCTCTTCGATCCTCAACGACTCCGCTGTCGCCATCCGCGCCGGCGACCACTGCACCCAGCCACTCCACGATAAGATGGGTGTGCCGGCGTCCGCACGTGCTTCGTTCTATATCTACAATACGCGTGAGGAAGTGGACAAGCTCGTCGAGGCTATCGACGACGCCCGGCAGCTGTTCGCGTAATCACACTTTTCGGGACCGAACGGAGTGAGGTCCCGCCTTTTTCGCCCACGTTTTTCGAGTCGAGCGGGACTGAAGGTCCCGCTGACCATGCGAACGGGCGCTTCGCGCCCGTGAGCAGAGAGGGGTCGCTTCGGCGACCCGACGATGAAAAAGGAGTCCATCTCCTCCTGACAGACAGCAGCGGATCGCTCTCTGTGGCCGTCGCTGCTGCCGTTGGCCCTGACAGCATGCCGTGCGAACCGATACCTCGGAACGCTTTTCCGACCGACAGCCATATCATGGAGTAATTATGGGTATCGGTGGCTCGGATATGTACCGGCAGCAGATCCTCGATCACTACAAGAACCCCCGGAACTACGGGAAGATCGAGGACCCGACGTTTACCCACATCGGCGAGAATCCGATGTGCGGCGATGAGATACGGATGGACGTGGTACTCGACGAGAGCGAGGAGACCATCGAGCAGGTGGCGTTCCAGGGTGATGGCTGTGCTATCTCTCAGGCGTCTGCATCGATGCTCTCGAAGGAACTCGCAGGGATGGCAGTCGAGGAACTCAAAGCGATGGACCGCGACGACATCACCGAGATGCTCGGTGTCGACATCTCGCCGATGCGGGTGAAATGCGCCGTCCTCGCGGAGAAGGTGGCCCAGGACGGAGCGGAGATCTACTTCGGCGAGAAGAACATCGACCGGACGACGACCGAAGACGACGACTGAGAACCAGTCACACACCGCCGGTATTCTTTTTACTCCACGCCGGCCATCGCTCAGTCTATGCCAGACAACGAGTGGGACCCCGACGACTACGACGGTGGCCACGGCTTTGTCGCCGAGTACGGAACGGACGTGGTTGAACTGCTGGACGCCCAGCCGGGCGAACGCGTCCTCGACATCGGCTGTGGCACGGGCCACCTGACGGCCGAAATCGCCGACCGAGGTGCGGCTGTGGTCGGCATCGACGCCGCCGAAGAGATGGTCTCCCGGGCTCGCGAGCAATATCCCGATCTGACGTTCGACGTGGCCGACGCCCGCGAATACGATCCCGGCGCGTTCGACGCCGTCCTGTCGATGGTTGCCGACGCGCTGACCGAGGGCGGCCGCTTCGTT
>JBDGPY010000082.1:0-74208 GCA_042219425.1 Haloarcula sp. | reverse complement strand
TACGTACCCCTCGACCGCGCCGAGGCGGTCAGGACTTTCCGAACCGACGAACCGACGCGGTCAGAAGCTGGGGCCTGTGTCGGGTCACGGTCGAAATCGGGGGTGTGACTAAATGACTGACGAACGTCCGGAGAATGCCAGTGAACAGGGCGTCGGTGGAGGGCGTCCACAGGCGCGTGAGTCGGCTGAGCGACCAGCGGGCAAACGTGAGGATGCAGCCGAGCTGACAGAATCGCTCACAGACCGGCTCGTTTCGATGGTGAAAGACGATGCGGCGGTCAGCCGACGGGCTGTTCTTGGCGGACTCGGACTCGCTGGGGCTGGCGCACTTGGTTTCTCTGGACCAGTCACCGCCGACGGAGACCACGAGTCAACACCGTCGCCACACGGGTCGTCGGGGGTTGCCGGGGAATATCAGTCCACGGAGTTCGACCCGCATTCGTTCCTCCGGGAATTCAACACCGGGACGGTCACGATGGAAAACGGCCAGCGTGTCCGCGAGTTCGAATTCTCAGCCTCCCTGGAAAAGATACAGATCGCGCCTGGAATTGAGTTCCCAGCCTGGACCTACAACGGTCAGGTCCCTGGACCGACGATCCGAGCTGTTGAAGGTGAGATTATCCGCATCACATTCTCGAACGGGCAGAAACACCCGCATACGGTTCACCCACATCTGAAGAACGTGAACCCGCGGATGGACGGTATCCCACAGAACGGTCCCGGTGTCGTCGAACAAGGGGAGGAGTTCGTCTACGAATGGAAGGCCCAGCCGGCAGGATGTCACTTCTATCACTGCCATTCGATGCCGCTGAAAGAGCACATTCACCGGGGTCTCTACGGTGCGATGATCGTCGATCCCGACCCGGAGCGGGTTCGGAACAACCCGCGCGACTACGTCAACTACCACGGCCCGATGACCGATGATCTCCGGCAGGAACTGGTCGAGGAGGCGAAACTTCGGAATCACGAACACCGGGCTGACGAGGTGGATGAGATGGTGATGGTGATGAACGGATTCGATACCAACTTCGACGGTGACAACGAGGTGTACGCCGCCAATACGAGAGCCTTCGCCTATGGCGTCGCCGATACCGAAGCGACCGAGGGAGAATGGACGGCTGGAGAGACGATCAAGCCGATTCAGATACAGCGAGATCAGCGCCAGCGGGTGTATCTGGTCAACGCTATCGAGTTCGACCCGATTAATTCCTTCCACACTCACTCACAGTTCTTCGATTACTACGATCACGGAACCACGCTCAAACCGACGCACAAGAAGATCGACACAATCATGCAGTGTCAGGCACAGCGCGGGATCATCGAACTGGATTACGGAGATCATCAGCCAGGGTTGTATATGTTCCACGCCCACCAGTCAGAGTTCGCTGAACTTGGCTGGATGAGCTTCTTCGAGGTGCAAGCATGACTGACCGCGAACGAACCGATGGTGGGACAGCAGCCGCGAGGTCAGAGATACCCTTTGGATTGCCGACCTGGGTTGGGGCAGTCGCACCGCTACTATTGCTTGGTATCGTCATCGCCGGTTTTGTGGTAGCGAATCCCTTCGCAGGCCTTGAGACCGGGGCTGCGCCACCGGACATCACCGTGACCCATACCTCACTGCCCAACGACGAGACCATCGTCCTCCACGTCACCAATAACGGGCCAGATCCGGTGACGGTCAGCCAGGTACTCGTCAACGAGGCGTACTGGGATTTCACGATGTACGCTAGCGGTGAGGAGACGAATACCCTCGACTCAATGGAGAGCGGCCGTATCGTCGTTCCGTACCACTGGAACGAGGGGTGGGATATTCACACTGACATCGTATTGCAGGACGGTGCGACGTTCGGACATACGATCCCCGCGCCAGCAGTCACGCCGGGCCTCACCGGTGAGCTCATCGGATTGCTTGCAGTCATTGGGCTCTTTGTTGGCGTGATTCCCGTCGCCCTCGGAATGCTGTGGTACCCCGTTATGCAGCGGCTGAGTCGGCGGTCACTCCATGGGGTCCTCATGTTCGCGATCGGCGTGCTGGCGTTCCTGGCGTTCGACGCAGGCTTCGAGGCATTCGAACTCGCCGCCGAGATGCCGAGCGCGTACGAGGGGAGCCTCCTCGTTGTTCTGGGTATCGCGGGAGCGCTCTTGCTCATCCAGGCAATCTCGAAGTGGCAGGCCGACACCGTGTCGCCGCTGGGACTCGCCTACCTCGTTGCGCTCTCCGTTGGCCTCCACAACCTCGCAGAAGGGCTTGCTATCGGAAGCTCGATAGCGCTTGGTCGCGTCTCACTGGGTGCGTTCCTCGTCATCGGGTTCATGATTCACAACGTCACCGAGGGGCCGGCAGTCGTCGCACCGGTCGCCGATGGAACGCGGCCGTCACTCTGGCACTTTAGTGCCCTCGGACTCATCGCCGGCGCGCCGGTCATCCTCGGTGGCTGGATCGGGAGCGCCGCATTCTCGCCCATGCTCGGCGCGCTGTTCCTGGCGGTCGGTGTCGGAGCAATACTGCAGGTGAACTGGGAAATTGGCCGCATGGTCCACGAACGGGGGTCGCTGGGGACGACAACAAACATCCTCGCCTTCGTCCTGGGCCTCGCGGTAATGTACGCAACTGACCTGCTGGTCGTGCTCTGACCCACCTTACGGCAACGTTCGCAGGTTACTGAGAAGGTCATCGAGGTCGATATCGGTGATCGCCAGCGAGAAATCGTCGATACGGGCGAGGTCTTGTGCGTGCTCCCAGACGGCGTCGTCCTCCAGTCCGTGGAGGATGACAGCATTGGGCGTCGGCGAGACGACGCGGAGCGCGACCAGCGGTGACTCGCCGCGAGTCACGTTGGTGAACACGAGCGCCCGGTTCGTCGACTGGCCGTACAGCTGGTAGAACTCGTCAGAAGAGAGTCGCGTGATGGCGGCGATAGAGTTGATCACGGTGTGTCCAGCCACGGTGTCCTGGCTGCCCCGGAACAGTTCTTTTGCGTCGATAGCGTCGTACACCCGATTGACGCCGACGTTGGCTGAGTACTCCCGGAGGTCGTGCACCACGTCGCTGTCGAACCCGGCCGAAAGGACACGCGCGTGCTGGCGGATGTGGTCGCCGCCGCGGTCCTCATCGATATCCAGTAGCGCGATGATGAGCCGCCTGACAACCCCAATACCTGGGTTGTCCCGCCGCCCGCTCTCGTAATCGGAGACGACCGATGGCGACACGTCGAGCTGGTCCGCGAGCTCCGTCTGGGCAACGTCGAAGTCCGTGCGCCACTTCCGCAGGGTCGCACCTGGTTCATCGCTCAGCGCCACTTCACCCGCCATTTTCTCAGCGAGATCGTCACGTACGTCCCCTGCCATTAGTTCACGTGGTAGTGAGTCGCGAATAAAAGGGTGTCGGAACGACGAGCGGTCACCGACCAGCCGTGAGTGTCACGTCGGCAACGACGCCGTTTGACGGGTCGTGGACAATCAGTACCTCGACACTGTCACCTGGGTCGACAGTGCCACCGCCAGCGTTTAGCTGGAACGCGATGGTTCGGCCGGCAGCCCAGGATTTGCCGCCCGTGGCGATGACGCCCTCGACACAGTTGTCGTAAATGATATTATCCGGGTCCACAGTGTTCCCGGAGGCGAAGGCAGTCCCCATGACCGGGAGGTCGACGAGCCTGGCTGTGGCATCAGCAGCGGGAAGCCTGACAACTACGGATATCTCTTCGGCCGGAACCACGTCGCCACCCTCGTGGGTGATTCGAACAGTGTTCTCACCGCAGCCGACCGAGGGTCCCGTCTCGAATGTGCCAGTTGACCGGGCCGCTGTGGGTGTCCGCTCGTTTACGTTCGTACGCACACCGAATATGGAGGCACTGACAATGGCTGTCAGGATGACGGTAATCGAAAGCAAGAGCGCCACGCCGGTGACGGGACTGACGCTACGATTGTCGAGTGGTGAAAGCCTGGGTACCACTGGTAGCACAGTCTGTGATTCCCCCTGCGACAAAAACCTTCACAGTCAGTGCCCCCTTCGAGACTATACACCCGGACACGGAGTGACTGCTCCAGCTGGGTTGCAATCGGGACGATATTGTATTTCAACCGGTCCCACTCTACCACCCCCAACTCAGCACTCACACTGGGTCTGGGAAACGTATTCAGGTCCCGACAAAAGGGCACAGGTGTACGAATGTTGCCTCACTTTGTTGACTGGTTGTCCCCTCCCACGTGGAGGTGAACACGTTTGCAGAAACTGGTGTCCCAGAATATCTGTGGAATAGCGTTTCTGGTGACGCTCGGTACAATGCTGATACCGACAGGAATTGGTGAATTCGATAGACGAAACGAGTAGACTTTGTGAAAGATTGCCGCGGCAACAATACACAATAATATGCCTAGGTCATAGCGGTTATATGTTGTAAAACCAACCCGTCTATAACTGCCCATGAGCGACATGTCGACCCGGCAGTACTGGTGATACGATGGACGACGACCCTACTGCAACGACCGATAGTTCGATAGACCCCGACAGTCCGGAATCCGTGCGGACGGACGGCCCGAAGATTGATCGCCACGACGATGTCGACCGTCCGGAACCCGATGGGAGCGACAGCACGGACTTCAAGCGATTCGTTAGCTACGAAGACGGAGCGGACACCGTCATCTGTGATCGGCACAATCCGGCAGCGTGGGTACGGTCCGACCAGCTGGTGGATCTCCGACAGTAGTCGGCAGTTTTCTTCGACTCTCTGACCGGTCCGTCACGTTGTCGTTAGCGGCAGTCGGCGCACACGTATTCGGTTGTTGGACCCAGGTGCTCTAGCTCCGGGCGTGCAACGTAGTCACCACACTCGCTACAGAATGTCCAGTGGACGCGGTGGTGGTCACCAACCGGTTGGCCGCTTGCCGTTGCAGTCTGGCTTTCACGTGTAATCTCGATTGCCGTATCGGTGATCTGAGTGACAGTGCCGTCAATCGAGGCGTGTTGGCAGTTACTGATGGCCTCGCCGGCGGGAACCGCAATCAGTTCTCCCGTCTTGACGGTGTCACCGGCATCGACGATGGGTTTGCTTCGAGCGACGACGCCGTCGAAGTTCGGATTCGTGCGGAGCGGAATCCGTACCTGATCTGGTTCGAGTGTCGTCGGTTCGGTCTCATGATCGCCAGACCACTCTCGTTCGTTGAGGACGTTGATTCGGCCGTCTCCGACCATGTTCCCTTCGACGGTTTCTTCGTCGAGGACGAGGAGGCAGTTGGTCCGCTTGCGAACACCGAACGTGTCCGGTGACTCGTCTATCTCGAAACACCAGCCTGGACCGCCGTCGGCGAGGAGTTCTCCCGAGAGGGTCTCCGGAGATCGACCGGCCGCCGCGAGCAGATCGGTCGCAGGCGTACCCACCGGAACTTCGAGAAAGCGGTGCCGGTCGACGTTTCCGTCGACATGAACCAACTTGTGGGTCATCGAATCGCCTTCGGCCAACGTCTTGTGGATGTTGAACATCGTCTCCGTGTTCTGGACGATCCAGCCGTGGTCCATCGGGAGTTCGTCGCGCAACACGATATCAGAGACCATCCGGAGCAAGACACTTTCCATCCCGAATTCGTACTTGTCCTCGGTGTATGCGAAGACGACGCCGGACTCCTCGGTCGGATCAAGCGGGAGGTCTTCCGGCAGATACACCGTCCCATCGGTTGCGTCTTCGAACGACGTCATCCAGTTGTCGCGGTCTTTCGCCTTCGCGCCAACAACGATGAGATCCAACAGATCTGCCAGCAATTCGTCGAAGAACTCGGCATACACGTCCGTCTTGTTTGTCCCGAGCCACTTGTCGATGTAGTAGTTCGGCTCACTCTCCTGGTGGTTCATGAGGAGGTACGGCACCTCGTCGATCCGTTCCCACTTCGCGTGAGCCGGAAAGCCAGCGCCGCCCGCCCCCGCGATACCGGAATTTCTGATCGTCGTGGCGAGCTCGGACGGCTGTGCCTGGCCGAGCCGCTTGAGCGATATGGACATAGGCTCAAGTTGAAAATCGTCTTTTCAACATTATAACAATTATGGTATACGTAACGAATCTGAGATGAGGCGCTGTTAATCCTATCTCTCCCGGGCCGTGAATTAGGCGTACTGGTGTGGGTTTGGCCACCTGTCTGGTCGGTTTGCAGCACTCGGCTCGTGCAGCGGTACGGGTCCGGCTGTTCGAGTGACTCTGTCTCGGTGATGTAGTCCTTCTGAAGGAGCTATCGGGAAGGGGCTGCTGAATGTCCCGTGCTACTGCCTCCGGGCCGTCTGTGTCGGGAATCAGCAACAGGTGTGTTGAACTATTCGTGTCCGGATGTAGAGATACAGCGTTCCTGTCGCCTCATCGTCGTCCCGACGACAACGGGGGCGAAGAAATAGCTGCTCCCGGACCGACTGTATCTCGCGGTCGTCCGAGAGGAGACCCAGACTGGCGACCGCTCTCTGCAGGCACGCATAACTGTACTGGCGGAGCGCTCCGCAACCACTAAACACGCCACCCACCTGCCTTTCAGTAATGGACTGGACGGAGAAGTACCGCCCAACGACACTGTCAGAGGTGCGGGGCAACGACAAGGCCCGCGACGCACTCAAGGAGTGGGCGGAGACGTGGGACGATCACCGCGAGGCCGTTATCGTCCACGGGTCTCCGGGCATCGGCAAGACGTCTGCGGCTCACGCGCTGGCGAACGACATGGACTGGCCCACCATCGAACTGAACGCCAGCGACTCCCGGACGAAGGACGTCATCGAACGCGTGGCCGGGGAAGCTGCCAAGTCGGGCACGCTAACCGGCGGTGGGCAGGGCCGTCGACTCGTCATCATGGACGAGGCTGACAACATCCACGGCAACGCCGACCGTGGCGGCGCGCGGGCTATCACCGCGCTAGTCAAGGAGGCCAGCCAGCCGATGGTACTCATCGCCAACGAGTACTACGAGATGTCAAACGGCCTGCGGAACAACTGCCAGGACATCGAGTTCCGGGACGTGTCGCCCCGCTCTATCGTCCCGGTTCTCCGTGACCTCTGCCGCCAAGAGGATGTCGAGTACGAGGCCGACGCCCTGGAGGACCTCGCCGAGCAGAACAGCGGCGACCTCCGTGGCGCAGTCAAGGATCTTCAGGCCATCGCCGAGACGACTGAGCGACTCACCGCCGAGGACGTGGTGACCGGCGAGCGCGACACAACCGAGGGAATATTTGAATATCTCGACGTGGTGCTCAAAGAGGCCGACGCACAGGACGCACTGGAGGCCAGTTACGACGTGGATGAGACGCCCGACGACCTCATCAACTGGATCGAGGACAACATGCCCAAGGACTACGAGGGTGACGAGCTGGTTCAGGCCTACCGGTTCCTCTCGAACGCCGACCAGTGGCTCGGCCGCGTGCGCGAGACGCAGAACTACTCCTTCTGGCGGTACGCTGGCGACAACATGACCGCGGGTGTCGCCGCGGCCCGCGACGGGACCAAAGGCGGCTGGACCAGGTACGGCCCGCCGAGCTACTGGTCAAAGCTCGGACGGTCCAAGGGGACGCGAAACACCAGAGACTACGTCGCCCAGCAGATTGCCGCCATCGACGGTGTCTCGATGCGGACCGCCCGCCGCGAGATCATGCCATTTCTTGCGACAATGACCCACCACTGCCGGAACCGGGAGCTAACGGTCGCAATGGCAGCGACCTACGAGATGGAGGCCGACCATGTAGCGTTCGTCACCGGTTCGGGCAAGGACACGAACAAGGTGCAAGATATCGTCGCAGACGCAGAAGCACTCCGCGAGGAAGCTGCCGTCGAACACTCCGGCGGGGCCTTCGAGGGAGCCAGTATCGAGGCCGGTGACGAAGCAACCGAGACAGAGCACGAGGCCGATGCCGATGCTGGCGAGGCTGCCGATGCAGCCGGTAACCAGCAGGCAACGCTGGAAGGTAATAACAGTTCTTCAGAAGCCGGGAGCGGCGACGACAGCGACGATGAATCAGCGAGCGAGGCAGCCGAAGAAGACGACCAGCAGTCCGGGCTCTCGGACTTTATGTAGTCATCTGCCGGTCGTGCCGAGACCGGGGATTGCTACCCGGTGTTCGACAAATTCCATCAGGAGCGACGCCGAGAGGACCAGCGCGAGATACAGCAGGCCGGCGAGGACGAACAGCTCGGTGTAGCGGTACGTCTCGCTGGCGATAGCATCGGCCCGCTCGAACAGCTCGCGGACGGTGATGAAACTCGCAAGCGACGAGTACTTGATGAGATACACCAGTTCGTTCGACCAGCCCGGAATCGCGTAGCGCAGCCCCTGTGGCAGGACGACGTGCCGTATCCCCTCGACCTTCGAGAGGCCGATAGAGCGAGCGGCGGTGAGCTGGCCCTCGGGGACGGAGTTCAGCGCAGACCGGATATACTCTGACTGGTAGGCCGCGCTGTTCAGCATGAACGCGATGACGGCAACCCAGAACGCCTGGGCAGGGATGAATCCGGTCCCGACGGCGGGCAGTTCGCGGATGTAGGTCGTCAGCGGCGTCGCGAAGTAGAGAACGAACAGTTGCGCGAGCAGCGGCGTCCCGCGGAACAGTTCGGTGTACCCCAGCGCGACCGACCGAGTCATGGTCCCACCGTACACCCGGGCGACGCTGAGCGGGACAGCGATGACGAATCCAAGCGCGATACCCAGCAACGTCAGCAGTATCGTCGCCCACACGCCGGTCGCCAACGCTGGCAGGTAGGGAATCGATGCCACCAAGAACTCGAAGAAGCCAGCGACCCACCCGACAGGGATGCCAACGGGACCGAGACTTGCCGCGACACTCCCGAGGGTTGTAGCGATTGCTTCGAACGGAGCGACTGGGAAAAACGACTCGCCGCGCGGTCTGAGTCCGCCCTCAAGGAGGAAATCGTTCGTCCACCGGACGACGAGCCACGTCCAGAAGACGGCGACAGTCAAAAGCGTCAGCGGCTTGTCGGTCAGTCCCGCAGCACGAGCGCGAATGGTCCGTCCCGCGGTCGACGTTGACTCCGGCGTCCCCATCGGTCACTCCTCCTCGTGGTTTGTCTCCAGACGGCCGAGGAACTCACCGGTCCGGGCCGCCTGCGGGTTCTCGAATAGCTGTTCTGGCGGGCCGTGTTCGACGATACGTCCCTCGTCGAGGAAGATGATATCAGAGGCAGCCGACTGGGCGAACCCCATCTCGTGGCTGACAACGAGCATCGTGATACCCTCGTCGGCGAGGGTACGCATCACGTCGACCACCTCGCCGACAAGTTCTGGGTCGAGTGCGCTGGTCGGCTCGTCGAACAGCAGAAGTTCCGGGTCCATCGCGAGCGCTCGGGCGATTCCGACCCGCTGTTTCTGCCCACCCGAGAGTTCCGCAGGGTAGGAGTCCGCCTGGTCTAGCAGTCCCACCTGTTCGAGATGTTCATAGCCTTTCTCCCGGGCGGCTTCTTCTTCCATCCCACGGACTTTCTTGAGCCCGAGTGTGACGTTTCCGAGTGCTGTAAGGTGCGCGAACAGATTGAAGTCCTGGAACACCATCCCGACCTGTTTGCGCAGTTCGTTCACATCGGTGTCGGCGTCGGTGACACAGTCACCGTTGAGGTAGATGTCACCGCTCTGGATTTCGGTGAGGCGGTTGACACAGCGGAGCATGGTCGACTTCCCGCTACCGCTGGGCCCGATGACCACGTCGACATCACCACGCTCCATCTCAAAGCTGACGCCAGAGAGCACCTGCTCCTCGCCGTAGGACTTGTAGACGTCGTCGAGTTCCAGCAGCGGGTCACTCATGCCCGCTCACCTCCGGGAACGGTGAAGTAGTCGTCGAGGCGGTCGAGCAAGCGGTTCGTCACAAACGTGAGAACGAAGTAGATCAGACTCACAGTCAGGAATATCTCCAACGCGGCGGTGCTTTGCCCGCCCTGATAGAGGTTCTGGCCGACGGTCAGCAGTTCGCCGAGGCCGATGACGATAGCGATACTCGTGTCTTTCAGGACGATGGTGAACTCGTTCTGGAAGCCGGGGACGCTCCGACGGAGCGCCTGCGGGACGACGACGTGGCGTATCGCCCCCAGCCGACCCATCCCGATGGCGCGGGCGGCTTCCAGTTGGCCCTCATCGACGCTCTGGAGCGACCCTCGGAATATCTGCGACTGGTAGGCGGCGCTCCGGAGGCCCAGTGCGATGGTCGCGGTCACGAAGGCACTGCTGGATACCGAGAGTCCGAAGAACAGCAGGATGATGATAACGAGCAGCGGCGTTCCGCGAAGGACGACGCCGGCCGTCGCAACGGCGCGTTTGAGCGGACCGCGGCCGTACACCTCGACCGCTCCCGCGGGGAACCCGAGCAAGAAGCCAAGGAGGATACTCGCCGCTGTCAGCACGACCGTCACGCCCGTGCCTGCGAGCAGCAGATCGAGATTTCCGAGAACGAACGCCCAGTCACTCTGTAACGGGAGCGCGGACATCGGTTACTGCTGGCCGAACCACTTGTTCGTCAGCTCTTGATAGGTGTTCCCGTCTCTGACTGTGGACAGGCCGTCATTGAGCGCCTGTGTGAACTCATCGTCGTCCTCGCGGACGCCGAAGCCGAAGTTCTCGCCCGTCTCGTACGTGAAGGCGATGCTGACTGGGCGCTGGGCGGCGAACGTCTGTGCAACCGGCTTGTCGATGACGATGGCGTCAATGTTGCCGTTCTGGAGGTCCTCGACCGCCAGCACGTAGTTCCCGTAGGAGTTGTAGTTCGACTCGTCGAGGTCCCCCGGCTTGATGAGTTCGTCCTGAACGACGCTTTCGCCGGTGGTCCCCTTCTGTGCGCCGATAGGTTGTCCCGAGAGGTCCGCCAGCGCCTCCGGCGAGAACTCGCCGTCATCGCTGACCACGATAGCCTGATTCGAACTGTAGTACGGGTCCGAGAAGTCGATGGTCTTGTCACGCTCGTCGTTGATTGTCATCCCCGCTGCGACCACATCGATGTTATCGTTCGTGAGCGCCGGAATGAGGGACTTGAACTCGAACTCTTCCCAGCCAGCCAGGGTGTACTCCGTCTCGTCGATGACCGCTTCCAGCAGGTCAACATCGAATCCGACGAGTTCGCCGTCCTGTTTCATCTCGAACGGGGGGAAGCCGGGCGCGGTCCCGGCGGTGATTTCGGTGCTGCCGCCGTCGCCACCGCCCCCGCCGGAACACCCAGCGAGCGAAACCGCGACTGCGGTTCCACCGACTGTGGAAAGATACTGTCGTCGTGAAAGCCCGTCGTATGACATATGCTGGAACAAACAACAGACCGGAATATATCTTACGAACCGTTAAGTATAGCAGTTGTACTTGTGGTTAATCGTCAGCGTGAGACGCGTTTTTGTTGTCTGTCGAATGAATTGACGACGACTCCGCTGTGTCGGTGTATGCCCACGCCGTCGCCGCGACCATCGCTCCGAAGATGAGCTGTGCGGCCCCGTGGTGAAGCACCTGCGCAGTGGCACCGAAGTTGAAGATGGTGTTCGCGCCGAGGAGAATCTGCACTGGGAGCACGACCGTGGCGACGGTGGTCGCGAGTTTGATTCGCCGGCTGTACTCACCACGCCACGCGGCGAGCGTCGAGCCGAGGATACCAAAGCCGGTGACCATCGCGACCAGTCGGTGGAACCACTCGACAAAGCTCGCCCAGTTCGCGGGGAACAGCCCCATCCAGCCGTCGCAGAACGGCCAGCGCGCCTCGCAGGTCAACCCCGCGCCGATCGCACCGGTGTAGACGCCCAGAAGGATGAGCGCGAAGGTCAGGCCTGTCGTCGTCGCCACCAGTCGGCGGAAACGGGTGGTCATGTCTAGACCTTCGGTTGCACGTACTTATGCTCTCTTTTACTGTTCGCTCACACCGCTGTGATTATCTGTTCTGATAGCGCTAGAGTTAGGCTTATTAACAGAAGCTGAGGAATGAGACGTAACTGCATCATGATTGATGATATTTTAAAATCAATCCGTGAGTACGGAGTACAGTCTGGAGTGACGGAGGAAAGAGTGCGACTGGATGGGGGAGTGGCCGCTGGTAACGGACGGGACCGCTTCTTACCGGATGCTGTCGACCCTGAGTCACCCAGACTCACAGACATCTTCGATGACTCCGACAGCGCCGAGATCGGTCGACAGCACGTCGAAAACCAGTTCGAGCTCGACACCGACACGATCCGGGCGCTAGTCACCGAGTACGAGGCCGCCGGAATCGGTCAGGACGAGTTCATTGCGACACAGGGTTTCGTCACCGAGTCGCTCGTCGAGGCCGCGTTCGAACAGCTCCGAACTGAACTCGACGCGGACGCGCGGGACGCAATCGACACGGTCGAAGCCGAACTCCTCGACGGACTCGAAACGACACAGTACGTTTCCCAGACCGGCATCGACGCATACGCGGCCGACTCGCCGATAACCGGCTCGGGCTCGTCTGCGGGACTGAACTACCACGACGTGCTCCATCACATCGGTACGCCGCTTTTCGTCCTCGACACGGACGGCGACATCCTCACGTGGAACAGCTCGCTGGAGGACCTCACTGGCGTCTCCGAATCGGAGGCACAGGAGATGGAAATGGCGAGTATGGCGTTCTATCCGGACGGCCGCCGGGGAAAGACGCTCGCGGACAAAGTTCTGGACGCGCCCGAGCAGACCCACGTCAAGTACGACGTGCCGAAAGTCGAAGACGAGGACTTCACGCTGTATCGGGACACGAGCGTGATGGCCGACCAGCACGGGAACGAGCGGCACATCTCGTTCAGTGCCGCGCCGATATACGACGGTGACGACCTCGTCGCCGTCGTCGAGATGGTTCAGGACCGGACTCACGAGGCCAACCGTCACGAGGCGGTTACGAACCTCGTCGAGGAGGTCAAATCGACGATGGGAGCAATCCAGAACGGACGGCTCGACGCCAGGGCATCGTTCGACCGGTCACACGGCGGCAAATACGTCGACGACCAGCTATTCGAAGTCGTCGACTCGCTCAATGACATGGCCGAACAAGTCGAGCAGTTGACGCACAAAGTCGACGAACAGGCACAGCAGCTCGCCGCGACTATCGAAAAGACAGCGTCGTCCGCCGAGACCGTCGAGGAGCGCGTGAGCGAACAGACCGACTCGCTTACGACAGCCGCCGACAACATCCAGAACATCGGGGCCGGGATGGAGGAGGTCGCAGCCACGTCAAGCGAAGTGGCGTCGGCGGCAAAGCGTGCGAAGGACGCCGCCGAGGACGGCTCGGCCGCGGGCGAGGCAGTCAAAGGCGTTACCGACGGCCTCACCGAGACGAGTGAGGACCTCGTCGACACCGTTAACGACCTCGACAACCAGATGGACGAGGTGAGCGAGATCGTCGAGATAATCGCCGACGTGGCGGAACAGACGAACATGCTCGCGCTCAACGCCAACATCGAAGCGGCCCGTGCCGGCGAGAGTGGGAACGGGTTCGCCGTCGTGGCCGACGAGGTGAAGACCCTCGCCAACGAGACGAGCGAGTACGCCTCCGAGATTTCGACGAGCATCAACACGATTCAGAACCAGGCGACCGAAACCGCCGAAATGGTCGAAACATCCCACGAACAGGTCGAACACGCAGAGTCCGAGATAGAGGAAGCGCTGGGTGCACTGGGCGAGATTACTGACGCCGTCGAGGAGGCTACCAGAGGTATTCAGGAGGTCGCCGACGCCAACGACGACCAGGCGAACGCCATCGAGGACATTACCTCGATGGTGGAAGACGCCCAGAAGCACGCACGGGAGGCCGAATCGGCGACCAAGGAGATCGTCGAAACGACCGACCGACAGGAGGTCGCGGTCACCGAACTGACTAACCGCGTCAACGAACTCACAAACAAGTAGGTCCGGCCAGTGAAACCGCCAGTCCGCTTGCTCCGGAGCATCTCTGTGACACTCCCTTTTCCAATTTGTGGGATACGCACCGATACTGACGAAGTACGAGGGCGCTACTTTCCAGCGAATTTCGACAGGTGTCGTTTTACCACTCGTTCGTTGACGGTAAAGTTGTCTTTTTTAGGGTTGGGGCCGACGCCTGCGTATGGGACTTGACGAGGACGCACTGGAGTATCACCGGACCGAACCACCGGGCAAGATAGAGATAGCGACGACCAAACCGACGAACACCCAGCGGGACCTCTCGCTTGCGTACTCGCCCGGCGTGGCCGTGCCCTGCGAGGAGATCGACACGGACCCCGAGAAGGCGTTCGAGTACACCGCCAAGGGGAACCTCGTCGGCGTCGTCTCCGACGGGTCCGCCGTGCTTGGCCTCGGCGACATTGGTCCCGAGGCCGGCAAGCCCGTCATGGAAGGGAAAGGCGTGCTGTTCAAGCGCTTCGCCGACATCGACGTCTTCGACGTGGAACTCGACACCGATGACGCCGATTCGATGATACAGACGGTGCAGGCGATGGAGCCGACATTCGGCGGTATCAACCTCGAAGACATCGCCGCTCCGGAGTGTTTCGAGGTCGAGCGCCGACTCAGCGAGAAACTGGATATCCCCGTCTTCCATGACGACCAGCACGGCACCGCGATCATCTCCGGCGCGGCGATGGTCAACGCGGCCGACATCGCCGAGAAGGAGCTTGCCGACCTCGACATCGTCTTCTCCGGGGCTGGTGCGTCAGCCATTGCGACCGCGAAGTTCTATGTCTCTCTGGGCGTCTCGAAGGACAACATCACGATGTGTGACTCCTCGGGTATCATCACCGAGGAGCGCGCCACCCACGAGAACCTCAACGAGTTCAAACAGGAGTTCGCCCGCGACATTCCCGAGGGTGACCTCGCCGACGCCATGGAGGGTGCGGACGTGTTCGTCGGCCTCTCGGTCGGCGGCATCGTCGACCAGGAGATGGTCCGTTCGATGGCCAGCGACCCGATTATCTTCGCGATGGCGAACCCGGACCCCGAAATCGCCTACGAGGACGCCAAAGCCGCCCGCGACGACACAGTCATTATGGCGACCGGCCGCTCCGACTACCCGAATCAGGTCAACAACGTTCTCGGATTCCCGTTCATCTTCCGGGGGGCGCTCGACGTACGAGCGACCGAAATCAACGAGGACATGAAGGTCGCCGCGGCACGCGCACTAGCCGACCTCGCGAAGCAGGACGTTCCCGACGAGGTCGTCAAGGCCTACGGCGACGAACCGCTACAGTTCGGCCCGGACTACATCATCCCGAAACCGCTTGATCCGCGGGTCCTGTTCGAGGTGACTCCGGCCGTCGCCGAAGCCGCCATCGAGAGCGGCGCGGCGCGGACGGAGATCGACACGGAAGCCTACGTCGAGCGGCTCGAAGCCCGACTCGGGAAGTCGCGCGAAATGATGCGCGTCGTCCTCAACAAGGCCAAGAGCAACCCCCAGCGGGTCGTCCTCGCGGAGGGCCACGACGAGAAGATGATCCGCGCGGCCTACCAGCTGGTCGATCAGGGCATCGCCGAACCGATCCTCATCGGTGACGCTGACCAGATAGAGTCGACGCGCCGGAAATTCGGCCTTGAGTTCGACCCCGTCGTCGTCGATCCCGAGACAGCCGACGTGGATGACTACGCAGATCGCCTGTATGAACTCCGTCAGCGGAAAGGTGTGACGCGCCGCGAGGCCGAGGAACTGATCCGGGATGGCAACTATCTTGGCAGTGTGATGGTCGAGATGGGCGACGCCGACGCGATGCTGACCGGGCTGACCCACCACTACCCGTCTGCGCTACGCCCGCCGCTACAGGTCATCGGGACAGCCGACGATGCTGACTACGCGGCCGGGGTGTACATGCTGACGTTCAAGAACCGCGTCATCTTCTGTGCGGACACCACGGTCAATCAGGACCCCGACACAGACGTGCTGGAAGAGGTCACCCGCCACACCGGGGACCTGGCCCGTCGGTTCAACGTCGAGCCGCGGGCGGCGATGCTGTCGTACTCGAACTTCGGAAGCGTCGACAACCGCGGGACGAAGAAAATCCGACAGGCGGTTTCGAACCTGCAGGTCGATGACCGTGTGGACTTCCCCGTCGACGGGGAGATGCAGGCCGACACTGCCGTCGTCGAGGACATCCTCACGGACACCTACGAGTTCTCCGAACTCGACGACCCCGCAAACGTACTTGTGTTCCCGAACCTCGAAGCCGGGAACATCGGCTACAAACTGCTCCAGCGACTGGGCGGAGCTGAGGCCATCGGACCGATGCTCGTCGGCATGGACAAACCGGTCCACGTCCTCCAGCGTGGCGACGAGGTCAAGGATATCGTCAACCTCGCTGGCGTTGCTGTCGTCGACGCACAGCAAGAGTAGCCACGCCACCGCCGGTCATCACCGGATGGTCGGCGAGTTCGATGCAGTTCGCTACCGAAGTCTGTCCGAACCGCTCTGTCGCCGATATCGGATGCGCCGGTCAGAAAAGCAGCGCTCAGAGGCGTCGCTGGAACGCGGTTTTACGTCCTGCCTCTCCGTCGGCCGCGAGTTGGAGGGTTGACGAAGAGCGCGTCGACGACAATCAGTGCGCCGACCAGCGACCCACCGGTCAGTGCCGTCCGCACCGGTAGGTCCAGAACAGCGGCAGTGAGGAGTGTTAGAACGAACACCGCCGGAATGACGGCGAGGGCAAGGTCGTACCGCGTCAGCGACTGAAACGATACCGCCTGCTCGGCGTTCTGTCTATCGAAACCACCTGTTCTATCAGCTCTAGTACTCATCGATATCTCACCTCCCACATAGTAGTATTGCTTTTCTATCACTTAAAATTTGCTCGCATGACGTTTTCCGAACGTATTATGAAACGAATACAATGATTTGTATAACTTATATAGGTTATTTTTGATGCGTATAATCAGCCAGTTTTCCGAAACCCCTCTTTCCGTCCCACACAGCGCCCAAGAGATGTCGGATCAGTCATTCATAATATAACCTTTTCTTCATACTGTCGGCTGTAAGCCATTGAAGAATTACGCAGAAGCGAACGACTTGGAGCTTTCAGAAGCCTATGCGGAGGTGTTAGAAGCCGGACTCGACTCGTTGGAGACTCAAGACCAGCAGTGACGTGACGGTTTTTCACCGGAGTGTACGCGAGTCACGCCCGCCCTGTTCGGTCCTCGGTTCCGACAGCAGGTGTCGGAACACTCGTTCCTCACGGGAAGGGCGGACTCTCTCGCTGTCACAGGTAGTTCTCCGAAGCCGTATTGGGAGGGAGAGTCGACCCGCCGGAGGCCGGTCTTGGACGTCGATCCGACGGAACTCGCCAGCGACTACGGCGACGATGGGGTATCGAGACGGGGTTCTGCAGGATCACCATGACTAAATTGGTCAGTTGTGAACACTTGTTATCAGAGACCATGAGAGCGATCGAAATAACGGACCATGGCACAGGTGGCGTACTCGAAGTCGCGACCAAGTCCCAACCTGCTCCGGGCGAGCACGAGGTTCGGATTGACGTTGAGGCTATCGGCGTGAATTTCGCCGACATTGACCATCGCCGTGGACGGTATCCCGACACTCCAGCAGTGCCATACGTGCCAGGGATGGAAGCAGCCGGCACAATCACAGAAACCGGGCCAGGGGTCGAACGGACAGTTGGCGACCGCGTCGTCGCATTGCTGGAAACCGGTGCGTACGCCGAGACCATTGTTGCTCCAACACACCGTCTTTTCGAGATTCCGGATTCAGTGGCACTCCACACGGCTGCCGGCTTTCCCGTACAGTTCCTCACCGCCCATTACGCACTCCACGAGCGTGGAAATA
Source organism: Haloarcula sp. (assembly GCA_042219425.1). Classification (GTDB taxonomy): domain Archaea; phylum Halobacteriota; class Halobacteria; order Halobacteriales; family Haloarculaceae; genus Haloarcula. Next base: position 56,460 of record JBDGPY010000082.1, on the reverse strand, counting down.
TCACGTCCGATGACCGGGTCTTGATTCATGCCGCTGCCGGCGGCGTCGGGAGCGCTGCCGTCCAGCTCGCCGCCACAACCGAAGCAGAAGTCTTCGGAACTGCCAGTACTACCGAAAAACTTGCTCTCGCATGCGATCTCGGCCTCGACAATCCGATTAATTACGAAGACCATGACATCGTCGATGAGATCGACCAGCTCACGAACGAGACGGGCGTTGATCTCGTTCTCGATGGGGTCGGAGGTGAAGCGTTCTACAAGAGCCTCGATGCCCTCGCCGGGTTCGGACGAGTCGTCTCATACGGAGTTGCAAGCGGAGATATTCCCGCAGCCGCAACCCCGCGACTCCTATTCGAGAACAAATCCGTTCTCGGATTCCATCTCGGCCACACCTTCAAACACCATCCCGAACGCGTCGCCACCGTCGCACGACAGCTCCTAGAACAGATAGCGGCCGATGACCTCGAAGTCGTTATCGACCGTACGTTCCCACTAGCTGACGCTGCAACCGCCCACGAATACGTCGAAAACAGGGAAAGTGTTGGGAAGGTTCTCCTGGAACCATAGTCTGGCTGCGAGAGTTTGCTCAGCAAGGAGTCGAACCAGCGAGAGACGGATGCACCCGACGCGAGTACACGCTTCGCTCTATTATGCGAGTCGGCCGCCGTCGGCGCGTAGAATTTCACCGTTCACGAACGATGCAGCGGGGCTGGCGAGAAAGATAATCGCCGCCGCGATCTCCGTCGGGTCGGCAAATCGATTTTGTGGCGTCGCGTCCCGTTCCGCTTCACGGCGCTCCACGGCGAGATCCTCCAACAGCTCTGTATCCGTGTATCCGGGGGCAACAGCATTCACACGGATCCCTTTGCCTCCGAGTTCCCGCGCAACAGCTCGCGTAAACCCGAAGATTCCAGCTTTACTTGCAGCATAGTTCGCTTGCCCTTGCCAGCCGTGCTGGCCAGCGATACTTGTTACGTTCACGACTCGGCCCCCATCCCCTCGAAGCATCCTTCGGGTGGCGTGTCGCGTACAGTTGAACGTTCCCGTCAGATTTGTCGCTATGACATCTTGCCACTCGTCAGGACCCATCCGCACGAGCAACGAATCCCGACGAACGCCAGCGTTGTTCACGACGACAGTTGGTTCCCCGAAGTCGGAGGTGATGTCCTCAAACATGGTGTCGACCGCATCGAAGTCACGAACGTCACACCGCTTGACTGCCGTCGGAGCCGCATATTCCGCTAACTGCTCGCGTGTCTCGGTTGCGGCAGCTTCGTCAGCATGGTATGTCGCAATCGTCCGTGCCCCAGCCTGCGCGAGCTGTTCGGCAACAGCCCGACCGATCCCACGCGTCCCGCCCGTAACCACTGCGATGTCTTCATTAAAGTCGGTCAGTTCTCTCATACGAGTGTCTCTGCGTCATCTGGCTTATCAAGCGTGATGGTAGTAGCAGTGGAGTCGATACGCTCAATTAGCCGTCCGAGCGTGCCAGCAGGCGGAAATTCGACGAAGCGTGTAATCCCACGGTCCCGCAGTCTGCGGATGGTCCCGACCCAGTCAATCGAGGCAGTTAGCTGGGCGGTGAGTTCGGGTCGGGACATGGCTGGTTCCGTGTACACCGTCTCGGAGATGTCTGATGCAACGGGAATCTCGCCACTGCAGAGTTCGGTATCTCCGAGAACTGTGGAGAATTGTTCTCTAGCTGGCTCCATAAGCGGCGAGTGAAACGCAGTCTCGGTTTCCAGTTCGCGGAACCGGGCCGACGTCTTCTGGTTGACTTCCTCGCGGATATCGGCAACTGACGCGGCACTTCCACTGATTACGGTTTCACGCGGTGCATTAAACGCAGCGACGCTAACGTCTGGATAGTCTGCACAGCTCTCGGCGACAGTCTTCGGGTCGGCGAGTAGCACAGCACACATGACGCCATCGGGAGCCTTGTTCGCGGCCGCTGCCATGAGCTGGCCGCGACGACGGACCAGCGTGACACCCTCGACCGGATCGAGCATGCCGCTTGCTGCCAGCGCGGTGAAATGTCCGAGACTGTGGCCAGCAACGATTGCCGGCTTGAGTCCGGTCCGTTCTCGCAGTCCTCGGTATGTGGCGAGTCCGATTCCGAACAGCGCCGGTTGGGTGTGTTCGGTCGCATGCAATGTTTCTGCGTCCGCCTCGAAACAGAGTTCCTGAAGATCGAGTTCGGGCAGTAGCGCCTCGGTAAGATCGGACAACACAGCGCGAGTTTCGGGCCACGCTTCGTGGAACGACGCACCCATACCCGGCCGCTGGCTCCCCTGTCCCGGAAAGAGAAACGCCGTATCGGTGAGTGTCCGTGTCATCGCTCCCTCTCGTGGACGGGCGGCACATGACCACCTTCCGTTTCCTCCGCGCTACTACCTCCGATGATGACGTGGGCGATAGCAACATCCGCTTGCTGGTCGTGAGCGAGGCTCACGCTGATGTTCGCCCGTTCTGGCGAAGTATTCCCCTGTTGGAGTGTGTGGGCAAGTGCCTTCTCAGCTGGTCTAGCTAGGTTGAGTGTCGGGCAACCAACGGTGTGGGTGACGCCGACTGCGTCGAACGGAACACTCGGCCCATCAGTGGCGATCGACTTGTGGAACGCTTCCTTTGCGGCCCACCGCGCCGCGTAGTGTTGGGGCGGGTCTGGGCGCTCGTCACAGTACGCCTGCTCTGCTGATGTAAAGACCCGGTCTTTGAACGACTGGCCGAATTCATCGATCAGGCGCGCAATCCGAGTAATCCCGACGACATCAACACCGCTTCGGAGGATGAAGGACGCTGATTCAGTCTTCATTGCCTCAGCTACAGTGTGATCCGGACTTTGAGGGTGTGATTGTTTCATGGCGTTTCGAAGAGGAGTGCGCTGTTGACACCACCGAACCCAGCCGATGCAGTAAGCGCGGCGTTGAGGCTCTCTTTGCGCGGTTTGGTAACTACCGGAAGGTCACATTCTGGGTCGGGGCTTTCGTAATTGCTCGTCGGCGGGATGACTTGATCGCGCAGTGCCTGAACGGTGAATATGCTCTCGATAGCGCCGGCCGCACCTAGCGTGTGGCCGATAAGGCTTTTCGTGCTAGTGACTGGCGGACAGGTGTCGAAAACATCTGTCAATGCCGCAGCCTCGTGTGCGTCACCGTGGGGTGTCCCCGTCGCATGGGCATTGATATGATCGATCATAGCCGGCGAGAGATCGGCGTGCGTGAGAGCCTGTTGGAGGCAGCGAATCATCCCATGTGCATCATCCGGTGGCCGTGTTACGTGGTGGGCATCGGCTGTCTCGCTATATCCAGAGAGAATCGCGTAGGGAGTCACACCACGTTCGGCAGCGTGGTCGCGTGCTTCAAGGATGAGTACACCGGCACCATCGCCAATGACGAACCCGTCCCGGTCAGCATCAAACGGTCTGCTTGCTGCTTCTGGCTCGTCGTTGCGCGTACTCAATGCACGCATTACGTCAAAGCCACGGACGGCAAGCGGGCTGATGCATGCTTCCGTTCCACCGGCGATCATTACGTCGGCACGGCCTGCCTGGATGACGTCTGCGGCAGTCCCGAGGGCCTGGGTACTGGCCGCGCAGGCTGTCGCCGGGGCACGCATCGGTCCGCGGGCATCAACATGCATGCTCACATGGCCGGCAGCCAGATTCGGAAGCGTCGATGGAACGAAGGTAGTTGACGGTCGCCCGCCGACCGTGGATTCGATTTCAGGGAATCCACCGAAACCAGTCCCGATGCTCGTTCCGACGCGATTGGCTGGCCACGTCTCACTGGCAGAGTCGAGTCCTGCGTCGGCAAGGGCCTGATTCGCAGCGACTACTGCATATTGTGCGTACCGTCCCATCCGTCGACTATCTACGGAGTCGTAGTCCGCGGCGTCGAACGGTGTCTCACAGGCAATTTGTGAGCGGAGGTTCGTCTCTGTGGGATCGAACCGAGTGATACGAGAAGCACCGCTTTGCCCGTCGATTGCTGCGTCCCATGAGGCGTCACAGGAGGGGCCCAGCGGTGTCAGAGCGCCCATCCCAGTAACGACTACCTCGCATGTCATACGGCGTTGCGGACGTAGTTTTTCACATCCGCCACGGTTTGAATCTCTTCAAGATCCTCATCGGGAATGTAGACGCCGAGGTTCGCATCGATCGCTTCAGCAATTTCGACGATGTCGAGGGAGTCGGCATCGAGGATGTCGCCGTCGAATCGTGTCGAGTCATCGAACGCCTCTTGTTCGACTCCACAGCGGTCCGCAACGATGTTGTCTATCTCTGTCTCCAGCTCATCGGGTTGGTCACTCATATTGTGATCAACACCCAAAGGGAAGTAAAAGCTTTCAGACTTTGTCGAGGGGTAGTGTTCGTTGCGGTGCGGTCGCTATAGCGGTAGCGAGGCGAAACCCACAGCGCGACGATAGTTAGTCCGATATGCCGCCACGCTCAGAGCGCGACGGCGGTGGGACCTGTTCGTTCACTGTTGGTGCGTCGGGCAGGACACACCGATCCGGTTCGCTGTTGACGTGGGCGTACTGGTCCGGCGCGTTTGCCAGCGGATGGGCGGGGTTGCGGTCGCTGGAAATCCGCGCAGCGCGGACTTCGCCGAAGCCGTTAATACGGGCCTGAATGCCACGCCAGTGGAGCCCCGTCAACGGCGGGACCGAGACAGCGTGTGGTGGGTCATATGCGGAGCCGTGTGTCGCCAGCACCTCCGCGTTGACGTTTTCAGCGAGCTGATCGTGGTCGATGAGCAGCCCGACGCGGGCGTTTGGCGGGGCCCGTGCCGCGAGGACATCGAGCCCGAGATGGAGCGCCCGGTACTCCGCCACATTGTTGTCGGGACACGTGTCTGGGACCGACAGCCTGACAACGCGCTCACCGTCGATTGTCTCGATGACGACACCGAGTCCGCCCGTCGGACTCGCTGATACGCTATCAGTCGGTGTCGCGCCACTGTGGGGTCTGAACGACCCGTCTGTGGCGATGTAGAAGTCTCGATGGTGACTCCGCGGTGGGTGCGCGATGTGCGGCGTCGGTGACTCATCGAACAGGTCTCGAAGTGACGGCCGGCCGTAAGCGGCCATAGGTTACGTTTGATAAGCAGGATATTAAATATGTTCCCCTAACGGAGGTGGTGGTCGGCGCTGTGAGAGCAGGCGACGACACAGCGCTTGATGGGGCGAGAGTCGACTGACCGGGTTTTCAGCCGTCTCGCCCTGAAGCGGTGAGAAAGAATTATACCTCCCGGCCCCCATGTTACCAATACACATATGACTCCAACGAAAATTCGTGAACGACTCGAAGAGACGGAGGACCGGGTCGACAAAGAGATGTTCGTCAGCGCACTGGAGTACGTTCGAGACGACGGACGGGGCCATCGCTAACTACATTTTTTGACGGCGCTAGCGGGGACAGCGGCAGCCCTAGCAACACCAGGAAGTTCGTATAGTGACCGAGGTCGAGCCGCTAGGGTGGTGGTCAGTCTGTAAGCTTCCAGCCGTCGCCGACCGGTTTGACGACGTTGCGCCGTTCCATCTCACTCGTTACCTCACCCAGTCGATCCGGCTGCGCGATCTCCAGTTCGGTACGACCGACGCCGTGGTACTCCTGCAGTAGCCGGCGGATATCGGCTTCGGTGTGTGCCTGCTGGTCGCTTTTCGACATGACGCCCGCGACGAGTTCGACCATGTCTTCGACGAAGTTCCACGGATAAACGACCCACGTCCACTCGTCAAGACGCTCGCCGATGAAGTCGGGCTCGTGGTCGCTGGTCTGGAGCAGTTGGAGCGTCGCCGTCCGGACGCTACTGGGGTTTCTCTCGCGGACGCACGCGGTGGCTGTCTCGATTGACTGGCCCGTGTCGGCGATGTCATCGACGACCAGTACGTCCTTCCCCTCGACCGCGCCGTCGGCCAGCGGGTAGCGGACCTGTGTCTCCTCGCCCTTCGCTGCAGTCCCGACGTAGTGTTCGACTTTCAGGCTCGCCAGGTCGTCCAGCCCGAGGAAGTCACAGAGGCAGCGCCCGCCGAACCAGCCGCCACGGGCCAGCGCGACGACTACGTCTGGGTCGAACTCGGCAGCTTTCACGTCGTCGGCCACGTCTCGACAGAGGCTGTAGATATACTCCCAGTCGGTAATGGTACACGAGAACTCGTCCGGTAGCTCGCCCATGTGAGATGGCGTGTAGGCGTTGACTTAACCGTTTCAAATTCGGTGTCATTCGGCTCGAACGCGAGCCGGTCGCCTACGCGTCCGGATCACCCTTCCGGAACTCCCGGAGGACTACCGTCGCGTAGCTCCCCTTGGGAAGCGAGAAGGAGAAGGTCAGGTCAGCTCCGTCGCGCTCGACACCGAGGTCCGGCCGGAGCAGGATAGCACGCCGCGTCCCGTCGCTGTCGAACGCGCCGGGGAGGTCGAAGTCGCTCTTTTCGAGCCCAACGTCGGCCAGCACTTCCCGGGCGATGTCTCCCGGCTCACCGTCGCCGAGTTCGGTGTCAGTCCCGACCAGTGGTGCAGTAACGAACGCTCGGCCGCGCTCGCAGTGGCGCTCGACGGTCGACAGTCGCTCGGCGGTAACCTGCTGTGTGCGGTCAGCGTCAGGGATCGGAAAGTCCTCGGGAGCGTCGCTATCCCGGAAACAGACCACGTCGCCCTCGACAGGACGATCAAACGGGAGCCCACGGTCCAGCCGTTCAGAGAGGATACGGTTGAAAACGTACGACTGGGCAGCGTTGACGAACAGCGACTGGAGGTTCGACGGCAACGCCTCCAGCGCCTCGCGGAAGTCCGCCGGCTCGTCGGCTCCGTTCTCGACCAGCCGGTGACAGATGGACCGTTCGTATCCCAGCGCACCGGGGAGTTTGTCGAGCGCGCCGGCCCAGTCGTGGGTTTCGTCCACGTACGCCCGCGCTTCCTGCGTCGACTCCGGTTCGCGCTCGTTCGGGTTCCCGACGTATGCGAGGACGGCGTCTTTCCACTCACCGCGGGCGATTGCCAGCCCGACCTCGTGGGTGACTGGCCGGCGGGACCCGAACCGCTGCTGGCCGAAGTAGTTGGGCACGCCGATTGTCATCCCATCGTCAGGAAGTCCAGGATCGCTGGGCTGTCCGTCACCCGCTCTCGGATCATTTCCGTCGGCGAACGCACGGAGATCGCTCACAACACTTGCGGCGTTGTCCGGGCTCTCGGTATCCCGGACGACGATTTCGAAGGCGTTGCCCGCCAAGTCGCCAAAGAGGATGGGGCGGCCAGCACGACCGATGACCTCAATATCCGTCCCGCTGATCTCCGGTAGTTCGTCGGCTGCGATACCCTTCACCGAGAACAGTTGCGTCGTGACCGCACGCTTGTCTTTCGTCCCCGCCCACGACACCCGTTCGCGGGAGATTCCCAGCCGGTTCGATAGTTTGCTGGCGAAGTCGTTGGTCTCCCAGTTGCGTAGTTCAGCGCGGAAGACGAGATGCGGGTACGCGCCGGTGTCGGCGTCGACTGGCTCCGTGTCGAATGCCTCTAGTTCCCTGACGCGAAAGTCCGCGGGAGAAGAGCGGAGGCGGCCGCCCACCCCGTCGGCGTCGCTGACGTAGTACTCCATTCCGACTGCCTGCTCGATAGGGTGGGCCTCACGCATTAGTCGCATGTTCGTGGGTCGGTGCTTAGGGTTGGCGTTTGCCGACTCGACACCGGCCGTGTATCGTGCCAGCACATAGTGTTATCACGGCACACATACTACCTTCTGTTAGGTCGTGGCTATGCGGGCGACCGGAGAGTACCACGATGCCAAAGCTAGCATGCGAGAGTTGCGGCCGAGAGATAACGTTCGACAGAGAAGGCCAGGAATCCCGGGCACCGATGCGGTACTGCCCACGCTGTGGCGACGAGTTCCCGCCACGAGACGAGTGGTAGCGCCAGCGCGACGACCTTACTTGTAGGCCTTGAACTCCCGACCGAAAACGAGGAAGTAGATGACGCCAACGAGTCCAATGGTGGTAGCGACACCGAAGGCGAGTTCGGGGCCAGCCTGTATCACCATATCCCCGACAGAAACCACCCACTCGCTGCCGTAGAGCCACCCACCGAGTGCGGCGCTGGGGATGACTAGCGTGTTGCGGATCAGGTAATAGGTCCCGGTAACGCGGCCGCCGACGTCCTGTTCGGCCGGACCGACGATGAGCGCCTTGTGCGCGGGTAAGCCAGCGAACCGAAGGCCAGAGAAGGCAAACAGCAGGACCAGCACCCACTGGTTGCCCGGCGCGAAGATGAGCAAGAGCGGAAAGATGGCGTACACCAGAAAGCCCAGCGCGACGGCGGGCTTGAGACCGGCCCACTCGGTAAGCTTCGCCACGGGAGCCATCGAGAGGATTGCGACGACCATCTCAATGCCCAGCAGGATGCCAAAGAAGGCGTCGGGCCGCAGTTGCACGCCGAAGCCGGAGAATCCGACCGACAGGAACTCCGTGACGACGATGACGAAGAAGACGTACACCATTCCGTTGGCGAATCGGACGAACGTATCCGCGACCAGCAGCGGCCGGAGCGTCCCCGGCATCGTCCGCAAATCTTCGAGTATCTGGTCGAGGCCTTCGAACGATTTCCCGAGCGTGTCCTCGCTGGCGTCGTAGAGGAAGTGCTGGGCGACCGTCGCAATGATGCCGCAGGCGAGGGCGACGAGTAGCACCCGCTGGAAGCCGCCAACGAACGACGCCGTCGTCGCGAGCAGCGCCGCGGCGGCCAGTGGGCCAAGCAGGAAGCCGATGCGGCGGAACATCTCAGTGCTGGCAAAGCCCATCGACAGCCGTTGCGGAGAGACGCTCTGCTTGACGATAGCGAAGGTCGCACCGAGCCCGAAGGATTTCCACGCCTGTGCGAGAAAGAGGCCGACGAACACCAGCGTCCAGGCGGGCAGCGTCGTCGCGCCGAGCGAGATGTCGCCAACAACCGAGGCGAGGTACCAGATTCCGAAGCCGACGGTCGCCAGCGTCGCGAAGGCGGTCAGCGCCAGCCGCGACCCGATCCGGTCCGACACTGCGCCGCCAGGGTAGGGGTACACAGCGCTGATGAGGTTGCCGACGCTTCCGTACAGCCCGATGACTCCGGCGCTGGCCCCCAGCACGCGCATGTACTCGGGAATATACCGACTGGTCATCTGGAACGCGAGGCTAAAGGCCAGCATCGACAGTGACAGGACAAGCACGTCTCGCTCCAGTGCGAAGAACTGTCGGAAGGAATCAAGCAGGTCCACGTCCTCCCCGGTTCCCATCTCCGTTGCCATTGTCGGATTGCAGTCCCCCCAACAACTTAACGCTCGAAGAAGGGGCAATCAGTCGTAGCTGTCCCGCCGATTCCCTGTTCAGTACGGGAGGACGAACAGGACAACCGCTAGGAACGGCGTGAGCGCGAGCAACATCGCGATGGCGTAGCCGAACATCTCCCGGGCCTTGATGCGGGTGATTCCCCTGGCCTGGTCGCCGGTCGGCGTGATGACGTACAGAACGACAGTGGCGTAGGCGATTGACAGCGCCGTCAGGATGAGGCCGTACGGATGGAAGATGGTGTCCGACGCGGAGACGACAGCGTCGAGGACGCCCTGTTCGATGAACTCGTTGCCTTCCGTTGCGAGTAACAGCGGGGCGGACCCGGACAGTCCCCAGTGCCAGGTGAGGCCGAGGCCGAGGTAGCCGGCGACACAGAGGACCGGGTAATGAACGTCGATACCGTTTTCGTGTGCTGTCTTGCCCATCTCTCGGGCGAAGATAGCGCCGAGGATGAGGCTCAGACCCCAGTGAATCCAGCCCAGAAGCATTGTCAAGAGACCAACAAGAGCGACCGCCTGTTTCCCGGTTCTGGGAATCTCCGTCAGCCGGTGGATGCCGGCGTTAACTCGCGGATGGTACGCCACGACGAAGCCCGTCATCAGGATGAGGACCATCTGCATCGAGAACGTCAGGAAGGCCCAGAAACCGCCGTACCAGAACTGGACCATCTCAACTGGTCCCGACCCGGTCAGGCCAACGCCGGCCAGGAATACGACGTAGCTGAGGATGAGCGCGAACAGGAACGGGCTGGGCATCCAGCGTTCAACCCATGCGGAGAGCCGGTAGCCGATACGTTCGAGGACCGTCCCGCCAGTGTCGCTGGCTGACATACTGTTGGAACGTCCACCCGAAAGTATCATAAAAGTTTGCTATAATTTTGTCAGGTCTGTGCTTTCACCAGCTGTTGACAGCGGGGGTCTCCATATGGTACGACTTCCGTGACGGGTGACTTTATTTCGGGCCCACATCAAGTCAGATCATGCCATACCGAGTCGTCGTCTCCGACACGAAAGTAATGGACGAGGAGACAAGAGCGGCGGTACTGGACGCGGTCGACGCGACTGTCGAGACGACAGATGCGGACAACCCCGCAGCCGTCGCGACTGCAGTCGAAGATGCGGACGCGCTGATCGTCGACGCGAGCACGCAGGTCACGGCCGAGGTCATCGATGCCGCCGACTCGCTCAAAGTGGTGGGACGGGCCGGCATCGGACTGGATAACATCGACGTCCAGGCGGCGGCCGACGGCGGTGTGACGGTCGTCAACGTCCCCGACTACTCCGTTGCGGAGGTGTCGACCCACGCGTTCGCGCTCATGCTCGCCTGCCTACGGAAGATACCGACCTTCGACCGCTCGGTCAAGAGCGGCGAGTGGGAGTGGTCAGTCGGGCAGCCGATGCATCGGCTCGCCGGCAGCACGGTCGGTCTCGTCGCCTTCGGCAAACTGGCCCGCCGGTTCGCCGCGAAACTCCAGGGCTTCAACGTGGATGTCGTCGCCTACGACCCGTACGTTCCCGAGTATCGGATGCGCGACCTCGGCGTCGAGTCGGTCACGTTCGAGACGCTACTGGCCGACGCCGATATCGTCTCGCTCCATGCGCCACTGACCGACGAGACGCGAGAAATGGTCGATTCGGACGCGCTCAACCAGATGCACGAGGACGCACTGCTTGTGAACACGGCCAGAGGCGGGCTTGTCGACGAGACAGCACTGTACGACGCGCTCGTCAACGGCGAACTCGGTGGGGCCGGACTGGACGTGCGTGAATCGGAACCGCCGGGGGAATCGTCCCTGCACGGCCTCGACAGCGTCGTCTGTAGCCCCCACGTCGGGTGGTACTCCGAGGAGTCCCGGATCGAACTGACACAGACCGTGGCTGAGGACGTCGTTCGGGTACTGCGTGGCGAGGCTCCAACGAACCCCGTCGATCCCGAGACCAGCTGGTTCTGAAGCTGGTTACGCAGCGGCCGCGTCGAGGAGCGAGACTGCGAACTCGGCGGCTTCGACCGCCGACTCGCCGAACACGTAGGTTATCGGTTCGATGCCGAACGCGCCGCTGTGGTAGATTACGCGGGGCACCTCGCCACGTTCGCGGAAGGCCGCTTCGAGCCGCTCGTCCCGGTTCTCGTAGCCTGCGTCGAACTCCAGCGGCTCAACTCCCTGATCGCGAGCGGCGTCCAGCAACGCTTCGTCAGTCGTCAAATTGAGCGCCGCTCGGCGCGAGGAGTCGACCGCCATCGCGGCCAGGATCGTCTCGGCGACGTGTTCCGACGCACCGAACTCGGGGTTCGACGGGACGTTGACCCGCCCTCGCAAGTCGTGAATTCGACCCGGGACCGCCGCTACGTCAAGCGCATCCTCGCCGTCCGGCAGCGCCATCGCGACGTTCATCCCCACGTTGGGGATGGCGTCGACGACAGCGTCGCTGTCCGCCAACAGTCGCGTCGCCCGCCGGACCGACGAGAGGACGGTTCTCTCCTCCAGCACCGCGGTGTCCGTCCCACGGACACAGAGGTCACAGCCCATCCCCTGTAGCGCCGGCATCTCCTCCTCGTGGACCGCACAGATTGGCCCCCGGTCCTCGAACTCGCGGACCAGGGCAAGTAATTCGCCAAGGACCGTGTATTCGTCCATCTCACCCGCGGCCAGTCCGTCGGCGATTCGTTCGATAGTCTGTTGCATCCGGTCGTCCTCGCTGAACCGCTCCTCGACGGCGACCGCGCCGCTACCGTACTTGCTCACCGCGGCCTGTGTCACCCCAAGCTGGTCGGCAATCTCCTGCTGGGTCCACCCCTTCTCGTCGAGTTCCGTGGCAAGCATCGCCCGGGCGGTCGGGAGAAACCGCTCGACGACGATCTCGCTCGGCAACTGCAGTGTCATTGCCGGGAGTGAGAGGCCCCAGCACCAAGTACCCTGTCGGACGGGACCATCCGTTCAACGAAGTACAACTGAGTTGTATTGGAAGGTTATAACATGACGGAGCGCATTGTATCGGCCACCAATGGCGTTCAGCGACCACCTTCTCGACGTGGGCGAAGAAATATGGAACGCACAGAAAGACCACCCGTTCGTCCGGGAACTCGCCGCGGGGACGCTTGACGAAGCGGCGTTCCAGCACTGGGTGAAACAGGACTACCGATATCTGCAAGACTACGCGCGCTTGTTCTCGCTCGCCGGCGCAACGGCTAGTGACGAGTCGACGATGACGCACCTGCTTGGAGTCGCCCATCAGGTGCTCGACACCGAGATGGACCTCCACCGGGAGTTCGCAGCGGACTACGGCATCTCGGAGTCCGAGCTGGAATCGACAGAGAAGGCCCCGACCTGTCTGGCGTACACGAACTTCCTCGTCCGGACGGCCTACGAGGGCCACGAAGCGGAAACCGCGGCCGCACTGTACCCCTGTATGCAGGGCTATCTCGACGTGGCTGAGCACATGGCTGATCTGGCCGACAGCGAGCACCAGTACACGCCGTTCATCGAGATGTACACCGGTGCTGACTTCCGCGAGGCAACAGACTGGTGTCGCGCATACGTCGACCGCTGTGGCGACCGCTATCCGGGGCAACACGACGCGATGGAGCAGGCGTTCCTGACGAGCGCGAAACTCGAACACCGATTCTGGGAGATGGCCTACACGCAGGAAGGGTGGGAGCTATGACTGAGTCCGACACGTACGCGGCGTATGCCGAGGGCCGTGATAACCCCCGGTTCACAGACTGGCTTCGCGAGCGGAGTCAGCCGGACTGGGACGCCGCCGTCGATCATCGGTTTGTCGAGGAACTCGGAGCCGGCACGCTCGACGAAGACGTGTTCGCGACCTATCTGGTGCAGGATTACGCGTTCGTCGCCGAACTGGTCGGGACGTTCGGGCACGCAGTCGGGCAGGCCCCGGACATGGCGTCGAAGCGCCGCCTCATCGAGTTCCTCGATACGGTGACCGACGAGGAGAACGATTACTTCGAGCGGTCGTTCACCGAACTGGGTGTCGAGGGCTCGCGCTGGCAAGACCCCGAGCCGACACCCGCGACAGCAGGGTTCATCGACCTGCTCGGTCGGGCCGCCCGGGAGGGCGGTTACGCCGAGACGCTGGCCGTGCTCGTCCCGGCCGAGTGGATATACGAGTCGTGGGCAACGGCGGCTGTGGAGACCCACGGCGACGCGGACGCTGAAGGGCCTCCCAGCGCTGGGATGGGACTCCCCTTCTACTTCAGCGAGTGGGTAGATCTCCACGCCGTCGACGCTTTCGTCGCGTTCGTCGACTGGCTCCGACGCGAACTCGACGCTGTCGGACCGACGCTCTCACCCCGTCGAGAGGCCCGTATCGCGTCGCTGTTCGACCGGACCGTCGCCTGTGAGCGGCAGTTCTTCGACGCGGCCTACGAGACGACCGGAGCGTCGTCCGAAACGGCCGACAGCGAGGTGAGCCTGTAGATGGTCTCCTCGGCTGTCGTCCTTGGCCTGACGGCGGTGACCGTTCTCGTGTTCACGGGTATCGGCCTGCTGGCCGCCCGCGGCCGCGTCGACTCGGTCGAGACGTACATTTCGGCCCGCGAGTCGGCCGGCAGCGGGACGCTCGCCGCGACAGTTATCGCGTCGATGATGGGTGTCTGGATACTGCTGAGTCCGGCCGAAGCGGGGGCCGCCTTTGGCGGACTGCCTGCCGTGCTGGGCTACGCCATCGGCAGCGCGATTCCGCTCTTGTTGTTCATCCCCGTCGGCGCTCGCATCCGCGAGGTGATGCCCGCAGGGCACTCGCTGACGGAGTTCGCTTACGCCCGCTTCGGGTCCGGGATGTACCTGCTCGTGCTGGTCGTCTCGGTGTTCTACATGTTCATCTTCCTCGCCGCGGAGATGACCGGCATCGCCGGGGCGCTCGCGCTCGTCGCCGACGTTCCTCTCTGGCAGACCTCGCTGCTCATCGGCGGCTTCGTCCTCGTCTACACGACCTACGGCGGCCTTCTGGCGAGCATCGTCACTGACACCGTCCAGACGCTAGTCATTCTCCCGCTCTTGGCCGTTGGCTTCGGCGGCGCGCTCCTCTCGCTAGGTGGCGCGAGCGAACTTCACGCAACGGTGGTGTCGGCCAACCCGACCCTGCTTGACCCGACCTTCGGCCCCGGCCTGAAGTTCGGGCTGTACGTCGCCTTCGCCATCCTCGGGGCAAACATGCTGAACCAGGGCGTCTGGCAGCGGGTGTACGCCACTGACGGCGAGCACGCACTGCGGCGCGGAATGGGTATCGCCGCTCTCGTTGTCGTCCCGATGCTCCTCCTTTCCGGGCTGTTCGGGATCGCCGCCGCGGGGCTGGGACTCACCGAGTCCGGTTCCGCGAGTATCGCTTTCTTCCTCGTGTTAGCTGAGACGTTCCCGACGTGGGTGACACTCGCCGTCGTCGTCCTCGCGGTGTTGCTAGTGATGAGTTCCGCCGACACGATGTTCAATGCCATCGCCAGCGTCGTCACGGCTGACCTCGCTCGGTTGCTGGACGACCCCGATCAGCGGACCCTCTGGCTCGGCGGGCGCGGGCTGACGGTCGCGGTCGCACTCGGTGCGATTCTCATCGGCGCACAGGGGTACAGCGTCCTGCAGTTGTTCCTGACAGCTGACCTGCTGGCCGCCGCCGTCTTCGTCCCCTTCCTCGCTGGCCTGTACACCGAGCGGCTCACCGGACCTGGCGCGATAGTCGCAGGGCTCGCGGGCCTGGTCGTGGGTATCGCATACTTCCCATCGCTGCGTGGCATCGTTGCCACGCTTCCGGGTGTCGGGAGCGCCTTGCCGACGCCGTCATTCCTGATCGCCTTCGCCGGTGCAACGCTTGTCTCGGCCACCCTCACCGTGGTGGCGACAGCTCTTGGCGACGCCAACGCCGACCTCGACAGGCTCGGCCGAGAGGTCCGCGCGCTCGACGACACCGTCACGGACGGCGGCGAGCAAGTCACTGCCGAGGGAACGTCAGTCGGCGCGACTCCCGAGGTCGAGACCACAGGCGGTGATGACCGATGACGCCGGCCGTGCTCGCTCCGCTGGCCGCGCTCGGTTCGACGGCGTTTGCGGCACTCGCGTGGGGGTCCATATGTCTCGTCATCGCCGTCTTTGTGGCGGTTTGTTGGCTGGTCGTGACAGAGTGACATCCTCCTCGCAGTGAACGGAGAGGGAGCGAAGCTCCCGCAGGCAGTCGGGCTATGCCCGACGTCGGCGAGGCGTCCGTCGTAAACGATGGGGTTCTCTCGCTGTGTCAAGATCGTATCTGTTTCCGGCCACCTTGCGACATCCGGAAGTGTACTGGTAACTAGACCCACGCTTATGTTGGTGGGAAGTCGAGCACCAAACATGCAGACCTTCGTGCTCGCGACGAACTCCGAGACAGTCAGCGAAACACTGTGTTCGTATCTGGAGACGGTCCTCGACCCCGACGACAGCGTCTACGCAGTGAACTCACAGCGAGGGGGCGACAGCACGTCGACAGAACAGATCTCCAACGGGAAAGCCGCGTTGAAGACTGTCGAGGACAGACTCGGCGAGCAAGTATCTGTCGAGACGTATCAGATAATCCGCGGGAACAGTCCAGCCTCCGATATTTTTGATATCGCCGATGAGGTCGACGCTGACGAACTCGTCATCGGCGTCCGGAAGCGAAGCCAGACCGACCGCCTGATTTTCGGGAGCGTCGCCCAGGATATCATGCGCGAGTCCAACTACCCGATGCGGGTCGTCCCGCGGGAGTGAGTAGGAACTGGCTTGTTGCTCATACAACTACCAGCAGGAAAGCGAAAACCCGAACCAGTCACCGGTGTGGCCGGTTCAGGCTGCCGACTCGTAATCGTCGAAGGCGTCGATTTCGACACCCTCGTCGGTGATCTCGGCAAGCACGACGCCGTTGCCGGACCCGGTGTCACGCTCGGCGGCGGCGTTGACGGCGCGAATCGCCAGATCACGAGCCTCTTCGAGGCTCATCTCGGGATCGTACTGCCCTTCGATAGTCCCTGTCGCGACCATCGTCCCGGAGCCAGTGACGGTGTAGTCGTCTTCGAGCACGCCACCGGCCGGGTCAACGCTGTAAACGTGGCTCCCCTCTTCGTCGACGCCGCCGACGATGGGGTTGATAGCGAAGTACGGGCCGCCGCGGGCGAAGTTGCCCGCAAGCGTCGCCAGCGCGTTGATCGAGAGCGGTTCGTCACGGCGAACCTCATAGAGGTCGGCCTCCGCTCGTAGCGAGCGGATGAACGACTGGGCCCCGCCGACGCTACCGACCAGCGTCATCGCGGCCGTCGGATGGATCTGCTCGACCTTCTGGACCTGCTTGTTCGAGACGAAACGGCCGCCCAGCGACGCACGGCGGTCCGTCGCGATGATGACGCCGTCTTCCGTAGAGAGGCCGACCGTCGTTGTGCCGGTTTTGACGACGTTCTCTTCGTCACGGCCGCTGTCGTCGTTCGGAAGGCTCCCGACTTCAGGTTCGTACGCGTCAGTCAGTCGGTTCTCAGGGTCGTGCATTATTCCTCACCTCCGAGTTCAAATTCATCGAGGCGCTCGGCGATGTCGTCCTCGGCGAGCTTCTGGAACTGCTCGCTTTCCACGTCGATGGTGGCGATGTCGACACCGGTCGCGTCGAGCCCGTCCTCGTTAACCGAGGCGAGCGCGCGGAGTGCGAGTTCGACACCGGCTTCGAGGTCCATCTCTTCGGCGTACTCGTCTTCGAGGAACGTCTGAATGTCCTCACGGGAGCCACCGATAGCGACGGCCTGCCACTCGTAGGGCGTTCCCGAGGGGTCAGTCTCGAACAGGCGCGGTTCGCCGTCCTCGATACCTGCGACAAGCAGTGCCACACCGAACGGGCGTGCGCCACCAGTCTGTGTGTACTGCTGGATGTAGTCCGTAACCTCCTTCGTCAGCGACTCGACGGAGGCCGGCTCGTCGTAGCGCAGTCGGTTGACCTGCGCCTGCCGGCGCGCCACATCGATGAGCTTTCGCGCGTCTGCGACGTGGCCTGCACTGGCGACGCCGACGTGGGAGTCGATCTCATGGATCTTTTCGATGCTGTCGCGCTCGATGAGCGGCGATCGGGCGTGGCGGTCAGCGGCGATGACCACGCCATCCGCGGTGCGGACCCCGACACTCGCGGTTCCGCGCTTGACGGCTTCTCGTGCGTACTCGACCTGATAGAGGCGTCCGTCCGGGGAGAAGATGGTAATCCCGCGGTCGTAGGCCTGTTGTTCGTTTCCTTGCATGATGTATCGTGTTGTTGTTCACCTGAGGTTAGGGTTGCTCTTATATAACCGTATCGCGGGCCGCTGCCCTCAGAACAGCGGCAGGTCGCCGGTGACGCGGTCCACCAGCTCGTCCTCGGCGGGGCCGACGGCGAGCGCCGTCACGGTTCCCGGGTCGAGCTGTGTGTGGCCGGCGTCTCGGACGACCGCATGCGGCAGGCCTTCGCGCTCAGCCACGTCCGCGAGTTCGAACAGTTCGGACTCGCCCGTGGCCTTCAGGACGACTTTCTTCTGGCCCGCGCCTTTCCAGGCGTTGCGGGGCTTCCGACCAGCCTCCTCGTAGGCAGACAGCGAGGCATGGGCGACCTGGGCGGCAAGTTTCCCCTCACCCATGTCGATATCTGCCCGCGCGACAATAGCCTGCTTCATACGCCACAATGACGACCCGTACTTAAGGCCCCGTCGGAGTCCCCGACTGGTTGCACGTACCACAGAGTACATACGCGATGGACGCACGCACCGCATGGATGCCCTCATCAATCGCTGGCGGCCCGTCCGCGCCACTGGTATTGTTGCCCCCGTTTTCCCCTCGTTCTGAACCGGGAGATTTAGGGCTGCGCCCTCGAACCCCTCCCCAATGATACTCTCCGATGCCGATATCCTCCGACGACTAGAGGAGGGAGATCTCGTCGTCGAGCCCCTCGACGATCCCGACATCCAGATTCAGCCAGCCAGTATCGACCTTCGACTCGGCCGCGAGTTCCTGGAGTTCCAACACGCGAACATCCCGTGTATCCACCCGAACGCCGAGGACGAGGTCGCTGATTACGTCGAGGAAACCGTCGTCGATTCGGACGGCGAGTATATCCTCCACCCCGGCGACTTCGTCCTTGGGACGACCCACGAGCGCGTCGAGATTCCCGACGATATCATCGCCCACGTTGAGGGGCGCTCGTCGCTGGGTCGACTGGCAATCGTGGTGCACGCGTCGCTTCCCTACGACGAGGAGGTGTTCCTCTGGACACCCGAGGATGGATTCGGGTTCTACGAGATAGGGGACATCGTCGAAAACGAGCGGAGCGCGCGCGCTGTGGCATTCGATCCGCAGACGCTGGCCGTACGCACTCATCGAGTCACCGACTACATCGAGAACCCGACCAAACGAATCTATCGCGTTACCCTGGAGTCCGGGAGGGAAGTCCTCGTAACGAAGGACCACAATCTCTTCACGCTCGACGAACAGGGCGGTGTGACACGGATACCGAGCGAAGAGGCGGAAGGGGCCGCGGTGATGGTCCCGAAGCAACTCCCACAGTCCCCCAGTGAGCGACGCTCTATCGACGTACTCGACTACGTTGAGCCGATGGAAACCACGATTTACGCGAGCGACGGCGTGGGGAGCGTCGACAACACCGGGATTCCTAGCGGATCACGACGGCATTACGAAGAGAACAACAGCGCGCCGCTGGATTCGGTCCCACGGCTGGCACTACCCGATGAACTGGAAGTCGCGTTCAAACAGAGTGACACTCGGCTCCCCCGTTCGATTCCACTGACGAGGTCGTTCGGCTGGATGCTCGGGTTCTATATCGCGGAGGGGTCGGCTCGCCGGAAGCAGATTCAGGTCGCGAACACCGAACAGGCCTATCTCGAACGGTTCGCCCGTTTCTTCGAGCGGTACGATGCGAGCCCGTCGTGGCAAGAAGACGAGCGGATAACGCGCCTCACGATTTGTTCGGCACTCTGGTCGAAGGTTATCCGTGAACTCGCCGGTTCTGGGGACGAGAAGAACGTTCCGGAACAGGCGTTCGAGTGGCCGCGGCCGGTCCTCGAAGGGCTCCTCGAAGGCCTGCTCGATGGAGACGGGTGTCGTCGGAAGGAACGTGACACACTCTATACTTCGAACCCCGCGCTGGCAAACAGAGTGATGTATCTGACTGCTCGGCTGGGGAAACTAGGGTCGGTCTACAGCCGCGAGCGCGAACAGCACATCCCGATGAGCGATGTCGACTGGGAGGGAGAGATGTGGGCTGTCGACATAAGCGGCGAACGTCACAAACGCGGTCAGTACGTTCCGGTACCCAGCGCGTTATTGCGAGACCTGCGGGAACGAGCTGACATGCGGATGGAAGACGCCGCCGATGCGATGGGATACGCGTCGAAGTCCAGCGTATCGAACGTCGAAAACGAAGAATACGGGACGGTCAAACGCGAGACACTCCGCCGGTTCAGCGAGACCTATGCGGAAGCCGGTGTCGACACGACACGGCTCAATCAGATCCTCGACGGCGACGTTCGTTTCGAGCGGGTCGAGTCTGTTGAGGAAACGGATCGCGTCGAGCCGACATACGACCTCGAAGTCCAACCGAACGGCCGCACTATCGAGAACTTCCTCGGCGGTCGAGGTGGCGTCTTCCTCTCCAACACGGCCGGACTGTGCGACCCCGGCTATGAGGGCCAGATCACGCTCGAACTGTCGAACCTCGGGACTGCGCCGGTCGCACTCACTCCCGGTATGCGCATCTCACAGCTCACGTTTACGGAGCTCAAGACGCCTGCCGACCGCCCGTACGGGGCCGAGCGGGGTTCGAAGTACCAGGGCCAGAGCGGGCCGCAGGCGAGCAAAATACAGGGAGACCGCGAGTTCGGAGGCGATCAATGATGCCCGCTATGCGTGGCAGCTTGGTATCGGCGAGAAACGAGGTTGAGTTCGGAGGCGATCAGTAGATGCAGTTCATCGAGGAGATCATCGTCGACGACTTCCTGCCGACGTTTCGCTCGCTGCTGGCCGACGCGCTTCGGGAGCGGGGGCTGACACAGTCCGAGGTCGCCAACCTGCTTGGCATCAGCCAGAGCGCGGTGTCAAAGTACGTCCACGGCGACGTGACGCGACACGAGGAGCTGCTGGCCCACCGCGGGCTGGAGGAACTCGTCGAGCGGCTGGCTGACGGGTTGGCTGACGGCGATATGAGCCCCGTGCAGGCGCTGGTCGAAACTGAAGTGTTCATCCGCGAACTCGAACGCGGCGGCGTACTCGCGCAATTACACGAAGAGGCAGTCCCAGAACTGGGAGCGTACGAGGACGAGTTCGCCGTTCACGACCCCGATTCGCAACTGCGGTCGGCCGAGCAGACGCTCGCGTCAGTCCGACGTGGACTTAGCGTACTGGAGAACACCAGCGGGTTCGCGACACTTATCCCCGCGGTCGGGTCGAACCTCGTCCAGTGTCTCCCCGAGGCCGAGAGCATCGAGGACGTGGCTGCCGTCCCGGGTCGGATTCTCGACGTGAAGGGACGGGCGACCATCCCGGCGGACCCGGAGTTCGGCGTCAGCGAACACGTCGCGACGCTGTTGCTGGCGGCGCGGGCTTCGGGGAGCGACGCCCGCGCGGTGTTGAATGTCCGATACGACGAGTCCGTCGTGACCGCGCTGCAGGAGGCGGGTCACACAACTGTCGAGTTCGACGCCGAAGAGAGCGTCGAGCCGGCCGTCGCGGCTGCACTGGCTGACGAATCAGACGCCGACGTGCTCTACCACACCGGAGCCATGGGTATCGAGCCGGTAATCTACCTGCTCGGGGACGACGCCGTCTCGGTCAGTGAGACGGCGCGCGAAATCCTGTGACCAGCGCGCGCTCCTTCTACGGACGGTGGACCGCTGTCTACGACCGACTCGCGAGCGCCCCCGGCGTGGCGACCTGGCGCGACCGGACGGCTGACTCGCTGGCACTCAAACCCGGGGACACAGTCGTCGAGATGGGCTGTGGCACGGGTACAAACGTACCGGGGCTTCGCGAGCGAGTCGGGCCGTCAGGCCGGGTCATCGGCCTTGACGTGACCCGAAAAATGCTTGACCGCGCTCGCGAGCAACCCTCACGGACGGGCGAGGGCGTCGACTACGTGCAGGCCGACGCGGCCCGGCCACCAGTTTGTGGGGCAGACGCCGTGCTGGCGACGTTCGTCACCGGCATCTTCGAGGACCCTTCGGCAGCCGTCGACGCGTGGTGTGACAGCGTCGCTCCCGGCGGCCGCGTCGCGCTGCTGAACTTCCAGCGGAGCGAGAGCGTGCTCGCAACACCACTGAACCTCGCTTTCGAGGGATTCGTCCGCCTCTCCGCGCCGGGCTCGCGCCTGTCGCGGCGATCCCACGCGAGCGCGTTCGAGCGGCGGGTGGCCTCCGCGAGAAAATGCCTCACTGAGCGGACGGTGGACCGACGCTACGAGACGATGGCGGGCGGCTTCGTCGGACTGCTTAGCGGGACCGTCGTGACCTGAACCCGCTACGGCCGATACCGCTCGGCGTGCCGGGGACAGAACTCAGGGGCCTGGAGCTGTGCAGCGACGACACCGGGCTGGCGGTGCGGGTTGTGGAGTCGGCAGGTTTCCTCGTCGCAGAACGCCTCGCCCGTGTCGAGATAGTGGTAGGCCTGTAACACGTACCCCTTCAGCGCGTCGGTAGTCCGGGGGTCGTCGTCAACGAGAAAGTCTCCCTCAACCTCGTTTTCGAGTACTTCACGCGGTGGCGTTCCACCGGAGAGGAGGGCGTGTTTCTGCTGTTCCTTGTAATACTGCTCGGGCTTTGCGGGAGCCTCGTACAGGCCCGGAACCGAGACAATTGTGGGCTGGCCGAGGACATTCACGCGCTTGTGCCAGCGGCCGTCGTGGTCGCCCCAGGTCCCGACGACGCGGTCAAGCAGCGGGATGTGGAGATGTTCCAATGAGCGTTCAGCGTCGGGGATCCGTTCGTGGAGGGCCTGCTGGACCGCCAGCCCGTCGTAGATGACGCCGCCGGCCCGCTCAGGCGACTCCAGGGCTCGCTCCTCGTACCGAACGATTCCCAGCATCGTGTTGCCCGTCTCGCGCTCGTGCGGCGAGAGTACCCGGGCCTGTGCGAACGACTCCGCCAGTTCCGAGTCGCCGTGCAGCGAGAGAAAACGGTCCTGAACGGAGACGGAAGCCGCGACCCGCTCATCGAGCCAGTCTGCGATGGCGTCGGCGTCAGCAACCGTGGTCGGGGTGCGGTACAGCGTGACGGACTCCATTGTATTAGTTAGTGGTATCGTTCAGTAATATCATTTTCGTCTCGGAGACACATCGGAGCTGGTGAGATACCGCTCGGTAATATCTGCGATGGACTCCTCGCCTCTCAGAGTGGGAGGGTGTCGCCAGCGAGGAACACAGCAGCGTGCGGTTCGAGTTCGGGAACAGCAAGGCAGCGCAAACACCGGGCAGTCGACAGACACTGCAACCGGAACTCAGGCTGTCGTTTCGTGGGGAAGTTCGGACAGTCCGTCACTGAGCGAGTCGATCAGATCCGTGACGGACCAGGAGTTGTCGCCGTCAGAACACGGATAAACACCGACGAGTTCGTCGTCAACGTACGCGGCAACGACTATCATTGGTAGCCGTAGAACCTCTTTGCTCCGACCGATAAGGAACGACGACGTGCGCGTCTCGAACGGTGGCCGGAGACTCAGGCCTCGCTCGATGGCCCACTGCTCGTAGCAGTCAACAGTGTCCAGCAAGTCCCTGTGTCTGCTCTCCTCGGAGAGCGGTATCTCTTCGGGCCACGTCTGGACCTCAAATTCGTCGACCACTCCCGCTGTGTTGAGTTCCGTAATCCGGTCGATAACTGTTGTTCGCGGCCCACAGATCGGGCGCCGACCCCACAGGTGGACAGCGAACTCGCCGGCCACTGCATCGTCAGCGGCGTGCTCGCCAGTCCGCTGCACATTCTCGCACATGAATTGTCAATCGATGACTTATACCTCCTTATTCACTATAAATGTTATTGGTGGTACATTTTTGGTGTAGATAATATAGATATAACTCTGGATATGCGTATGAATGTGAATTAGGGCTACGGCGGGCGCGGTTCAGTCGTCGGCGGGTGCCGAACGGCTCGTCAGGTCGACGGGGTCGGCGTCGACTTCGAGTTCATCGAGGGCGACCTGGGCGGCGCGCTTGCCGGAGACGAGCATGGCACCGAAGGTCGGGCCCATGCGCGGGAGGCCGTAGGTCGTCGCCGTGGCCATGCCGGTCGCGATCAGGCCCTCGTGGACGAGGCCGGTGTGTTCGACGACGGCGTCCTCGCTCTCGCCGACCCACATCGAGTCGTGACCGGGTGAGTCGTGGCCGGGCGCGCCGTAGGTGTCGTCGCTGGTCTGGTCCATGCCGCTGGCTTCCTCTTCGAGGCCTGGCGCGTTGAGGACGCCGCGCTCGTCGAGTTTCTTGACGGCCATCGCGTCGTGGCCCGTCGCGTCGATGACGAGGTCGGCCTCGACGGCGATGGGGTCGACGCAGGTGATCTCGCGGGGCAGCGCGTGGACCGGCGTCCAGTTCATGACGATGCCGCCGACGCGGTGGTCCTCGCGGATGACGATGTCGGTGAACTCCGTCATGTTCTGCATCTTCGCGCCGGCGTCGCAGGCGGCCTTGATGAGGCCGGAACAGGCCTCGGGCCCGTTGGCGATGTACAGCCCCTCGCTGTCCTGGGAGCGCTTGTGGTCGACGTCGAGTTCGTCGAGGACCTGCTGGGCGGGGTCCCGGACGGTGACCTTGTTCATCAGGAAGCCGCCGAGCCAGAAGCCGCCGCCGAGGTAGTTGTTCTTCTCGACGACCATCACCTGCACGCCGCGCTCGGCGAGTTCTTTGGCGGCCATCAGGCCCGACGGACCGCCGCCGACGATGATGACATCGGAGTCCGAGAAGTCCATGAACTCTTCGGTCCACTCCTGGCCAATCGCGCGTGTAACTTCGGCTTCGCCGACATCGCTGAACTGTTCGAATGAATCAGATTCGCTCATACCACCTAGTAATATCTCTTGGTGGTACAAAATCGTTCTGGTACCGCCAGAAGAGATGTCACAGTCCAGCTATCGGCGAGCGAGTTCCCTCAAATCATGTATTTGCTTATAAATCCATAACCACACGGTGGTTTCAAGACTAACACTCAGATGAGTGTACTGTATGTTAATGTCTACCGAAACAGGCAGAACGTACACCGTCGACACGGAATCGGCAGCGAGAGAAATCGACGAGATTGATCTTCACGAGTACGAGACGCGCCCGATCCTGAAATTCCTGATCGCCTTCCTCATCGGCGGAGTGTTCTTCCTCCTGCCGGTCCCGTACCAGGGAGAGGTCACGGTGCCATTCGACATCGTCGTCAGCACCGTCACCGAGACGTTCCCTGACGCGGTCGGCGTGTACTCGCTGGCCATCATCATCGCAGGTGGTGTCTTGACGACGCTGGCGATGGTCAGCGATGAAGCGGTCGGGGGCTACGATCTCTCGTACTTCGAAACATCGGTCGTCTTCTGGACGCTCCGCATCGCCGGCTTGCTCCTCGCGCCGGTCATGTTCTTCAAACTCGGTCCCGAGTGGCTCCATACCCCGAGCACTGGCGGCCTGATGTGGGGAACGCTGGTGTACAGCGTCGGCGTTATTATCCCCATCGGAGCCATTTTCATCACCATCTTCGTCGAACTCGGCGGCCTAGAGTTCGTCGGAACGCTCGCGCGGCCGATCATGCGCCCGCTGTTTAAGGTGCCCGGCCGGGCTGCGCTGGACAGCCTCGCCTCGTGGGTTGGCTCTTACAGTGTCGGTCTCTACGTCACCCGGAACGTCTTCGAACAGGGAGGCTACCACAAGCGCGACGTGTTCACCATCTCGACGTGTTTCTCAACGGTTTCTATCGGCTTCGTCGGCGTCGTCGCCGCTACGCTGGAGATGCTGCCGCAGTTCCCGCTTATCTTTGGCGCGTACTTCTTCTGTGTCGTCGTCACCGGCGTGATTCTCGTCCGGTTGCCACCCATCTCAACGATGTCAGAAGAGTACATCGCCGAACCGGACCCCGAGGTCGCGTTCTCCGGGACGCCGTCGGACTACGTCCGGCTGGCGGTCAGCGAGGCTGTCGGCAAGGCCAAGGAGGGCGAGACGTTCGCCCAGGCCGCCAAGCGTGGCTTCGTCGATGGGCTGAAGCTTACAAGCCTCATTCTGGGGACCATTCTCGCTGTTGGGCTCGCCGCGACGCTCCTCTCGGCGCATACGCCCGTGTTCGACATCCTCGGTCGCCCGCTGACACCGGTCATCGCCGCGCTCGGCATCCCGAACGCCGAGGTGGTCGCGCCCGCGACCATCGTCGGCATCACCGAGATGTACGTCCCCGTCCTGCTGGTGACCGAGACAGCAATGAAAGCACGGTTCTTCGTCGGAGTGCTGGCGGTGTCACAGCTCATTTTCTTCTCCAGCGTCGGCCCGATGGTTATGGACATGTTCAGCGACGTGCCGATTCGGTTCCGTGATCTCGTTGCGCTGTTCGTCATGCGGACGATAATCCTCGTCCCGCTCATCGCAGGGATCACGCATGCCCTCGCGGCGCTCGGACTCTTATAGGAAATCCACCAGCGCTTCGGCCAGTTTCTTCTCTGCCCGCCGCAGGTGATCCTCTGCGGTTCGGCGCTCCACACCCACACGCTCTGCGACGGCCGCTGTACTCGTCTCGCGGGGCAATTCGTAGTAGCCGTGCTCGTACGCCGTCAGGAACACCTCGCGCTGGCGCGACGACAGGTCCGGAACCACCGCATCAACAGTCAACAGCGGTGCGTCCGGTGTCACTGACCGGACTTCGCGTTTCGACTCGACAGTTACGTCGAACTCAGCCGCGAGTGCCCGGTACACCTCCGAGAGCGCATCGGGACTGAGCCCGAGCGCCCGGACGAGCTTGCTCCCGTTAGCGTACTTCAGCGGCGGTACGAGTAGACACCCCTCACTCGCCAGGTAGCGCTCGACGTTGTTGTCGAGGTGTGACTGCAGGCAGTCTTTGGTCACCAGAACCTGCTCGTCGCCCTGCTCCAGTCGCTCGTCGATACCGACGGTCTCACGGACCTCTTCGAGCACGTCATCCACGCCGCGGCCGCTGACGTGCAGCAGGTCGCAGTGGTCGTTACACCACAGTTCGATGCTGGTGCCGGTCCCGTCGGTCGCCATCTCGTAGGTCCCGTCACCATAGACGCGAAACACGGCCTCGTACATAGACAATATCTAGCATGAATATTTAAAAACAGTTCCGGGTGGAGAGGGGATGATATCACGCTGGATGCCTATTGTTGTAGTATGGCACAGCAGTCAGCACCCGATACCGACCACGACATCGGGACTCCCTCCGAGCAGTGGCGCGAGTACCAGGGCGCACCCACCGGGACCGACATCGAGTGCGAGGGATGGCGACAGGAGGCCGCCCTCAGAATGCTGAACAACAATCTCGACCCCGAGGTAGGTGAGCGACCTGAAGACCTCGTTGTCTACGGCGGGACCGGTCGTGCAGCCCGTTCGTGGGACGCCTACGACGGTATCGTCAACGAACTCCGCGAACTGAACGACACCGAAACGTTGCTCGTCCAGAGTGGCAAGCCAGTCGGCCGGTTCGAGACCCACGAGAAGGCACCCCGCGTCCTCATCGCCAACTCGAACCTCGTCGGCAAGTGGGACACCTGGGAGCACTTCCACGAACTCGAAGCGAAGGGACTCATTATGTACGGCCAGATGACCGCGGGGTCGTGGGCCTACATCGGCACGCAGGGCATCATCCAGGGAACCTACGAGACGCTAGCCGCTCTCGCGCGCGAGCACTACCCCGACAACGAGGGTCTCCGCGGGAAAATCGTCGTCACCGGCGGTCTAGGTGGGATGGGCGGCGCGCAGCCGCTCGCGGTGACGATGAACTGCGGCGTCTGCATCGCCGCCGAAGTCGACGAGGAGCGTATCGACCGCCGTATCGAGACCGACTACTGCCAGGAGAAGACCGACGACCTCGACGAAGCCATCGAGCGCGCACAGGCCGCTGCCGCGAACGGCGACCCCTACAGCGTCGGTGTCCACATGAACGCCGCCGACATGCTGGAAGAGATGCTTGACAGGAGCTTTGTCCCGGATGTAGTCACCGACCAGACGAGCGCCCACGACGAGCTTGAGGGGTACTATCCGTCTGGCTACACCGTTGAAGAAGCTGACCGACTCCGCGAGCGCGACCCCGAAAAATACGTCGCAGAGAGCCTCGACACGATGGAACGACACGTAGAGGGCATCCTGACGATGCAGGACCGGGGAGCCGTCGCCTTTGAGTACGGCAACAACATCCGCGGCCAGGTCAAGGACCACCGCGACCTCGACACCGCGTTCGACTTTCCCGGGTTCGTCCCGGCGTATATCCGCCCGCTGTTTTGCGAGGGGAAAGGCCCGTTCCGCTGGGCCGCGCTCTCGGGCGACCCCGAGGACATCCACCGTACCGACGAGGCGGTCAAGGAACTGTTTCCCGAGAAGGATGCGCTACACCGCTGGATCGACCTCGCCCAGGAGCAGGTGTCTTTCCAGGGCCTGCCATCGCGGGTGTGCTGGCTGGGCTACGCGACCGAAGACGGCCTGACCGAGCGCGCTCGCTTTGCCCTTCGCATCAACGAACTCGTCGCCGAGGGCGAGATCTCCGCGCCAGTCGTCGTCACGCGCGATCATCTAGACGCCGGGAGCGTCGCCTCGCCAAATCGAGAGACCGAAGCGATGAAAGACGACTCCGACGCCATCGCGGACTGGCCAATCCTGAACGCCCTGCTGAACTGTGCCGCTGGTGCAGACATCGTCAGCGTCCACGACGGCGGCGGTGTCGGCATCGGCAACTCCCTGCACACGAACAACCACGTCGTCCTCGATGGGTCTGATCTCGCCGCTGAAAAGGCTCGCCGCGTCTACACGACCGATCCCGGAATGGGTGTGGTTCGTCACGCCGACGCCGGATACGAGATTGCTGAAGATATGGCCGAGGACCACGACGTGGCCGTCCCAATGCGCGACCTCGAATCCAGGTGATAGCCGGGCTAACCGATCCGTCAGCGAGGACGGGACCCCCAACGTATGAGTCGTCGGGGCCGTAGTCATACCCATGTCAGATGATACCACGGACACTGTCGTCGTCGACGGGTCGTCGCTCACGCCCGGTAACGTAACAGCCGTCGCTCGAACGGATGCGACAGTCGCGATAGCTGAGAGCGCGCGGGAGGCCGTCCGCGAGTCCCGCGAGCGAGTCGAGAGCGTGCTGGACAGCGGCGATGCGGTGTACGGTGTCAACACCGGTTTCGGCGACCTCGTAGACGAGCGCATCCCGGCCGAGGACCTCGAAGAGTTACAGATTAACCTCCTTCGGAGCCACGCTGCCGGCGTCGGCCGGAACCTGACCCGCGAGGAGGTCCGGGCGATGATGGTCGCCCGCGCGAACACGCTCGTTAAGGGGTACTCAGGTATCCGCGAATCCGTTGTCGACCTGCTGGTGGCGATGCTCAACGAGGGCGTTCATCCAGTCGTCCCCTCCCGCGGGAGTCTCGGCGCGAGCGGTGATCTCGCTCCACTTGCCCACATGTCACTGGTGCTCATCGGCGAGGGAACGGCCGATGTAGACGGGGACCGGCTCCCGGGGGACGAGGCGCTTGACGCCGTCGGTCTCGAACCAGTCACACTCCGTGCCAAGGAGGGGCTGGCGCTCATCAACGGAACACAGTTGACAGTCGGCATAGCCGCCCTCGTTCTCTCAGACGCCGAGCGACTGGTGTCCGTCGCAGACATCGCTGGCTCGCTCTCGACGGAGGTGACGCTTTCCTCGACGGTCCCATCCCACGAGGCCATCACGGCCGTTCGACCCCATGACGGCCAGGCCACGAGCGCGCGGAACGTCCGCCGCCTTACGTCCGACTCCGACGTGGTCGAATCCCACCGCAACTGCGACCGCGTACAGGACGCGTACTCCTTTCGCTGTCTGCCACAGGTCCACGGCGCGGTCCGAGATGCCGTTTCCCACCTCCGTGAGGCCGTGGAAATCGAACTCAACAGCGCGACCGACAACCCGCTGGTGTTCGCCCGCGAGGACGACCGCAGTGAGTCCCCGGACCAGGCGAACGGGAACGAACGAAGTGAGCGACACGCGAGCCACGAGCGGGTCGACGACCGGGCGTCCGGGTCCGACCGTGCGGGCGTGCTGTCCGGCGGGAATTTCCACGGTGCACCGCTCGCCTTGCGACTCGATTACCTGACGAACGCGCTCACCGAACTCGCCGCCATTTCGGAACGCCGGACTGACAGGATGCTCAATCCGAACCTGCAGGAACCGCACCTCCCGCCGTTTCTCACCGCCGAGAGCGGCGTTCGCTCGGGATACATGATCGCACAGTACACCGCCACGGCGCTGGTCAACGAATGCCGGTCGCTGGGCCGCCCGTCGATGGACAACACGCCCGTGAGCGGCAATCAGGAGGATCACGTCAGCATGAGCGCGCAGTCCGCGTTCTTCGCCCGGACGGTGGTCAAGAACATCAGCACTGTCCTTGGTGTCGAACTGTGCTGTGGGACGCAAGCGGCCGATTTCGTCGACGACGACCTTGAACTCGGCGTCGGGTCAGCAGCGGCCTACGACGCCGTTCGTGCAGTCGTTCCGGCGCTGACCGACGACAGACCGCTTCACGAGGACATCACCGCCGCGAGCGCGCTCGTGGAGTCACCAGCCTTCCCGGATCGGGTGGCCGCGGCACTCGATGCTGAGCTGGAGTGATCCCGGCAGCATGCCGACGATTGCTCTCTACGGCCCAAGTCCCAGATCCGCGGTTCCGTCAGTCTCCTCGTAGCGGTCCCGTGCCCCCCAGTCTTCGATGCTGGAGTGGGTTTCCCAGACGGCGATTTCGAGGTGCTCCTGCGTGATATCCGATCCATCTCGCAGCGCATGCCTGGCCGCGTCTTCGGCGACAAGTGCGAGATCGCTGGCGGCGTACCCCTCGGTCGGGTCGACGATGGCGTCCCAGTCGATTTCATCGGCGACCGGTCGGTCGCGAAGGTGGATTGCCAGAATCTGTCTGCGAGCCTCGGCGTCCGGCGGCGGGACCTCTACCCGTTCGTCGAACCGGCCGGAGCGCCGCAGCGCCGCGTCGATGTCCTCGACGAAGTTCGTCGCGGCGACCACGACGATGTCGTCCGCCGCCGCGCCTTCGAGTTCGGTGAGCAACTGGTTCACGAGCTGTTGCTCGCTCGTGTTCATCGACCCGCGCCGCGAGCCGGCAATGCCGTCAATCTCGTCAATGAACAGCACGCACGGGGCGTTCGCACGTGCGACGTCGAACACTTCGGCGACGTTTCGGGCCGGTTCCCCCATCCACTTGCTCGTCACGTCGGCGGGACTGATTTCGACGAAACTGTGGCCGAGTTCACCGGCGAGCGCGCCGGCAAGATGGGTCTTCCCACAGCCGGGCGGGCCGTACAGCAGCAGACCCGACAGCACGTCGATGCCGTACTCGTCGTAGGCGTCGGCGTTCCGAAGCGGATCGATGACGGTGTCTTCGAGCCGCGCTTTTAACTGGTCCATGCCGCCCACGTCGTCGAAGTCACGGCCGGCGTCGGTCTCGACGAGCGAGCTGGCCTGCAGGTCGACGCCTTCCGGTTGGACGACACCGTCTTCGGCGACCATCTTGGGGTCGACCCACTCCTCGATGCTGGTATCGATGTCCCGCGCAGCCTGCATGAGGTGGGCCGTTCCAATCGGGGCATCCGCTCGCAATGCCATTCGTGCGGCATCCTCGGCGACGAGTTCGATGTCGCTGGCCGCGAATCCTGCCGTCTCCTCAACGACCGAGCCGAGGTCGAGGTCGGCTGCCGTCGGTCGGCCGGCGAGATGGATATCCAGAATCTGCCGGCGCGCCTCGGCGTCCGGCGGCGGGACCTCTACCCGCTCATCGAACCGACCCGAGCGGCGAATCGCGCCGTCGACGTCCTCAACGAGGTTGGTCGCCCCCAGCACGACCACGTCCTCATCGGCGATCCCCTCAAGCTCAGTGAGCAACTGGTTGACCAGTTGCTGCTCGCTGCTGTTCATGTTACTGTCGCCGTCGCGCGCGCCGGCGATACCGTCTATCTCGTCGATAAAGAGGACACAGGGGGCGTTCGCCCGCGCAATCTGGAACAGCTCCTCGACTTTCTGTGCGGGCTCGCCCATGTACTTGCTCGTCACGTCGGCCGGGCTGACCTCGATGAACGCGTGGTCGACCTCGCCCGCAAGCGCACCGGCGACGTGCGTCTTCCCACACCCCGGTGGGCCATGCAAGAGGACGCCGTTGACGACGCCGATACCGTACTCCTCGAAGGCCTCGGGGTCCTGCAGCGGGCGGACGACCTTGTGGTTGAGCGTCTCCAGCAGGTCCGACATCCCGCCGACGTCGGCAAAGCTCCGTGACGGGTCTGGATCGACAAGCTGGTCGGCCTGCATATCGACGCCGTCCGGCTGAACGACAGTCCCGTCGTCGGAGGGGCGCTTCCGATTAATCGACGGCACGCCGTCGCCGTCGGATGAGCCGTCGCTGTTTACTGTCGGGCTGTCACGCGACTCCGACAGGTCGGTGTCGATTCGCTCGCGGATATTTCGTTCGAGTCGGTCCGGGTTGACCTCGTACCCGTACTCGGCCAGTCGGCGCGGCTCGGCGCTGAGGAATTCGGCGAGCCAGGCGTGGCGCTTCAGGTCCTCGGTCGGGGCATCTGGGTCACGGAAGGTGACGAGTTTGACGTCCGTGCTGTCCGGCGAGTGGTACTCAGCGAGCCAGAAAGGGAGATACAGCCGATCCACGGCCGTCACTTCGCCGAACCCATCGGGATCAAAGTCGCCGGGAAGCCCGTACGACTCCCGGAGCTTCCGGAGAAAGACATTGGCTGTTCCCGACGCGCCGTTCCGTTGCTGCTCGCGGTACTCCGAAACGCGCTGTGACAGGAGCGATCGGGCGTCATCGTTAGTCACCTGAAACTGCAACAGGACAGACCGCCCCAGTGCCGGGTCGGTGAGCCCGAAGTCGTAGTCACTGGCCGCGCGGCGGACCACCTCGTCGGTCCCGTCCGCGTACTGCGCGACAGCGCGGTCGTTGTCCGCCCAGAGACCGTCAAGCAGCGCCGTCTCGTGCCGCGTCTCCGTGCCGAACAGCTTCCCCTTGCCGGTCTCGTACTCGTACTCGACTTTGAACACCGGATAGAACACCCGGTGGAGGCGTTCGAGTTCCTCGGCGTCGCCGAAGGCCGTCATCGTCGTCCCGCCGAGGACAGACCTGACCCGCTCCTCAACGGGGAGCCGGCGGTCGGCGTAGATGTACGGCGGCAGACTCATTCGAGGTCGCCCTCGCGAATCGCGCGCTCAGCCGATGACCGAGCATCGTCGGCATCGAAGCTCTCGATTGCGTCTTGCTGTGCCGCGTCGTCGTCACGGAGGTCCCGCGCGTGCTCGGTGATGTTCGGTATCGCCCGGATGATGTTGTCGATGATCGGGACCGCTGCGACCGTCGCTGAGCGGCTCTGTGGGTTGAGATCAACAACGAGTTCCGTCTTGCCCATCTCGCCCAGCGCCTCGGCGCGGTCACCGTCCTCAAGCGGGACCAGCACCACGTCCGCGTCGCCGATGCCGTCGGCGTCGACCTTCGCTCGCTCGTGGTCCAGCCCGGGGATGCGACCGTCGGCAGTCAGCCCCTTCACGTCCGTCGCGCCGTGGTCACGGAGGTAGTCAGCGATGGCCTCGATTCGCTCCTCAGTTCGGTTGAACAGATTCACTTCGAGGTCAGCGCCGGTCACCGCAGACAGTTCAACGAGTTCGCCGGGAACCAGCGCAGCAGCGTTGCCGTTGACGGAGACGACGGCGTGGTCGGCAGAGAGGAGGTACGCGGCGGCAGCCCGCTCGGCCCGGTCGGCGCTCTCGATGGTCCGCTCGCCAAGCAGGTAATCGAACGCCTCGCCACGGCCCTGGGCGATGAGGCCCTGCCGAGAGGTGATGCCACGGTCGACGCCAGCCTCGATTCGGTGGCGAGTCAACAGCGATTCGTAGCGGGGGTGGCTCTCAGGGATGTCTACGTCCTCGCTCATACGTTCCGGTGGTAGCCCGGTGTACAAAAGTCGTCCGTCAGATTCGCGCCCCAGTCGCTCCGGAAAAGGTTATCTGCGGGTCAACACAATTCCGTGCCATGGATACCCGACAGGCGCTGCTTGTCGATGCGTTCGCTGCGGAGCCGATGGCTGGCACACCGGCCGGTGTCGTGCTTGACGCGGACGGGCTGAATGCCGATCAGATGCGGGCCATCGCCAGCGAACTTGGGGCCGGCAAGACGGCATTCGTTCTGCCGTCCGAGAACGCTGACCGCCGGCTTCGGTTCTTTACGCCGACCGGCGAAGTGGATCAGTCCGAGACAGCGATGGTCGCCGCCCACGCGGCGCTGTACGAGTGCGGCGACATCGACGATGGCCAGTGGACTGTCGCCACCGCTGCCGGCGAGGTTGCCGTCGAAACCAAACGGAACGGGATGGTGTGGGTCGAACAGGGCCAGGTCGACATCTCCGAGGTGGACCGCTCGTACGTCGAGGTGGCGGCCGCGCTCGGCGTGGACGAAGCAACGCTCCGTGATGTCGGTGCAGACCTCCCGCTGGCGACGGCTGACGCCGGAGAGCCGTGGCTCGTGATTCCGGTCAACTACTTCGAGCACCTGAGCGGCGTCACCGTCGACGGAACGGCCATTGATTCGCTGTGTGAAACGGTCGATGCGGTGGGTGTGTATCCGTTCACCTTCGATACGGTCGGTGGGGACGCGACCCGTCGATCAACGCTCCACGGGCGGGCCTTTCGAACTGGAACAGGAGGGACCGAAGAGCCAGTGACCGCAACCGCTTCTGGAGCCTGTGCGGCGTTCGTCCGCCGCTCCGGTGCGCTCGATGAAACTATCGAACAGGTCATCGTCGAAGGCGGCCACTTCCGTGATCGGCCCGGAACCGTCTCGGTCGACACCGACGGCTCCGAGTCGTGGGTCGGCGGCCGCGGCGTCACCTCGCTTGAGGGGTCGGTTCCGGTCCCCGAAGCGGCCGATGACGACGATATCATCGAGGCCTGAGGGGCGCGGAGACAGCGGTAGCAGGACCGCAGTTCACTCGATTTCGAGTGAACGGACGGTCATGCTTGTCGATACCGGAAAGTCCTTAGTCGTCGTTGGTTATGATACGGATGAGTCCATGCCAACACTGTGGCTCGACGAGATCGGTGCCGACGACCTGGAAACGGTTGGCGGCAAGGCGGCGTCTCTCGGAGAACTGACCGGGGCGGGGTTGCCCGTTCCGTCGGCGTTCGTTGTGACCGCCGACACGTATCGGTCGTTCATCGAAGCAACTGGGATCGACGACGAGCTGTTCGAGGCCGTCGATGTCGACAGCGACGACTCGCAGGCGCTGGCCGAGGCGGCCGAACACGCCCAGGAGTTGATTCTGGAGACCGATACGCCGCCGTCGGTTCGCGAGGACCTGCTGGCGGCGTACGACGAGATGGGCGATGAAGATGTCGCGGTCCGCTCCTCGGCGACAGCCGAGGACCTGCCCGACGCCTCGTTCGCCGGACAGCAGGACACGTATCTCAACGTCTCACGTGCTGACCTCCTGCAGCGGGTCAAGGAGTGCTGGGCATCGCTGTTTACCCAGCGTGCCATCTACTACCGCAACGAGAACGGCTTCTCGCACGATGCCGTGGATATCGCCGTCGTTGTCCAGCAGATGGTCGACGCGGAGAAAAGCGGCGTCATGTTCACCAGCCACCCCTCGACCGGCGGTCCGACGGCCATCATCGAAGCCGCATGGGGACTGGGTGAAGCAGTCGTCTCCGGCGCGGTATCGCCCGACAACTACACCGTTGATCGCGAGACGGAGACTATCGAGGAAGTGACCGTCGCCGACAAGAAGGTGATGTGCGTCCGCAGCGACAACGGTGAGACACTCGAACGCTCGGTCCCCGAGGAGAAGCGCAACGAGCGTGTCCTCTCCGAGGAGGAGATACACCGGCTCCTCGAGGTCGGCGAGCGAATCGAGGCCCACTACGACACCCCGCAGGACGTGGAATGGGCCGTCTACGAGGACGAGGTGTACCTGCTACAGTCCCGGCCCATCACCACGATCGACGACCCCGAGGGGAGTGCCGGATCGGCCACCGAAGCCGAGAGCCAGCCTCCGGGGGCGAACTCGGGTGTCGCAGACGGCGGGTCGATGGAGAGCCAGTCGGAGCCGGTGCGGCTCTCCGGAATCGGCTCCGCGCCGGGCCGGGTCACCGGCGTCGTCCGCATCGTTGACAAGCTTGACAACCTCGACAAGGTCGAGGACGGCGACATCATCGTCGCCGAGATGACCACGCCCGACATGGTGCCGGCGATGAAACGCGCCGACGGAATCATCACCGACGAGGGCGGGATGACCAGCCACGCCGCTATCGTCTCGCGAGAGCTTGGCGTTCCGGCCGTCGTCGGGGCTGAGGACGCGACCCAGAAGCTCCGCGACGGTGAAACGGTCACGCTCGACGGCGACAAGGGCACCGTCGAGAAGGGAGCCAATGTTCCAGAGACAACGAATGGCACGGAAACCGCCACACAGGGCGAGGTGCATTCTCCCGTCAAGCCGATGACCGGGACGGAGGTCAAGGTGAACGTCTCGATACCGGAGGCCGCAGAACGGGCCGCCGCGACGGGGGCCGACGGCGTCGGCCTGCTCCGTATCGAGCACATGATTCTCTCGACGGACAAGACGCCCGCACGCTACGTCGAGGACCACGGCGAGCGCGCGTACATCGATGAAATCGTCGAGGGTGTCCGCTCAGTTGCCGAGGCGTTCTACCCGCGTCCGATCCGCGTCCGGACGCTCGATGCACCGTCCGACGAGTTCCGACAGCTCCAGGGCGGCGAAGACGAACCCAGCGAGCACAATCCGATGCTTGGCTACCGGGGCATCCGGCGCTCGCTCGACCGGCCCGGCGAGTTCAAGCTCGAACTCCGCGCGTTCGAGCGGCTGTATGACCTTGGCTACGACAACGTCGAGCTGATGCTCCCGCTAGTGACCGACGCTGAGGACATCCTGCGGGCGAAGGCACTGATGCAGGAAGTCGGCATCGATCCCGAGAAGCGCGACTGGGGTGTCATGATCGAGACGCCGGCAAGCGCCCTCTCCATCGAGGAGATCTGTGAGACGGGGATTGACTTCGTCTCCTTCGGGACGAACGACCTCACCCAGTACACGCTCGCCGTCGACCGCAACAACGGTAACGTTGCCGACCGCTTCGACGAGCTCCACCCGGCGGTCCTCTCGCTTATGAGCCAGGTCATCGGGACCTGCCGCGAGCACGACGTGTCGACGAGCATCTGCGGACAGGCCGCCTCGAAGCCGCGGATGGTGGACTTCCTCGTCGACGAGGGCGTCACCTCCATCTCGCCGAACATCGACGCTGTACGCGACGTACAACACGAAGTCAAGCGCGTCGAGCAGCGGCTCCTGCTGGAGTCGGTCCGCTAACCGCTGCGTCTCGGGCAACAGCTTCGGAAGGTGTCCTTTTCGGTGTTTCACCGTCCTTCAAGCACGATCCAGCTCAGTTCGGACACGACCATGACGTAACAGTCGGCTGTGGCTATAGCACAACGGCTAAATCGGTCCCCTTCTATACTCGGGATAGATGCTCCAGCGGGCAGAGCCACAGGAGTTCGAACGAGTCCTCTCGTCGATGTGTACCGTGCCACACCCGTCGGCACGTGAGGCGGCGGAACGCTTCCTTGCAACCAATCCCGGCGATCCCGGAACGTACGAGACGGTTGCCAACCTGGAACGCGAGGCCGTCGACTACCTCGGTGAGATAACCGGCCTGTCCGACCCCACAGGCTACGTTTCCTCGGGCGGGACCGAGGCAAATATCCAGGCGATTCGGATCGCCCGCAACCGTGCCGAGACGGACGACCCGAACGTGGTCGCACCGGTTCACGCACACTTCTCGTTCACCAAGGCCGCTGACGTGCTCGGCATCGAACTGCGAACCGCGCCGGCACGCGATTATCGCGTGAACATGGAGGCGATGACCGAACTTGTCGACGAGAACACGATCTGTGTCGTCGGCGTCGCTGGCTCGACCGAGTACGGCTACGTCGATCCGATTCCGGCCATCGCCGATCTCGCAGAAACGGTTGACGCCCTCTGTCACGTCGATGCCGCGTGGGGCGGCTTCTACCTCCCGTTTACCGACCACGACTGGCACTTCGGCCACGCCGATGTGGACACGCTGACAATCGACCCGCACAAGGTCGGGCAGGCGGCGGTCCCTGCCGGTGGACTGATCGCGCGCGACCGCTCACTTCTAGACGAACTCGCTGTCGAGACACCATATCTGGAGTCGACGGACCAGTTAACGCTGACTGGGACCCGTTCGGGTGCTGGCGTCGCCTCTGCAGTCGCGGCGATGGAGGCACTATGGCCGTCGGGCTACAGACAGCAGTACGAAACGTCGATGGCCAACGCCGACTGGCTGGCCGAGCAGTTGTCGGCGCGGGGCCACAACGTAGTCGGCCCGGAACTCCCGCTCGTCGCCGCAGACCTCTCGATACCAATGACCGATGAACTCCGGGACCGTGGCTGGCGCGTCTCGAAAACCGGAGCCGGTGAAATGCGTGTCGTGTGTATGCCCCACGTCACGCGGTCGATGCTGCGGTCGTTTGTCGCAGATCTCGACTGGTACTAATACTGTTGGCTGTAACTTCATGGAGATATTCGCCACCTCGGGGTGGCGAAGTTCTTCATAGACTTACAGCCGACAGTATAAGCCACAGTCGGGTGACTGCGGGCGACGCCAGACGGTCTTGGTGGAGCTGTACAGGATTACTGGTGCTGCTAGATGCCGACATCCGCACGGTCAGCGTCGCGATCATGACCGTTCACAGAGCGTCGTGGTTCCAAGTCTGTTACTGGCTACTGTCGTGGCTATAGGGCAATACCGAAATCTCCAAAGACAATATACCAAGACTTAGGAGCGCTTACTTACTAGCGGCCAGCGTGGAATTAGTAGTACCGACACTGCTATTTATTGGCAACTGTACGACATCTGGGATGCCTCTCTCCCCGCTGGAGGAGGCTGTCTGTACTGCCACAGGTCCAACGGGGCTCGGGATTATCGGGGTGTACTCGTTCCTTATTGCGTTCGTCCTTCCGCTTCCGAGCGAGGTCGTGTTGGTTCCTGCAGAGACCCTCAGGCTCGGACTCTCCACAGACGGGAATCTCATCGCGATTATTTTCGCCAGTGCCTCCGGAAAGGCAGCTGGAAGTCTCGTCGCGTTCCACATCGGACAGGAAGCCAAGGAGTATGGCCCGCTGGTTCGCCGAATCAAGCGCTCACGATTCGATATCATCGAATGGTCCGAAAAGAAAACGGTGCAGATGGCACAAAAATACGGCTACGTCGGCCTGGCGCTCGCGCTCTGTGTCCCCTTCTTCCCCGATACGCTCTCCATCTACGCCTTTACCGTCCTCGAACGTGACTACTTCCGGTTCGGAGCAGCGACGTTCTTCGGTAGTGCGGGACGGTTGTTCGTAACGCTCGGTCTCGCTAGCGGCACGCTTGCGCTGCTGTGACTGACGCGCCACCGAGTGTGACCGGACGTAAACCAACCCCCTTTTGACCCGTCGGTGGCACACGAACAGGTATGAGCCACGACGAGTTTCCGACGGACCAGCCGGCGGTCGTGACCTGTGGGTTGCCCTACGCGAACGGCGACTTACACGTCGGCCACCTCCGGACGTACGTCGACGGGGACGCGCTCTCGCGCGCCCTCCGACGAATCGGCCAGCAGACAGCGTTTGTCTGCGGGTCAGACATGCACGGGACGCCAGTCGCGGTCAACGCCGCCGAGGAAGGCGTCGAACCGCGGGAGTTCGCACTCGACTTCCACCAGACCTACGCCGAGACGTTCCCGCAGTTCAACGTCGAGTTCGACAACTACGGCCACACCGACGACGAGACCAACGTCGAACTCACACAGGAGTTCGTCCGCTCGTGGGTCGAGAACGACCACGTCCACGAGAAAGAGATTGAGGTCGCCTGGGACACCGAAGAGGACCAGCCACTCCCCGACCGGTTCGTCGAGGGCACCTGCCCCTACTGCGGTGAACAGGCACGCGGCGACGAGTGCGACGAGGGGTGTCAGCGCCACCTCGAACCCGGTGAGATAGAGGACCCGATCAGCACCATCACCGGCAATCCCGCGGAGTACCGCACGCGTGAACACAAGTTCCTCCGTCTCTCCGACTTTCAGGACTACCTCCAGGGCTTTCTCGACCGTCTCGAAGGGACCGACAACGCCCAGAACCAGCCCCGCGAGTGGATCGAGGGCGAACTGCAGGACCTCTGTATCACGCGGGATATGGACTGGGGCGTCGACTATCCGAGCGATGTAGACGGTGGCGTTGCTCCAGAGGAGCAACGAGAGGGAGGCGGTGAAACCGCCGACGGCGACGACCTCGTCCTGTACGTCTGGGTCGACGCGCCCATCGAGTACGTCGCCTCAACGAAGCAGTACTCCGAACGGGTCGGCTCGGAGGCGTACGACTGGGAGGAGGTCTGGAAAATCGACGGTGAGGAACAGCACGACACGCAGTGGGACGACGAGTGGACTGACGGCAGCGGCGAGATCATCCACGTCATCGGGCGCGACATCATCCAGCACCACGCGGTGTTCTGGCCGGCAATGCTGCGCGGCGCGGGGTACAACGAACCCCGGTCGATTCTGGCGACCGGGTTCGTCGGTATCGACGGCAATGCCCTCTCTACCTCGCGGAATCGCGCTGTCTGGGCTGATGAGTATCTTGACGCCGGCTTCCATCCAGACCTGTTCCGGTACTATATCGCAACCGGTGCACAAATCGACACTGACGTGGACTTCTCCTGGGACCGCTTCCAGGAGCGCGTCAACGGTGAACTCGTGGGTAACGTCGGCAACTTTATTTACCGCTCGCTGCTGTTCGCCAAGCGCAATTATGACGGGACACCCGACGCCGCCGTCAGCGACGACGTTCGCGACCGGATCGAGTCGGCGCTTGACGACTTCGAGGCCGCGGTTCAGGAATACGACGTGCGAGCGCTGGCCGAAATCGCTATCGAGCTGTCGAACTACGGCAACGAGTACATCCAGCGAAACGAGCCCTGGAACCTCGTTGACGACGATCCCGACCGCGCCGAGCAGGTCATCCGCGACTGCGTCCAGTTGACGAAGGCCGTCGCGGTGCTCATGCAGCCTGTCCTCCCGGGCAAGGCCGAACGGATCTGGGGACAGCTGGGCGAACAGGGCTCTGTCGCCGACGTGACGCTCGACAGCGCACTCGAAGCGCCACCGGCCGAGTTCGGCGAGCCCGCGGAGCTGTTCGAGCAGGTCGAGGACGACCACATCGAGGTACTGAACGAAGAGCTACAGGAGCGTGTTGCGGACGCCAACGAGGAATCCGGGGACGACGCAAACGGAGCCAGCGACACTGACGGAGATGACAGCGAGGCGGTTGATCTCGAACCACTTGTCGAAGACCGCATCGGCTTCGAGGACTTCGAGGGCGTCGACATGCGCGTCGGCGAGATCCGTAGCGCAGAGCCGGTCGAAGGAGCGGACAAACTACTTCGGCTGGAAGTCGACATCGGTCACGAGGTCCGCCAGGTCGTCGCCGGACTGCGACAGCTCCACGACGCCGAGGACCTCCCCGGAACACGCGTCATCCTCCTGGCGAACATGGAGAAGGCCGAGCTGTTCGGCATCGAATCCAACGGCATGGTGCTGGCCGCCGGCGACGAAGCCGACCTGCTGACGACTCACGAGGACGCCCCACTGGGGACCCGCGTGCAGTAGGGACAGTCGCCAGCGCTTTTGTAGTCACAGTACGTACGTCAGAACATGGATGACGACGGGGCCGACCACGACGGGGCGGCCGCTGACGACGATACGTTCACTGAGGAGTACGAGCTGGCGACGGAGGCCGACGTTATTCGTGTCGAGAGCGATGATCAAAGTGACGCGGCCGACGATGAGGAGGGCGCTGTCGCCGGCTCGTTCGCTCCGGATCTGGAGGTGACACCGGACGCCCCGGAACTGGAGAACGTGGCCTTCGTCGCACTGGGGGTTTTTATCGCGATTATCGCATTCGGACGGATGTTCCTCGGTGCAGATGTGTACGCCCCGATGACGCTTGGTGGCGTTATTCTGGCTGTGGTAGTCGGGGCTGCCGCACTGTACGGGTTCTTCGTCCGGACGAGCGATGTCTGAGTTACTCCCCGCGTGACCGACAGACTTCTCTCGGTGAACCAACATCGAGCAGTATTCGTCAATATCGACCGATGATTGTGATAGACAGTAGCTCTGACCCCGACACTTAATCCTGCTCCAACACTATATTAGCGTATGGTGAACCCGCTGTCGGTGGTTGCCCCCCTGCAGGCCGAACCACTACTAGGTATGTCGCTCTCTATTCTGTTGTTTCTGGCCGGTGCGGGCCTCATCGTCGGCGAGGCGCTTGCGCCCGGAACCCACTTTTTTGTTCTCGGGATAGCGCTGCTGACAGCAGGGCTGGTCGGGCTGTTTATCCCGGCAAGCCTGGGCATCTTTGCGCCGCTGATACTCACGGTCGTCGTACTGACGACCACCGCGGTCACGCTGTGGGGGTATCGAAAGGTCGATTTCGCCGCTTCCGGGCGTGGGCAAACGCTCAGTTCAGACTCGCTTATGGGCCAGTTCGGCACTGTCACTGAGCGAGTGACCCACGGCGACGGCGAGGTCAAACTGGAGGACGGCGGCTTCAATCCGTACTATCAGGCCCGGAGTACCGGTGACCCGATCGAGGAAGGGACGGAGGTAATCGTCATCGACCCCGGCGGTGGGAACGTTATCGAAGTCGAACCGGTGGAGTCGGCAACCGACGAGATCGACCGGGAACTCGAACGCGACCGGAACCAGAGCAGCGCAGACGCAGACACCGACCCTGAGTGGGAGTCAGAACGAGCATAGGTGGTGTGCGATTCGGTAGTTTGTCACAGAGACACCGAAGCCTTTTGATTGAGCGCTCCGGAGTCCTTACTGTCATGTTCCCCGCGACAGCACCGCTTCAGTTGGGAGGAGTTATCGGATTCGTTACGGTAATATTCCTCCTGTTGGCTATCGCGCTGGTGTACTCCAGCGTCGTGATCATCCGCCCGTACCAGAAAGGTGCCTACACAGTCCTTGGTACCTATCGCGGCGTTCTCGACCAGGGGATTCACTTCATCTACCCCTTCGTCTCCGACGTGACACGCTTCGACATGCGTACGCAGACGCTCGACGTGCCACGGCAGGAGGCCATTACCCGCGACAACTCGCCGGTGACCGCCGACGCCGTCGTTTACATCAAGGTGATGGACCCGAAGAAAGCGTTCCTGGAAGTCGATAACTACGAGCGTGCCGTCTCCAACCTCGCCCAGACGACCCTCCGTGCTGTGCTGGGTGACATGGAACTGGACGACACGCTCAACAAGCGCCAGG
Organism: Haloarcula sp.; assembly: GCA_042219425.1. Lineage (GTDB taxonomy): Archaea > Halobacteriota > Halobacteria > Halobacteriales > Haloarculaceae > Haloarcula. The sequence continues at coordinate 13,554 of JBDGPY010000082.1, read as the reverse complement.
AGATCAACGCACGCATCCGGAAGGAACTTGACGAGCCCACCGACGAGTGGGGTGTCCGCGTCGAGAGCGTGGAAGTCCGTGAGGTCAACCCCTCGAAGGACGTCCAGCAGGCCATGGAGCAACAGACCTCCGCCGAGCGGAAACGCCGTGCCATGATCCTGGAAGCCCAGGGTGAACGGCGCTCCGCCATCGAGACGGCGGAAGGTGACAAGCAGTCCAACATCATCCGTGCACAGGGTGAGAAGCAGAGCCAGATCCTGGAAGCCCAGGGTGACGCAATCTCGACCGTCCTGCGTGCGAAGTCCGCCGAGTCGATGGGCGAGCGCGCCGTCATCGACAAGGGGATGGAGACGCTCGCCGAAATCGGCAAGGGAGAGTCGACGAAGTTCGTCCTCCCGCAGGAGCTCACGTCACTGGTGGGCCGCTACGGCAAGCATCTCCAGGGCTCCGACGTGAAGGAGGACGGCCACGTCCTCGAAGGGCTCGATTTCGACAAGGAGGCCCGCGAGATGCTCGGACTGGACGACATCGAGGAAATCCTCGGCCAGATCGACGAGGAGGCCGAGGTCGATGTCGAGGCCATGGAACAGGAAGCACAGAAGATCAAAGAGGGGCAGGACAGCGGCCTCGACAGCGCCGACGAGATGATTCAGGAGATGGACGCCGAAATCGACAGCGACTCGGACACAACTGATGTCGCCGGGGGACCCGACGACACGACGCGAACGTCGGAAGTGGACAAGGACAACTAGTCCTCCAGCCCAGGCGAAGACGTTTTATTACCGAACCACGTTTTCGGTAGCAATGACACGTGAGGGCGACGTGGACGAGGACAAGCGAGCGACACTCCGTCGCTTTGCGGCCCTCGGCGCTGCCAGCCCGTTTGCCCGGTTCACCGACAGCGGAAGCGACAGCGCCGCGCCCGACGCCATCGCCGGCTACGTTTCTGCACACCCCGGGACCCACTTCTCGAAGCTCCGTGACGACCTCAAGCTCGGGACCGGCGAGGCCCAGCATCACCTGCACCGACTGGAGAACGAGGGCGTCGTCGCCTCACAGAAAGACGGCGACTACCGACGCTACTTCCCGTCCGGGCAGTTCACCGAGTTCGAGCAGGTAACGCTTGGCTATCTGCGCCGGTCGACCGCGCGCGGAATGCTCGTCACCTTGCTTCGCCGTCCGGAGGTGACGGCCTCCGAACTGGCGACAGAACTCGATGTCTCGCGGCCAACGGTAAGTAACTACGCCGCCGACCTAGAGTCGGCCGGGCTCCTTTCCCGGGAAGACGGCTACGCGATCACCGAACCGGAGACGGTGCTGACGCTCATCGTCAGATACGCGGACTCCTTTGGTGACGACGCCGCAACGCTGGCAAGCGAAGCGGACTCGCTGCTGCGGTACGACCCTTGATCAGTAACGCTACTCAGTGTGGTAGACAGCAGATATGACCCGCTAGAGAGCGAACCGAAAACACAGATTTCAGGCCTCGACCATCCACGTCGTCGACGAGGAGTAGCCCCACTTCTCGACGGCTAGATCGTGGTCGCCATTGGCGATGGCTATCATGTTTGTCCCGACTTCCTTGGCTGAGAGACCAAGTTCGTCACCGATGAGTCGCGATTTGAAGTAGGTCTGGTTGTCAGCGTTGGACCGAAGGTACTCCAGAATACGACGCTGCTTGTCCGAAAGGGGGTTGTCAGCCGTCTGTGCCGTGGCGCTCATTGATACATCTAGTTACAACACCGAGACACTCTTAGTGGATTTGGTACAGACGGTTAACGGCTCACTGTCTTGCGGTTTTGGCCGCCGAGTGGGAAAGATTCGCCCGCAAGTTGCACCGCGCGTCGGGCAATTGGTACACGCGGGAAACACCGATACTCCACCAGCCACGGAGTTGATACGATAGCGGTCGTTCTCTCCGGCAGTTCTTTAATAATGGACCGTTTTGTGGCCGAACGGAGGTCTATCACATTGGAAATTTCGGATCAACTGCTGTGTCTGTTCAGTGCTGACGTCCGCGAAGAGGGGGACCGCTACGTCGTCGAGATACCGAGTCGAGAGCTCGAGACTGGCGCAGTCGAATCTGGCAGCACCTACCGCGTTGCACTTATCTCCGCAGACGAGGAGACGGAAGCAGCGGACGAGCCGCCGACCGAGACGCCGCCAGACCAGCCGCAACCGCCTGTCGAGCCTGGCGAGACGCGCTACGTCGAAATCGAGGACATCGGCAAGCAGGGTGACGGCATCGCTCGTGTCGAACGCGGCTACGTCATCATCGTCCCGGGCGCGGAGATCGATCAGCGAGTGAAAATAGAAATAACCGAGGTTAAGTCGAACTTCGCCGTCGGCGAAATAATCGACGGCGACTGAGACGGTTGACTCCCTCTCATACGGGGTCCCGTCGGGTCGTTTCGCCCCTTCGGAATCGCGGACGGCACTTGTCCCGACGCCGGATTCGCGGGCTGATAGCTGTCGTAGACGCCGATCGCTTCTTCAGTTAGATATCTGCGACCGCTCAGAACTTCAACCGCCAGTCGGGCTCTGGGGAGGGGTCTCCCCTGTCTCAGTGGATATGTCTCTTTATCAGAGAGCGCCCAATCTGAGCGTGAGATGGGCGGGTAGTCCTTGCCTGGACTGCAAACCTGAAACTTCCACCGCACGGGAATCCACGTCGTAAACGGCAAGGAGGATGTCATGCTGTCCGTTCCTATCGAAACTACCTCAGGATTCTCATACTACCGGCTGTACCATTTCGAACGAATTCGGTGTCCGAACGTACAGCCGGCAGTATCAATCACGTTGAGCCATCGACTCCGCTTCAATCTGTAGTAAGCTATCTAACTCGTCTTCGAGGGAGGATTTCAGAGTTGACTCTATACGAGAAACGGCTTCGCCTAGCTCGACGATGTCTTCCGCCTGGTGATAGCGAACGAGACCCCTAGCACGTAACACCGGCAGATGGTCGTGGAACAGAGAATTGTAGATGTGAAGCCGTTTTTCTAGGTACTCTTCCTCTCTTCCAATTCCGTCCCAGACTGTCAGTTGGTCAGCGATATCTGGTAATCTCATCGGATTTGAATACATAGCGAGACAGTACAACAGATGTCGTTTCTTTTGGCTCTCTAATACGTCTGATAGATCATCAACTGATTCGTCTCTACTGCCATCGGCAGCCCGCTCCACAGAATCCATTATAGTTAATGAAGATAGAGATTCGGGAATATTGCTTCCCTCTAGGTGCCTAGAAAAGAGAGCACGGGGGAGAATCTATCAATCACTGTACGATATTCCCCACAGGTCGAGCATCGGTCACTCTCGTCAGTCTTAGGCATACATACGGTCATCTCCCGTAAGCTACCTTCTTTCTTTGCCCCGTGGAAATCCATCGGTGCGGTTTTGCTTCTGGTGGGTCTGCGGATACCCCCAACAAAATATGTGACGCTCGACACGAGGGGGCCACTCTCTATCTGTGAGTTGTCCAGTACACGTCGGGGGGGCTTACCCACTCCAGGTGTGGCACACCACCGAGCGTCAACCCGCTTACTACTCATGCTCGGAGGGAAGGGGTGTCCCATCTGGCCGCTTCTGTCCCTCGGAGTCATGCACCACTACGCCATCTACATCTGTTGGCTCGTAGGTATCTCGGACGGCAATCGCTTCCTCCAGTTCACGGACGGCACGCTCTTTCAGTGACTTTGCCAGGTCTTCGGCATCCTCACGTGAGATATCGCGGCCAAGACCCTCACACTCATGCGCTCGAACTTTCCCTTCCTGTTCTACAACACTGCCCATCGGTTCAGTGGTTCCAAGTCCGCTGTTGCTATCATTTGCTAGTGAACCGATGGAAAACGGGTAAGTCCGGCAGATGAGCGGTCGGTCACCGTGGACCGTACAGGCCCCCGTGCCGTCGTCCTCGGCGTAGAACGTGCAGTCGCCACAGTCATCGGTCTGGAGCGCCCACTCGAACGTCTCTCCCTCGGGACCGTCTGGCCCGTCCGAGATCCCGTAGGGCATCGGTCGGGCAACGTCGCGGAAGTCGTAGTCACCGGCCGCCTGTAACTGCCGAATCTCGTCGGGGAACACCGTCGCCGTGTGGGGGTCGCCGTCAGTTTCGGCGCTATCACTATCGTCACCACAGGCTGTTTCGGCCTTGCAGCAGGCCCCACAGCGCGTGCATTCGAACCCGATAGTCTCGATTGCATCGGCCAGCGCCGACTCGTCAAGGTCGCGAGCACGGTCGAGTTCGGATTCGAGAGAGTCCACAGTGGCGGTAGCGGGTCGACAGGCAAAAAGGGCGCGTCACCCTGGGCGAACGGGTTCGGCCCGCTCACCGTCCCACGAGAGATCGTCCTCGACAGCCAGTTTCTCGACGTGGGCTCGCACCGTTGCGCGGGCCAGGTCGCGGATGCCGGTGAGGTCCTTCTCGTAGGCAGCGTCGAGAATCGCGTCGAGTGTTCTGGCTCCCTCATGGACGGCCGCGCGAACGCGGTGCTCACGGTTTAGCCGATGAGAGATGAGTCTGGCACACGTCTTACGGGGAGCATCGATTATCGGGCCGTGGCTCGGAAGCAACCGGGCCGGGTCGCGTGCGGCGAGGCGGCGCAGCGATGTCAGGTAGGCGCGAACGTCGCCATCGGGTGCGCCGACAACGACGCTGCCTTCAGCAACGGCGAGATCGCCGGAGATGATAGTGTCTCCGGCCTCGAAGGCGACGTGTTCCGGGACGTGGCCCGGTGTGTCAATCACTGTCACTGGGCCGGCGTCAGTCGGAATCGCCGTTCCCTCGCTGAACACCCGGTCAGGTCGGACACCGGTCGCCGCTTCAAACGCCCCGCTCCGACCGCGCCGCGCCCAGACGGTCGCGTCCATCTCTGTGGCGTAGTGAGCGACAGCGCCGACATGATCGGGGTGGTGGTGTGTGACGGTGATGTGAGCGATGGAGCGAGCGTCGACGAGCGCATCAAGAGCAGAAGACGTGTCGGCGGGATCAACGAGAAGTGCGGCGTCATCGCCGAGGAGATATGCCGCTGTTTCACCAGCCGGAGCCCGCGTCTGAACGGGAACGTCGGCCCGCTGCCAGTCCATGCCGACGGATTAGACAGACAGTTGTAAGTCGTTTCGGTTGTCTCAGCGACGACCGGGACATCCCTCCATCTCAAATTGTGAGGAAGTACACCTGTTTCCGTGCGTCGGTGAAGCTGTACCGCGAGTCAACCAGCCCGGACTCCTCCAGACGATTCAGGGCGTACCGGACGGTCCGGTCGGGGAGCAGCGAGTTCTCAGCCAGTTGGCCCTGCGACAGTGGGGCATCGTCTTCTAGCACCTTCGCGACGAGTTTAGCACTCGGCGGGAGTTCACGGAGGGTGTCACGGAACTCCTCGTCAGTGAAAGGGGCTGGTGCGGCGTTTTCAGTTAATGCGCTCATAGTGGGTGATATTCAAGACATACTCGTAAAACTTGTCTATATCCATGACCAAACAATACAGATTCTATGAAGTGTTTAATGTACCCTTATACAGTGCCGCCGTCACGTGGTTTCCGCGCGTATCGCTGTTCGGGGACAGTTGCTCCTGCCGGCTGGGACAGCACAGACCGGGCGTCGGTGAGAGGGAATTCCAGTATCGTTTTATCCCCCGCGTGGTGAGAAATAGAGCGTGAAAGGGCAGGAGTGGTATCAGGCCGACACCGTGGCCGAAGAGTACGAGGCCAAACGATTCTCCCGCGGCGGACGGTTGATCGACCGACGCGAGAAACAGGCGGTCCTCGATGCGATCGGACCAGTTGCGGACAAGGACGTGTTAGAGGTCGCCTGCGGGACTGGACGGTTCACCGTGATGCTCGCCGAGCGCGGAGCGGAGATCACCGGTCTGGACATCTCCGGCCCGATGCTCCAGCAGGGGCGTGAGAAAGCGCAAGTGACCGGTGTTGACGACCACGTGGAGTTCATGCGCGGTGACGCGGCTCGTCTCCCGTTCCCGGACAACCACTTCGATACGGTGTTTGCGATGCGCTTCTTCCATCTGGCGGATACGCCGGCAGCGTTCCTTGCAGAGATGCGACGGGTTGCGAGCGAACAGGTCTTCTTTGACACCTTCAACCGATTTTCGACTCGGTCGACATACAACTGGGCACTCCCAATGGGGTCGCGCCTCTACTCCCGCTGGGAAATCGACCGTCTCCTCGACGGGGCTGGACTGGAACTAACTGACGCGTCCCACGACTGGCTGCTGCCCTACGGCTTCTATCGAAAAATCCCGAACGAGTTGGCCGCCTCGTTCCGCTCTCTCGACACGGCGCTCGGGGGAACGCCGCTTGGCGAGAAGATGGCCTCGGTGTCTTACTGGAATACCCACGTATAGCCGGAAGCGAGTTTCTGCAGTGTCGCCCGCTGAAAGAGCAAGGGCATCGACTGTCGCCCGCGGCTTTTAAGCACCCTCGCCGTCCTACCCAGAGACATGGATATCTCGGTAGTGGTCCCAACGCTGAACGGCCGGGAGGAGCTGACCGGCTGTCTGGACGCACTCACCGAGCAGGTTTCTGACGCCGAGGTCATCGTCGTCAACGGGCCGTCAGCAGACGGGACGACAGGGATGGTTCGGGACCGGGACGACGTGTCGATTCTCGTCGAGATCGCCGACCGCTCCGTCACGGTCGCTCGCAACGCCGGGATCGACCGGGCGACAGGCGACGTCATCGCGCTTGTGAATCAGGCGCTATCGGTCGAACCGGGCTGGGAAGCGGCCGTACGGGACGGGCTGTCTGGCGCGGCGCGGGCAGTTTCCGGGCCGACACATGAACATCTCAAGGCTGGAATGACGACTGAATCGAAGGAGACCCGGACGATAGCCGGTCGCGAGGTGACGTATTTTAACCCCGGAAACGTTGCGTTCGACGCCGACGTGTTGGAAGCGCTCGACGGGTTTGACGAGTACCTGGAGATCGGCAGCGCTCGGGACTTTGCACATCGAATGGCAGCCAGCGACCACGACGTATCTTGGAGTACAGAAATGTGTGTCAGCCGCGAGTTCGAGGCCGACGGGGGAGCCCAGCGGACGGACTGGAACTGGAAATACCGCTCACTCACCTATCGGCTGGTGAAAAACTACAACGTCAGACCGACCGTGGTTCGCCGCATCCTCAGCCACGCCGGGGTAGATGCGAAAGACGCGCTGATCGATGTGATCCGGGGTGAGACAACGCCGTCGAAATGGCTCGGAAACGGGCAGGACGTGCTCACGGGCGTCGGCACAGGCATCGTTGACGGGCTCCGTGCCCGGGCCACCGACCGGACGCCCCGCCGTAACCCCGACGGTCGCTCCGCGCGCGCGGACCGCGCGGTGACTGTCTACGACTGGCGCTGATGATCAGCCAGCAGATTACGGGGCTAGCGCCTCAACGACGCGGCTGGGGTTGTTTGAGAAAACCTTTCGCATCGCGTCTTCCGACACGTCCAGCGTGAGTATCTCCATCACAGCCACGTTCGGATGGACGCCGGGGACACCGCTTCCGAAGAGAACGCGGTCCGGGTGCTCCAGAATCGCCCGTTCCATGGGTCGCCGGTAGCGAACGGCGCTGGTGTCCAGATATAAATTGTCGTTGGATTCGAGCAGGTCGATGGCCCGCGACATCAGCTCCCGTCGAAGCGGATGGGCCCCGAAATGCGAGAGGATGACCGGAAAGTCGTACTGCAACAGCGTGTCGGCAACGGTTTCGGGTGGGAATGCCTCGCCACCGTGAACGAGGACGGGCAGCGACACCGACTCCAGTCGCGCGAGCACGTCTTCGTCGGGCAGTCCGTCCACTGGCGGATGGAGCTTGAAGCCACAGAAACGGTCGTCGTAGGCGTACTGTTCTATATCGTCGGGTGAAGCGTGGTTCTCCGTGCGACTGCTCGTGAGATTTCGAAGTGTCGACCCGGGCCCACTGCCGGGGTCACGGGCCCCGTTGACCCTGGCGAAGGCAACCATCGGCCGGCCAACGGTCATTCGGGCAACAGCGTTGTTGGCTTTCAGGTACGACCCGTCGCGCTCGCCAGGAATGACTACGGCGCGGACGACGCCAGCCTGATGCATCTCCCGCTCAAGTTGCTCCGGATTCCCCACCCCCTCTTGCTGTCGGCGCTGTTCGTCGGGTTCTAACCGCGCGTGGACGTCAACAACACGAAACCCATGCTCCAACTCGAGCATCTACTGTACGGTGTGTATACACCCATATTAAAACATATGCAGGGGCAGTGCGGATTGCACGGGCAACGCGGCGCTGTCACCGGATGCCGCTCCCGGCCTGTTAGAAAGGTTTATATAGAACCGCTTGCCTTGTCTTAGACGAGGTTACACACACATGTCATCTGGCCAGCGACGCATGGGCGGCCAGCCCCTTTTCATCCTTGATGAGGACGCCCAGCGCACACACGGAAAGGACGCACAGACGTCGAACATCTCCGCCGGGAAAGCCGTAAGCGAGTCCGTACGGACCACGCTCGGCCCCCGCGGCATGGACAAGATGCTTGTCTCCGACGACGGTGACGTAGTCATCACCAACGACGGGGCAACCATCCTCTCGGAAATGGACATCGAACACCCCGCGGCCCAGATGATCGTCGAGGTCGCCCAGACCCAGGAGGACGAAGTGGGCGACGGGACCACGACGGCATCCGTCCTGGCCGGCGAACTGCTGACAAAAGGCGAGGACCTGCTCGAGGACGATGTCCATCCGACAACAATCGTCGAGGGGTACTCCGCAGCCGCCGAACTTGCGCGCGAGGCCGTCGACGAGATCGTCCTCGACGTCGACCTCGATGACGAGACGCTGACCAAAGTTGCTGAATCCTCGATGACCGGCAAGGGTACCGGTGACGTTGAGGCCGAGCAACTTGCCGAAGTTGTCGTTGACGCCGTCCGCCACGCCAAGAGCGACAACGGCGTCCTCCGCGACAACATCGAGATCCACAGCCAGACGGGTGCGGCCTCCTCCGCGACGAAACTCGTTGAGGGCGTCATCGTCGACGAGACAGCCGTCCACGACAACATGCCGACATCCGTCGAGGATGCCGCCATCGCGGTCATCGACACCGAACTCGACGTCCGCGAGAGCAACATCGACGCCGAGTACAACGTCTCCAGTGTCGACCAGCTCAACGCCGCCCTCGACGCCGAAGAGGAAGAGCTGCAGGGCTACGCCGAGGAGATTCTCGAAAGCGATGCAGATGTCGCCTTCGTCACCGAGGACGTCGCCGACCGCGTCGCCTCTCAGCTCGCCAAGGAAGGTGTCTTCGTCGCTGACAGCATCAGTTCCTCGACCGCCAAAGACATCGTCGAGGCCACCGGCGCAAAGCGCGTCGGCTCGCTCGACGCTCTGGACGAGGATGCACTCGGTCACGCCGACAGCGTGAACGTCGAGAAGCAGGCCGACGACGAGGTGACGTTCATTACCGGCGGCGCGACCGCCGAGTCCGTTACTGTCATCGCCCGCGGCTCGACCGAGCACGTCGTCGACGAACTCGAACGCGCACTTAACGACGCGCTCGACACCGTCATCGCTGCGCTCGACGCCGGCGGTGTGGTCCCCGGCGCAGGCGCGACTGAGGTCGCTATCGCCGACCACATCCGCACCGAGGCCGCTTCCATCGAGGGCCGCAAGCAGCTTGCCGTCGAAGCGTTCGCCGACGCCGTCGACGTGCTGCCCCGCACGCTCGCCGAGAACACGGGTCTCGATGCCATCGATGCACTCGTCGATCTCCGTGCCGAACACGAGAGCGAAGGCATCGCAGGCGTCATCAACGAGGGCCAGACCGGCATCATCGGTGACCCCGTCGACTACGGTATCCTCGACCCCGCCGCTGTCAAGCGCGAAGCGGTCGAGTCCGCCACCGAGGCGGCGACGATGATCGTCCGCATCGACGACGTTATCTCGTCGAGCTAGACACCCACGCGTTTTATCGCGGGCAAAGCGGAGTCGGCCACTCGAACTCTGTTTTCTTTTGGCTGAAGTGGCTAGCGATACCAGCAGAAGACACCGCTCATACTACCGGCTGTACCATTTCGAACGAATTCGGTGTCCGAACGTACAGCCGGCAGTATCAGTCGTCGCTGGGGTCGACAGAGAGCGTCAGCGTCGCGTCGCTACCGTCGGCAAGCGTTTCGATAAGACCCCGGTCTACATCGCCAGCCGCGGCGTCAGCGTTTACCATCACAGTGCGGTCGTCGACATAGTCGCTTGTCCGCAGAACGTGACTCCGGTTACCCTCGAAAGTGAGGTCGGGATGGCCCGCTCCGGTCACAGTGACGGAGTGGTCGCCGGCCTCGATTGTCGCTGTGATCGTGGCGTCGGCGTCCTGGCAGGCCGTGACGAAGTCGTCGTCGAACTCGGCAGGGACGCGGTCAGCCTCGATACCGAGGATGCAGTCGCCCGCTGGCGTCAGAAAGTCGTCGCTTGTCACTTCCAGCGTGCTCGCGTGTTCACCCGTCACGTTCTCGTGGCCGCGTGCGTGGATCACTTCCTCAAGTGTCATACCTCCCGGTCACTGCCGGGCGTACTTTAGCGAGACGACTCTGACTTGACGACGGTAACCGTCACCGTACCGCACTGGCACTCGTGGGCCTCCCGACGGCCGGCAGCGGTCTCGAACACCAGCGCTGGCTGTGCAAGCGGTCGGTCGCAGTCATGGGCCTCACAGGTTGGTACCGCCGCGTCGTGCAGTTCGGTGAACATACATGGATAGTAGGTGGCTACCTATGTCAAAGCGATCCAACCCCGGAGTGAAAGTGAAAGTGAAGCCGTGGGGCAAATGATATGTCCGCGCGGAACGCGCCACAAGGTATGTCGCTGGAGTGGCGCGGCGCAACGATTGCGCCGGACGGCGAAATGCCGTCCTCGGAGGAGTGGGAGTCGGTGGCGGTGCCCGGCCGGCCCGAGCAGTTTACGGGAGCTGAGGCTGTGGCCTACGAAACGACGTTCACGGACCCACAGGACGGAAGCGACGCACACACCCTTCTGGTGTTGCAGGGGACCTACGCGCACACACGCGTGTGGTGCAATGGAGACCTGCTCACCAGTCACGATGCCTATTTCGAACCACTGCGGGTTCGGCTACCCGAACATGCGGAGTATCGCGTCATCGTGGAATGTCGCGCACCCGAGGACCGTTTTGGTGGGCTGCACGCGACTGACGAGCTTCCGGCGGAGCGCTGTGTCCCGGGTATCTGGTGGGATGCACACCTCGAAACCCGGCCAGACCCATGTGTGAGTGCGCTCGAAGTCCAACCGCAGGTGTCAGCAGACGATGTGCCCAATGCGACAGTCGAGGTGTCAGCGACCGTCCTGACAGAGAAGCCACTGGACGACCGGATAACCCTCTCGCTACGGCCAGAGGGGACCGTTCGCGGCGGGGGGATGATGGACCGGGCACGCGTCTCAACCAGCGACGGGACGGAGACGGTGACCGCCACGATAGACGTTCGCAACCCCTCTCTGTGGTGGCCTCACGACCGCGGTGAGCAGTCCCGCTACGTGGTCAGGGCCAGACTGGGCGACGACGAGCACTCGGTGACGACCGGGCTAGCGGCCGTCGGCTACGACAATGGCCTTACGGTCAACGGCGAGGACGTACCAGCTCGCGGCGTGACAGCGCTCGACCCAACCGTCGAGGACGTAAAGCGGGCCGTCGATGCCAATGCGAACCTGATCCGTGTTCGTGCCCAGGGGACACCACCAGCGGTGGCTCGTGCCTGTGACGAACACGGTGTCCTGCTCTGGCAGGACCTGCCGCTGTCCGGGCCCGGTTCGTTCGACAGCGAGCGTGGGACCGACCTCGCCGGACGGCTCGACGCGACCTACGCACAGTATCCCAGTTTCGCAGCTGTCGGCGTCCACGACAATCCGGTGACGACGTACGCCGACGGACTGGGTTCAGGGTTCCTCGACCGTCTCCGGTTCCGGTGGCGCGCCTGGCGGACCAGCTACGCTGAGGGAGACAAAGCAGCGGCAGTCGCGGCGGCCGTCGAGTTCGTCCCGACGTTCCCGGTCGTCGGCCCACCCGGGATCAACCCGGATGCCGTCACGCTTTACCCCGGCTGGCAGTACGGCTCCGCGTCCGACCTCTCGTGGCTCTGTGAGACGTTCGGCGTCGGCGATGTCGTCGCCGGCTTCGGCGCTGGCGCGCTCGGCCAGCCGAACCCGGAAAACAGGACTGGAGTCGACAGCGATCTCGACGCCTCACAGACGCAGCAGGCTGGCGACGTTCGCGGAATCGCCGAAGCACTCCGGCAGCGCGGCACGGAGATACTTGTCGCCGATAGTCTCCGTGATGTCGGCGACGCAGGTATGGGCGTACTTGCCGCCGACCGAACCGAAAAGTCTGTCCTTGCTGACAGCTACGAACCCACGCAGGTTGTCCTCTCCGAACCCACACCTGGGACACAGGAGATTGTCGTGATCCACGACCGCCCGGAGAGCGCGAGTCTCACTGTCGAGTGGGATCGAAACGGCGACCGGAAGCAGGCGGAACACACCGTCGGCCCGTTCGCCCGCGTCACCGTCGATACGATCACGCTGTCGGTCGGTGACGACGTGACGCTAGCTGCCACCGACGGCCAGACGGTCGTGAAAAACGAATACACTATTCACGAGTGATATCTCCTAGTGATACTCCCCGTGGTATATAAGCGAAACACCGCGACCGTGTGAACGACTCTCCCGCGAAATATGGCGTGTGAGACGATGACGCGGTATTCAGTGCACCGGAATGTTTAAACAGTATCCACCACTACCTGTAAGCACCAGAACGCTTCCGCGTTCAGGCAGTATCGCTTTCAGCCCAACATGAGAGGGAACCCTTGTTATTGGTGTCAGCCCCTCAGTAGTGGGCCGGCTGTCTGTGCTGAAGCGGTGATGGCATAGAGGTTTCAACAATGGCAGACTCGATAGACGAATCGAAAAACGTTACAGTAACTGAAGAGGATCTTGAAAACAAATCGAAAGGCGAGCTTATCAAACTCGCCGGCCAGCTTCGTGACCGACGCAACGAGCTGAACCAGATGGCGTCTGAGCGGGCCTCGTCCCGTGACGACCTGAACGCGAAGACTCGCGAGAAGGTCGACGAAGCACAGGAACACCGCGAAAAGCGCGACGAGCTCAACGAGCAAGTCCAGGAGCACAAGGACAAGCGCAACGAACTCAACGCGGAAGCCAACGAGCTGTTCGACAAGGTCGACAAGCTGAAAAACGACCTGGAACTCGACGAAGGGACGTCGGTCGAGCAACTCAAAGAAGAGATTGAAGACCTCGAGTTCAAGCAACAGACCGAGGTTCTCTCTTCGGAAGACGAGAAGGAACTCATCGAGAAGATCGAAACCAAGCGCGAGAAGCTCCAGGAGAAACAGGAGAAACTCGACCAGGGTGGCGATCTCGAAGAGATCAAAGAGGAAGCGGAAGAGGTCCGTTCCGAGGCCTCAAAACACCATCAGAAAGTCACGGAGCTGGCCGACGAGGCCCAGAAGCATCACAACGAGATGATCGAGGCCTACCGCGAGGCCGACGAGATCCGTGACGAGGCCG